>JANNLG010000017.1:0-48922 GCA_031396695.1 Deltaproteobacteria bacterium
AGCGCGCCGTAGACGTGCAGCTCGCGCAGCACGGCGGAGTCGCGCAGCTCCTCGATCCAGGCGGGCTCGCGCGGAAGCCGGAGGCGCGCGAAGCCGAGCAGGCGGTCGGTCGCGGTGACGGCTTCGATGAAGATCTCGCGCGCGCCTGCGGCATCGTAGTCCGTCTCGCGCAGGACGAAGTCCGTCGGCTCCGACGCTTCGGCGCGGATCTCGCGCGCGCGAATGTCGACGGATTCCCGGCCGGTCGCCCGCAGGTGAGCTTCCGCGCGCTCGCGCAGATTGGCGACCTTGCTGCCCGCCAGGATGTCCTTGGCCGAGATGTCGCGCACGATGCGCGTGAGCCGACACCAGCGCGGGGTCGCCGCCATGCAATCCGCGAGCAGCATCGTGAGTTCGTCGTCGCCGTACGGACGCCAGGCGCCGCTGCGCCAGCTCTCGACGAGCTCCGTGCCGTCGATCAGAAAGCACGGATAGATCTTCAGCTCGTCGGGACGAAGCGCCGGGTCGTCGAAGAGCCGCGCGTAGTCCGCGCGGTCCGCGTCCTGACTGGAACCGAGCAGGTTCGGCATCCAGTGCGCGTGCAGCTTGAAGCCCGCGGAGCGCAACGACGCCATCGCGGCGCGCGACTCGGCCACGCCGTGACCGCGCGCGTTGCGCGTGAGCACGTCGTCGGAGAGGCTCTGCAGGCCGAGCTGGATCTTCGTCGCTCCAAGACGGCGGAGCTCGAGCACCTCGCGCTGCGAAACGTGGTCGGGTCGGGTCTCGAGCGAGAGACCCACGCAGCGCAGCTCCGCGAGCTCGTTCGCGACCTGGGCGGCCTCGAGCTCCGGCCAGCTCGCGCGCTCGGAGAGATCGGGCTCACCGGCGCGATCGTCGAACCGATTCAGCGCGTCGAAGCAGCGCTTCACGAACCAGATCCGGTACGCGAGCGGGTATGCGGACCAGGTTCCGCCGAGTACGATCAGCTCGACCTTGTCGATCGGGTGCCCGATCGCGCGGTAGTCGCGCAGTCGCCCCGCGGTCTGCTCGAACGGGTCGAAGCCGTACTGCGCCGCGCGCTGGCAGCCGGGCTCGGCCGAGAGGTAACTCTTGGGCATGCGCACGTCTGTGGGACAGAAGATGCAGCGGCCCGGACACGGGTGCGGCTTGGTGAACACCGTCACCGGGGCGACACCGGAAAGCGTACGCACGCGCCGGCGGCGCAGGAACTCGGCCAGCTCGTCGCGTCGCTCGCCGAGCGAGAGCTGGTGCGAGAACGCGTCGAGCCCGGCGAGCAGCTCGGAGCGAGAGAACAGCCCGCGGCCCGCACGCGGGTGCTGGCGCAGCAACCCGTCGAGCGCGCGCGCGTTCCAGCTCGGCGCTTGCGCCAACGCGCGCAAAACGGCGACGAGCGACGCTTCGTGCGCGTGCGGCTCGAACGCGGCTCGGCTCGTGGTCAACTCGACTCCAGTGTGAATTCGTGAACGAAGCCACCGCCCGCGCCCTGAACGCGCTCAACCAGCGTTTCTACGCCGAATCGGCCGAAGAGTTCGCCGCGACGCGAAGCTCGCCTTGGCCGGGCTGGCTGAAATTGTTGCCTCTCGTGCGCGGGCGCTCGCAGGCGAAGATCCTCGACGTCGGCTGTGGAAACGGGCGCTTTGCGAGCTTCCTGTCCACGACGTTGGACGCGCCCTTTCTGTACTGCGGGATCGACGCGAGCGCACCTCTGCTCGCGCTGGCGGAGCGCGCACTGCTCGGCGTTCCCGGCGCGCGACTCTGGCTTCGAGATCTCGTGCTCGAAGACCCGGAGTCCGTTCTTCCCGCTGGGGAACGGTTCGACTTCGTCGCGGTGTTCGGTCTGCTGCACCACATTCCGGGCGAAGCGAGGCGGCGCGCTTTGATCCGGGCGCTCGCGGAGCGCGTCGCACCGGGCGGCGCGCTCGCGCTC
Source organism: Deltaproteobacteria bacterium (assembly GCA_031396695.1). GTDB lineage: Bacteria > Myxococcota_A > UBA9160 > SZUA-336 > SZUA-336 > VGRW01. The sequence goes on from JANNLG010000017.1 coordinate 1,928, forward strand.
ACCTTCTGGGATTTTGCGGCGGAGCCCCGCTTCGAAGGCAAGGTCGAGCGGAACGCGCCAGCAGAACTCGTCGACGACCTCGAGCCCGGCGACGTCCTGCTCCGCTGGGGGGAAGCCAAGCCCCTGCCGCGCCTGCGCTATTGCCATCATACGGACCCGGCCGAAGAAGGCCGGCTGCTCGCCGATCTGCCGCTCGTCCCGGTGCTCGCGTACGCGAGCGACGGCCGCAGCGGGCGCCTGAATCGCTACCGGGTCCAAGAACGACGTTGACTCCCGATCATTACTGACAAATAATCAGCGTCGTGAATCGGGTCGCGACGAGTGCGCAGGTCGAACCCGCCTCGCGGCACGAGCGCCGCAAGGCGCAGACCCGGCGTCAGCTGCTCGACGCCGCTCGCGCGCTGTTCGTCGCGGACGGCTACGACGCGACCCGGCCGCAGGACATCGCGCGCGCCGCGGACGTCGCGGTGGGCACTTTCTACCTGCACTTCTCCGACAAGCGCGCCGCGTTCATTGCTTTCACCGACGAAGCCGCGGAGCAGCTGATGGAACGCGTACGCGCGCGCGCGATCGGCGCGCACGATTTCGCCGAAGGCTTCCTTCGCTCGCTCGAGGCGATCATCGAGTATTCGGAGGCGCATCCGGGCGTGCTCGCCGCGGCGTTCGCCGACGCAAGCGTACTGGCGGCTGCGGTTCCCGACGGTGCGAGCCTGCGCGACCGACTCGCCCAGTCGCTCGCCCAGGCGCTGCGCGAGGGCATGCTGCGCGGCGAGCTGCGGCGCGACTACGATCCGGCCGTGATCGCGCACGGCATCGTCGGTCTGGTCCAGCAGGGACTTCGCTTCGGAGTGCACGGCGGCGCCGACCGCCATGCGCTGCTCGAGAACCTGGTCCGTTTTTGCGCGCGCGCGCTGGTGCTGACGCCGAGCCGCGTCGCCCACGAGGAGGTCGAACCATGACGAGGCTTCGGTACAGCCAAGACGAACTGCTCCGCTCCCACGACTACGCGCGTCCGCAGATCGAGGCGGGCCACCTGCTGCACGGCGGCTTCGACGCGGCGGGCACGTACATCCCGCCGCGGACCCTGTTGCGCGCGCCCGCGCTCGCCGCCTGGACCGAGGCTCTGCGCGCGCGCGGCGGCGACCTGCTCGCGGCGGACTCGTCGCTGCTCTCGGGCGTTCGCTACCCGTCGGACGCGCAGCAGAAGCTGCTGATCCACGAAGGCCTCGGCCAGACGTTCTGGAACTCGCTCACGATCATCGGCGTGATCGAGGCGCGCGGCCGCGCACTCGCCGACCTGCCCTTCCCCGATCTGCAGAAGCTCGTGGTGCAGGACATCTCGGAGCACGCGATCGGCCACATGAACAAGGGGCTGTTGCGCGCGCACGGGCTCGACGAGGGCGGCGAGCCCGAGGCGGGCCTGGGCGGACACGACGTGATGTGGTTCGCGCTGCGCGATCTGGCCTTCGGCAAGACCGAGTACCCGATGCCCGTGGTGCCCGACAACATCGGCCGTCCCGACGCGAACGTGCCCGTGTTCCCGCAGCTCGCGCTCGAGTACGAGCGCTTCATCCACTTCCTCGGGAACCTGCTGATGATCGAGTTCCGCGCCGAGCGCGGTTTCTCGTCGACCGAGAACCTGCTGCGCGACCCGGGGCTGTTTACCGATCGCCGCGCACAGGCCGAGCACGCCGCGGAGATCGTGAACCGGATCCGCATCGACGAGGCCGTGCACGTGCACTCGCTCCGCCTGTACCTGGGCGAGCTGCGCATGCTCGACTTCAAGACGGTCGCTGGCGGCACGATCTCGGGCCGCGACGTGGTCGACACCTTCTGGGAAGGCATCGTGAAGTGGGCGACGATCGAGCAGCCGCCGCTCGCGGCCGCGCAGCAGAAGCAGCTCCTGCTCGAGCGCATCGCCGCGCACCCGCAGCACGCGCGCATCGCGCGCGAGTTCCTGTCCCTGGAGGATCGCTTCTAGCTCAGCGCGAAGCCGAGCGCGGACTCGAGCTCGCCGAGCGCTTGTTCGGGCGTGTCGACCTTGATCGTGTGCATGCCGAGCGCGCGCGCAGCTTTCAGGTTCGCGCCGATGTCGTCCAGAAAGATCGAGGCCTCGGGCGCCACGCCGAGCTCGCGGCAGGCGTGCTGGTAGATGCGCGGGTCCGGCTTGCGCAGGCCCACGATCGCGGACTCGACGTACGCGTCGAACAGCTCGCGCAGCTCGAGTCCCAGGCGATTCTCGGTCGGCTCGTCGGCGACCCAGTTGTTGGTGAGCGCACCCACGCGCAGCCCCTGCGCGCGAATCGCGCGGATCGCGGCGACCATGCTCGGGCGCGGATCGGCCGCGGAGCGGATCGCCTCCATCATGCGTGCGGCCGAGATGCGCTGGCCCGCGTCGGCGCAGTCGCGCTCGAAGGCGGGAATCCACTGCTCGACGCGCAGCTCGCCGCGCTCGAGCCGCGACCAGGCGCCGCCTGGCCCGGTCGAGACCACCACGCGATTCACGAAGCCAGCCGGGATGCCGTGCTCGCGCTCGAACTCCGCGATCGCGTGAAGCGGTGAGCCGAGCACGACTCCGCCGAGGTCGAAGATCACCGCCGCGTGTCTCATGGTCCGCCGATTCGCATGGGCGGCGATCATACCGCGCGCGGCGCTCGGCGCTGGCGGGTCGCACAACGAGCGGCTACGCATCCCCTTTGGGGGGAGCGTGCGAGAGCACCGGATCCGAGCCCGTGCCTGCGCGGCTGCGGCAGCGAGCGTGCTGCTGGTGGCCAGCGTCGCGCGCGGAGACGGGTCTCCTGAGCCGGTCGCGATGAGCCCGCCGTCGCGAAGTGTTGCCTGGACGGCGATCGCGTATCTGCCCAATCGGGTATTCGATCTGTGCGACGTGGTGCGGCTGCGTCTGCGCATTGGCACGGGCTGGGCCGCGGGCGCGCGCGTGACCCGCGCCCTGCCCGTGTTCGTCGGCGACTACGGCGCGCTCTGGATCGGCGTCGCAGGACCGCGCGGCCGTGCGAGCGTGCCCTGGCCCGTCGGAACGGAGAGCCAGAGCGGCTTCGAAGCCGGACCCGCCGCGGCGGGCAGTCGCGCGCACTCGCCGGTGTACGGCGTGGGCGAGATCGGCGCGGGCGGCATGGTGTATCTGATCGGCGCCGACCTCGGCGTCGATCCCTATGAGCTCGCGGACTTCGTGGCCGGCTTCGCGCTGGTCGATTTCGCGCACGACGACTTCTGACGCTCGCGAGGCCTTCGGGTAAGATCGCGCGCGATGAACTACCGGCGCCTGGGCGCGAGCGGACTCGTCGTCTCGGAGATCGCGCTCGGCTCGTGGCTCACGCTCGGTGGCCACGTCGAAGCAGGCGCGAGCGAGCGCATTGCGCGCCACGCCTTCGACCTGGGCGTGACGCTGTTCGACTCCGCCGACGCGTACTCGAACGGGGAAGCGGAGCGCGTGCTCGGCCGCGCGCTCGCCGGCCTGCCGCGTACGCGGCTCGTGCTCGCGACCAAGTGCTTCTTCCCGATGTCGGACGATCCGAACGACCGCGGACTCTCGCGCAAGCACCTGTTCGAAAGCGTGCACGCGTCGCTGCGCAGGCTCGGCACCGACTACCTCGACCTGCATCAGTGTCACCGGGCCGACCCGGAGACGCCGCTCGAGGAAACCGTGCGCGCCTACGAGGACCTGATCCGTCAGGGCAAGGTCCTGTACTGGGGACTGTCGCAGTGGAGCGAAGATCAGGCTGCCAGCGCGTGTCGGATCGCGGACGCGACCGGCGGCTACCGGCCGATCTCGAATCAACCGCAATACTCGCTGCTCTCGCGCTGGATCGAGCGCCAGCTGCTCGACGCGCACGCGCGCCTCGGCGTGGGTCAGATCGTGTGGAGCCCGCTCGCGCAGGGCGTGTTGACCGGGAAGTACGCGGGCGGAGCGAAGCCGGAGGGCTCGGGGATCACCGTCGCCTCGCGCGCGCGCTTCCTCGACCCGCTGCTCTCGGAGGCGAACCTCGCGCGGGTCGAGCGCATGCGCGCCGTGGCCTCGGAGCTCGGCGTCACGCCGGCGCAGCTCGCGCTCGCGTGGTGCTTGCGTCGACCCGAGGTCGCGAGCGTGATCGTGGGCGCTACGCGGCCCGAGCAGCTCGACGAGAACGCGCTCGCGTCCGGCCTCACGCTGCCGCGCGCGACGCGCAGCCAACTGGAGCGGATCTTCGCGCTCTAGCTCAGAAGCTGTTGCGCGGACGCAGCGCCTGGAAGAGCTCCTCGCCGGCACCAGTCAGTGTCACGCGGTACGCGCGCGCGGAGCTCACCACCCACCACTGCGCGCTGGTCGATTCCGCGAACGCGACGTAGCGCTCGAGGTCGGAGTCGGAAAGCCACTTGAACGCGTACAGGTTCCAGCGCAGCACCTGATCCGCCGCCAGCAGGTACAGCCCGGGCTCCTCGCTCGCGTAGTGAACGCGCAGCGCGCGGATCGGCTCGGCGGTACTCGGAGGCACGCCCTCGCCGAGCGCGGCCAGTCCAGCGTCGAGCATCGCGCGATTCAGCCACACGGCGGTCTGCGAGGTGAGCAGCGCGCGATCGAGCCGCTGCAGCCGCTCGATGCGCTCGGACGAGTAGTCGTTCGAGTCGAAGTCCTCGCTCCACTGCTGGAACTTCGCAAGCGTGTTCACGTCGCGCCGACTCGCCTGTGCGCGCAGCACGCGCTGGCCCAGCCAGGACTCGTAGAACTCGAACACGCCGCGGGCGGCCTCCGGGTCCCAGCTCGCAGCGACGGTCGTGCCCATGCGGTCGAACAGACGCTGCGGCGCGTAGGTACGCCGGATCGCCGCGCGCAGCACCGTCTGCTGCTCGGCATCCACGCGCGCACCGAGCGAATCGATGGCCGCCTGCAGCGCCGGGCCCCAACTCGCGAGCTCGAGCTCGCTCTGGTTCGCGCGCAACAGCGCCCGCGCGCCCAGGCCCGGCTTCTCGACCGCCTCGGCCGTGTCCTTCGGCAGCGCGACGGCGGGGCCGTACAGCCACGTGCAGCCCGTGAGCGCGAGCGCCAGAGCGACGCACGTGCACAGCGCCGCCGTCTGGAGTCGCATTCCGTTCCGCGTTCTCATTCACACGGTTGTTCGGCGCCCGCAGGTTGCTGCTATAACGGGAAAATGCCCGCGCAGGACGTCCGCTACGAACTCGACGGCTCGGTCGCGATGATCACGCTCGATCGACCGCGCTACCGCAACGCGCAGAGCTGGCGAATGCTCGACCAGCTCGACGAAGCGCTCGAGCGCGCGATGAGCGACAAGACCGTCAAGGTCGCGATCGTGCAAGGCGCCGGCGAGCACTTCTCGGCCGGTCACGACCTGGGCACGCCGGAACAGATCGAAGACCGTCAGCGGCGCGGCATTCCCGACACGGGGCTGCTCGACTACGAGACCTTCCGCAAGTACAACCTCGACTACACACTGAAGTGGCGGAACCTCCCGAAGCCCACCGTCGCCATGGTGCGCGGCTATTGCATCTACGGCGGCTGGATGATCGCCGCCGCCATGGACGTGATCTTCGCCTCGCCCGACGCGCGCTTCCTCGCGGGTCAGGTCGAGTACTTCTCGATCCCCTGGGACGTCGGCGCGCGCAAAGCCAAGGAGCTCCTGTTCGAGTCGCGCTTCATCAGCGCCGAGGAAGCGCGCGAGCTCGGCTTCGTGAACCGCGTGATCGCGGCCGACGCGCTCGAGCGCGAGACGCTCGCCTGGGCCAGCCGAGTCGGCGAGAGCGCGCACGGCGTACTGCGCATGGCCAAGCTCGCCATCAACAAAATCCAGGACGTGCAAGGCTTCAGCGCCTCGCTGGAGGGCGCCTTCGCCGACTTCCTGGTGCTCGCGCAAATGGGTGGCCACCCGCGGAAGCCGGCGAAAGATCGCCGGCTCGGCGGCGTCGATCTGGCGTTGCGCGGAACACGCGGCGAGAGATCGAGCTAGCTCGCGCAGCACCTCGGCCCGCCGGCCGTGAGACACTTCGGGTACCGATCGAACGGGAGACGCGGCGATGGCGGGTCTGGTTCTGCGCGGAGACGAAGCGGGCGTGGCTGTGCTCACGATCAATCGGCCGGACGTGCTGAACGCGCTCTCGCCGAAGCTGTTCGACGAGCTGCGCGCGCACGTCGATCGCCTGGCGGGCGAGACCGAGAGCGTCGGCTGCGTGGTGCTGCGCGGCGCGGGCCGCTCGTTCTCGGCGGGCAACGACCTGAATGCGATCAGCAAAGGTGAGCGCGCGCCGTCGCCGCACTTCCAGGCGGAGACGCTCGACGCTCTCGAAGCGCTGCCGCAACCCGTGATCGCGTCGGTGCAGGGTCACTGCTACACCGGCGCGCTCGAGCTCGTGCTCGCCTGCGACCTGTTGCTGGTCGCCGAGTCGGCGAAGCTCGCCGACACGCACGGCAAGTGGGGCATGACACCGACCTGGGGCATGAGCCAGCGCCTGCCGCGTCGGATCGGCGAGCTGCGCGCGAAGCAGGTCATGTTCAGCGGCCATGCACTGAGCGGTCGCGAGGCCGTCGCGATCGGGCTCGCGAACGAGTGCGTGCCGGACGCCGAGCTCGAAGCGCGCACTCTCGCGCTCGCGCGCGAGATCGCCGCGAACTCCTGGTTCACGCTGCGCACCGAGAAGGCGCTCATGCGCGGCGGCGCGGGCCTGCCGCCCGCGCAAGCGCTCGCCTACGAGCGCGCCAACAGCCCGGGCGCTGGACCCGACATGGCGGAGCGGCTGAAGTCGTTCGGCGCAAAGAAGTAAGATCGCAACGAAGAGATCGAAGGAGCACGAAATGCAAGTCGCACCGGTCACCGGCCTCGGGGACGAGATCAACGAGATCCGCTTGCGGACCGCGGAGATCGTCACGAAGGAAATCATCCCCAACGAAAACAGCCTGCGGTACGGCGCGCCCGAAAAGCGCAAGGAGATCTACCAGGGCGTCCAGCGCAAAGTGAAGCAGGCGGGTCTGTGGGCCCCGCACCTTCCGGAGGAATACGGCGGCATGGGCATCGGCTTCCTCAAGCACGCCTACATGAACGAGATCATGGCGTGGAGCCCCTTCTCGTCGTCGCTGTTCGGTTGCCAGGCGCCCAACTCGGGCAACCAGACGATCCTGGTGAAGTACGGTACGCCCGAGCAGAAGAAGCAGTGGCTCGAGCCGCTCGTGCGCGGCGAGATCGAGTCGTGCTTCTCGATGACCGAACCCAACGCCGCCGGCTCCGATCCGTACGCGATCCAGACCCGCGCGGTGCGCGACGGCAACGACTGGGTGATCAACGGCCACAAGTGGTTCACGTCGAACGGTCGCCGCGCGGCGTTCGCCATCGTGATGTGTCGGACCGAGGAAGGCGACGAGGGTGGCGGCGTGCGCGACCGCATGACGCAGATCATCGTCCCTACCGACACGCCGGGCTTCAACATCCTGCGCAGCGTGCCGGTCTGGGGACACGAGCACGGCGATCACTGCGAGATCAAGTACGACAACGTGCGCGTTCCGCTCGCGAACGCGCTCGGCCACCGCGGCAGCGGCCACCAAGCCGCGCAGGATCGGCTCGGCGCCGGCCGCGTGTTCCACTGCATGAACGCGGTCGGTCAGATGTGGCGCGCATTCGATCTGATGGTGCAGCGCTCGATCGACCGCGAGGTGCACGGCGGCAAGCTCGAGACCAAGCAGTTCATCCAGGGCTTCATCGCCGACTCGTTCATGGACATCCAGAGCGCGCGGCTGATGACGCTGCACTGCGCGCACGTGATGGACGCGGGCGGCGACACGCGTACGATGATCTCGGCGATCAAGATCTTCGTGCCGGCGGCGTTCGAGCGCGTGGTCGACCGCGCGATCCAGGTCTTCGGCGCGGCGGGCGTATCGTCGGACCTGCCGCTCGAGGGCATGTACAAGGGCGCGCGCACGCTGCGCATCGCCGACGGACCCGACGAGGTGCACCGGATCCTGATCGCGAAGAACGTGCTCAAGCGCTACCACGCCGGCGAGTCGTGGGACTTCGGGATCTGAGGGAGGAAGCGAAGACATGGCGTTCAAGAAGTTCCCGATCGAGGCGAGTCACGTCCTGATGTTCGCGCGCGCGATCAACGACCCGAATCCGATCTACTCCGACGAGGAGCACGCGCGGAAGTCCGAGGTCGGAGGCATTCCCGCGCCGCCCACGTTCACGCAGGCGAGCGCGCAGTTCGATCCCGATTACTTCCTGCGCCCCAAGATCGGCCAGCCCTGGTTCGGCTCCGCGAAGGAAGCCACCGGAGTACGGCGCGCGCCTCCGAGTGGCGAGCCCAAGAGCGGCGAGCGACCGAGCGGCGCCGCCGCCGGCGGCCTGCACGCGGAGCAGCACTTCGAGTACCACCGGCCGCTCGTCGCGGGCATGGTGCTCAGCGCCGTGAACAAACCCGGCAAGACCTGGGAGAAGGAGGGCAAGCGCGGTGGCAAGCTGCACTTCTCCGAGTCGATCACGGAGTACTACGATCAGAACAACCAGCTCGTGGTGACGGCGCGCGGCGTGGGCGTGCGCACCGAGCGCGTGATCGAGCAGAAGTAGGAGCACAGCCATGGCGCTCAAGGCGACACAACTCTCGGTCGGCGACACGCGCGAAGAAGTCGTGATCGAGAATCTCTCGCGCACCCAGCTCGTCATGTACGCCGGCGCGTCCGGCGACTACAACCCGGTGCACACCGACGAGGTCTTCGCGACCAAGATCGCCGGCTATCCGACGGTCTTCGCGCACGGCATGCTCAGCATGGGCGCGACCGGACGCATGCTCACGAACTGGGTCGGCGACGGCCGGCTCACCAAGTACGGCGTACGCTTCGTCGCGCAGGTCTGGCCCGGCGACACGCTGACCGCGAGTGCGACCGTCGAGGCACTGCGCGACGAGGGCGGCCAGAAGCTCGCCGACCTGAAGGTCGTGACCGTCAATCAGGACGGAAAGGAAGTGGTCGCGGGCTACGCCTGCGCGCGGCTCGATCCGTAGCGCGCGACCTCGCCCAGGTAGGCGTGCACGTCGATCAGGTCGCGCGCGCCCAGCGGTGCGAGGCGCTCGAACAGCGCGCTCGCCATGCGCAAGAGCTTCTCGTACGTGCGCACGTTCGGCTCCGCCTGATAGACGAGGTCGAAGCGCAGTCGCTCCGCGGCGTTCTTGCTCACCTCGGGCTTGAGAATCAGGAACGCGTCGGGCCGCGCCAGGAACGGCAGCGCCGTGGCGATCGCCCAGCGCGAAGCGGCGGTCTTGCCGCGCTGCGCGATCGGCTCCACGGCCTCGAAGTAGGTCGCGAGCGGACCCTCGGTGTCCTTCTCGGAGACGAGCAGCGCGAACAGCGCGGTGAACGCGGACTTCGCCGCCGCGCCATCGGCCAGGCCATCGCGCAGCGCCGAGGACTCGACGCGATTCAGCACGCCCGCTTGCGCCACGACCGCGATCGCACGGCGCGCGAGCTCGGCGAGATCTCCATCCGCGAGCAGCGCTTCGCCCTGCCCGCCCGCCAGTGTGCTCGTCCAGAGCGCGTGGGCGGCGCGCTTCGCCTCGCACTCGCGTGCCGTGTAGGCGGGATCGCCGAAGCCGAGCGGGAAGTGTCGAACCAGCTCCGCGGTGCCCTCGTCGAACGTCACGCGCGGCTGCGCGACCTGGAACTTGCCGTTCTTGAACGGCGGGAGATTGTCGAGCCAGGCGTCGCTCTGCAGCGGTGACGCCTCGAGCGCACGCAACACCATCGTCTTCAGCCCGTCGCCCGGCACGTCGGCGCGCGCGTCGCGGAAACACACGACCGCTTTTGCGCCCTCGAGCTGCATCACGCGGCCGGGCCCCCACTCGAGCATCTTGGGGTTCACGACGTAGCTATCGGCCTCGATCGCGCTCGCGGGGGCTTGCTGGCTCAAAGGATCTCCTGTTTTCACCAGCCTAGCGCTTTCGGCCGCGCTCCGCGTGCGGAAGGCGCGTTTCGCGCATACTTCGTCTGCGCAACAGTCCGCGCAATCGCGATTGGAGGCAGGGCGAAACATGGAGCTCAGTCTGGCCGGCAAGGTGGCCCTCGTGACCGGCGGGTCGCGCGGAATCGGCAAAGGCATCGCGCGCGCGTTCGCGGAAGCGGGTGCACGGGTGATGATCACCTCGCGCAAGGCGGAGAGCTGCGAGGAAGCGGCGAAAGAGATCGGCCCGAACGTCGCCTACGAGGCCGGCAACATCGGTCGGCTCGAGGACGCCGAGCGCGTGGTCGGGTCGACACTTTCGCGGTTCGGCCGGCTCGACATCCTGGTCAACAACGCGGCCACGAACCCCTACGCCGGTCCGACCATCGACGTCGATCTGGCGCGCTGGGAGAAGACGCTCCAAGTGAACCTGACCGCCCCGCTCTTCTGGACCCAGCTCGCATGGCAGAAGTGGATGCGCGAGCACGGCGGCGCGATCGTGAACATCTCGAGCGTCGGCGGTCTCTCGACCAATGCGATCCTCGGAGTCTACGACGTGAGCAAGGCCGCGCTGATCCATCTGACCAAGCAGCTCGCGGCCGAGATGGGACCGAAGGTGCGCGTGAACGCGATCGCGCCCGGCTTGATCAAAACCGACTTCGCGAAGGTGCTCTGGGAGAAAGGCCGCGGCGACCAGGTCGCGCAGGTGTATCCGCTGAAGCGCCTCGGCGAACCCGAGGACGTGGCCGCGGCCGCGCTCTATCTCGCCTGCGACGCGTCGAGCGGCTGGGTCACCGGCCACACGATCGTGCTCGACGGCGGAGGACTGATCGCGTTTCAGCAGCGCGGGTGAGAGAATCACTGGAGCGGGAAACGGGACTCGAACCCGCGGCCCTCAGCTTGGGAAGCTGATGCTCTACCAACTGAGCTATTCCCGCATCCGAGCGCGAGCATAGCGGCTCGTGCGCGCGAGCGGAAGCGGGCTCAGTGGTCGATCTGGATCTCTTCGAAGAGCGCGTCGAGATCGTCCTCGTCCTTGGACTCGACCGGCGCGACCACGACGGGCGCCTCTTCGACGAAGTCTGGCTCCTCGTCGACTTCGAGCGCCAGGCTGCGCAGGTCGAAGCTGTCGTCGTTGCGGCTGTGCCGCCTGGCTTCGCTCGGCGCTTCTTCTGTGCGGATCTCGGCGCCGAGGCTCCAGTCGGAGTCCTCGGGATCGAGCTTGGTCGCGGTCGAAGCGGCGGCTTCGGCGGCCACCTCGTCTTCGAAGTCGACTTCGGTCACTGCGGCCTCGGGCTCGGAGCCGATCTCTTCGAGCTCGAACTCCATCGGCTCCGTGTCCGCGGCGGTCGATTCGCTCACCAGCTCCGCGGTCTCGAAGTCGGCGAGGATCTCCTCTTCGACGAGTTCAGGTGCGACTTCGCGTGCGCGCGCCGGCGGCGGCGGCGACGGACGCGAATCCGCCGGCATGGGCGCGACCGGCTCGAGCCACTCCACCGGCGCCTCTTCCATGACATCGAGCGCTTCGATCGCGGGCTGCGCAACGCGGGCCACAGGCACAGAGGGCGCGGCGATCGCGACGAGCTGCGGCATGCTCGGATACGGATCCTCGAGCGGCGCAGGCACGAGACCGAGCGACTCCGCAGCGGCCGCGACGATCGAGCTGTCGACGGGCTTCGCTTCGCAGAGGAATGCCTCGAACAGCGCGTTGTCGGCCACGGTGTTCAGAAGCCGAGGCACGCCACCCGAGCAGCGGAACAGCGCTTCGAGCGCGTCGGGCGAGAACACGGCCTGCGTCGCGCCGGCCAGGCGCAGGCGGTGAGAGACGTAGGCCTGCGACTCGAGCCAGTCCATGGGCGTGAGCTCGGTGCGGATCTCGACGCGCTGCGCGAGCGGCGGATCGAGCTTCAGGATCTCACCGAGCTCGTGCAGGCCGAACAGCACCAGCGACACCAGTTTGCGTCCGCCGTGCAACAGGTTCAGCAGTCCGCGGAACTCCTCCATCGCGTCGCGGTTGCGGAACAGCTGCGCTTCGTCGATCAGCAACACCGCACTGCGTTGCGCCGACGTGATCGAAACGAGTTGGGCGTGGATCTGATCCACGAGCACCGGGATCTCGTCCGAGGGCGCGTGCACGCCGAAAGCGCGCGCCACGTTGGGCAGAAACCAGCCCGACGCGCACGCCTCGTGCGGAATCGACAGGTAGTGCGCGGCGAACTCGCGTGGGTTGAGCGCGCGCAGGATCGAGTGCGCGAGCGTGGTCTTGCCCAGGCCCGGGCCACCCACCAGCACGGACAGCGACTTGCGCTGCTGGATGCCGCGCATCAGGCGCAAGCGCGCGCGCTTCTGCGGCGCGCTCTCGTAGTAGAAGCGCTCGTCGGACTCGTTCTGGAACGGGTCCGACGGGAGATCGAAGAACTTCAGGTGCTCCATGCGTGTCCTCGTCCGCGCAGCCTCTGCGCGCTCAGCCAAATCTCGAGATGCGCTCCGCGACGTCGCGGAAATTCGGATCGGCGGCGGAGACCTTGGCGAAGGCCTCGCGCGCCTCGGCGTCGCGGCCCGCGGCCAACAGCGCCTCGCCCAGGTCGTAGCGCAGCGACACCGCCACATCGCCAGCGTCGCCCGCGCGCGACAGCGCGTCCTCGAGGTGCGACGCCGCGGACGTGGGATCGCCGAGCGAGAGCTTGCAGTTCGCGAGCAGCGACAGCGCTTCCGTCATGCGGGTGCCGGTCTTGATCACCGCCACCAGCTCGCGCACCGCGTCCTCGTGGAGGCCCATTTCCTTGTACGCGATCGCCAGGTCGTAGTGGGTGTCCGCGTCGCCCTCGTCGACCTGCTCCTCGATGCCCTTCTTGAAGGCCGAGAACACCTCTGCGAAGCCGCGGCCCACCGACCCTACACCGATCAGCGTGCCGATCGTCTGGCTGGTCTGGGCGTCGTCTTCGTCGAGCATGGCAGCCAGGTCGAACTCGCCCTCTTCGTCGTGCGACTCGCTGGTCTCGTCGAGCTCGCCGTCGTCGGGCTCGGACTCGCGCTCGAGCTCGAGCGGCGCGCCGGTGTCCTCGGCGAAGACGATCTCGTCCTGCGGCGCGGGATCGAGCGCCTCGAGCGGAGGAATCGTGTCCTCGCCGATCACCGACAATTCGAGCGCGGCCGCCTCGGCGAGCGCCGCGACGTCCTCGAGCGCCGGCGCCGGCTCGCTGCGGCCGGGCTCGCAGACCATGGTGTCGCCGAACGCGTTGCCGGCGATGTCCGCCTCGACCGGAGGCGCCTTGCCACGGCGCGCCTCGATCTCGCCCAGCCGCAGCATGGCCTTCGGGTGCTGCGGTGCCAGCTCGAGCACCGAGGTGTAGATGCGCGCGGCCTCGTCGATCAGGCCCTGCTCGAGGTAGAAGTCCGCCTCGGAGAGATTCTCGGCCACTTGCGCCGAGACGTCGGCCGAGCTCCCGTCGCCCTCGGACGCGAGCGGCTTCGCGAACTCGAGCTCGACCGCGATCGGCTTGGAGAACTCGAGCGCGTCGCGATCGGCGTCGCCCAGCATGTCGGCGTCGATATCGATGTCGATATCGAGGTCGATGTCGATGTCGAGATTCTCTTCGGCGCGCGGCGGCTTCGGCGCGGGCACAGCGGGTGCAGCGACGGACTTGGGCGGCATTGGCTGGGGCGCGAGCGGCTGCGCGGCCGCAGGCTTGGTCGACTGGGGCTTCTTCAGGAACGGCGTGCGCTCGAGCGAGAGCTCGATCGGCGGCTCGACCGAGGCGAATTGCTCGTCGCGGTCCTCCTCGTCCTCGAGCACGATCTCGATGTCGGGCAGCGTGTCGAACTCCTCGCCCGCGGAGAGCGCGGCGAGCTCGGAGCGTCCCGAGCCGACTTCGAGCTGCGGCGCCTCGACGGGCTCCTGCGTGAGCTCGCCGGACTCGCCGAACGAGTGCACCTCGATCAGGTCGGAGAGCGACTCGTTCTCGTCGATCTCCGGCGCAGCGTCCGGTTCCGGTGTACCCCCGGCTTGGATGAACAGCTCGCGCGCGGCGTCGTTGTCCGGCTCGAGCTCGAGCACGCTGCTCGCGATGCGCAGGGCCTCTTGTCGATCGCCGAACTCGAGCGAAACGCGCGCCTCGGTCAGCAGGTCGGCCGGCGTTTGCGGCGCGGTCGGAGCGCTCGGCGGCCTCGCGGGCTTGGGCTGCGTGATCTGGGAGCGGTCGGGCGGCGGCGTCGCGCGGCCGCGCTCGACGAGCTGCGCGACACGCGGCGGTGTGGCCGGCCTCGCGGGCGGCGCGATCGGGCGCGACACCTCGGGCTCGTCGAGCTCGATCAGGTCGTCCGGCGCGCGTCCGGTCGACTCGGTCAGGATCAGGCTCGGCGCGGTGCTCTCGTCGCTCGAGCTGACGAGCGCTTCCGCGGTGACGTAGCGCTGCAGGATGTCGCGCGACTTCTCGAGATCGCCGCGTCGCTTGTACAGCTCCGCGATCTCGCGCCACAACCTCCGCGCCGAAGTCGCGTCGCCGGCCGACTCGTACGCGCTCACCAGCGATTCGCGCAAGGCGATGTCGTCCGGGTTCTTCGCGACCGCGGGCTTGAGCAGATTCACGGCCTCGGCGTGCGCGCCGCTGGCGAGCTTCGCCCAGACCAGTGCACCGAGCGCCTCGCTGCTGTCCGGGAACGCGTGCAGGAACTGCTCGGCGACGCGGATCACCAGATCCGCGCCGGTCTGCCGCCGCACTTCCTCGAGCAGCGAGGTGAACTCGCGCTTCGCGTCGTCGAGCATGCCCTCGCGCACGAATAGCCCGGCCAGGTTCAAGCGGTCGGAGATGTTCGAGGGATCGAGCGACGCCACGCGCCGCAACAGCTCGAACGCCTCGCGTTTCAGCTCGCGCTTCTGGCACAGCTTGAACGCGTCCTGGAACTCGCGCAGCGCGTCGGAGGTGAGGCCCATGCGCTGGAAGCACTCGCCGAGCCGCGTGCGCGCATCGAGCGCGTCTTCCTCGACGCGCAGGATCTGCTTGTAGATCGCCACGGCCTTCGCGTCGAAGCCCGTGCGCGAGAACATCTCCGCGACTTCGGTGTAGGTCGCGAGCGCCTTCGCCTTGTCACCCTTCTTCAGGTGCAAGTCTCCGATCTTCAGCCGCAGATTCGAATCCTTCGGATCCGCTTTCAGCAGCTTCTCGTACTCGAGCAACGCCTTGTCGTACGACCCTTTCTGGGCGTACTTCTGCGCGGACTCGAGCGTCTTGCGCTTCTTGGGCGTGAAGGCCAGGGTCGGTCCTCGCTTCCGATGCGAGGACCTCGTTTCGCGGGGGGTCCTCGCTACGCAACCCTATCGGCGGCTTCGACGAATCTTCTTAGAGAAAGGGGTGGCGCGGCGAGCCGGTCGAGTCGACGTTGCGCCATGCGCGCCTCGGCTCGAGTGCGTTCGGCATGCGACAGGACCGCCAACTCGAGTCGGTCGCCGAGCGCCTGCTCGAAGCTGCGCACGAGCGCATCCCGCAGGACGCTGGCATCGATTCCCGGCGGCGGAGCCGGAGCGGGCGAGCCGCCGGTCAACGCCCGGTACAGCGCGGTGTCGTCCGCGATCCGGATCGAGCCGTGCTGCAGGAAGCCGAGCGAGGTGCGGCGTTGCGCGCTGCCGATCAGCTTGCGGCCCTCGAGCTCGACTTCGAAGCCGGTTGCGCCCGCGAAGCAGAGGTCGAGCCGCTCGGCGCCGGCGCGTGCTTGCGCGGCGCGAGCCTCGAAGCCGGCGGTGCGCAAACCCTCGAGCAGCCGCGCGCGGATCCACGAGTAGCTGCCCGCTAGATCGTCCGGCAGATGCCGGGTTCCGAGCGGCGCGACCACGGCATAGGTGAGATCGGCGGCGTGCAGGACGGCACCGCCGCCCGAGACACGCCGCACGACCTCGACGCCAAGCTGCGCACAGCGATCTAGCCAAGCGGGTGGGGCCTGCCGGTAGCCGAGCGAGAGCGACGGTGCGCGCCAACCGTACAGGCGGAGCGCCGGCCCGGCCCGGCCGGACTCGAGCAGAAGCGCCTCGTCGACCGACATGTTCCAGGCCGCCTCGCCGGGCTCGTCCTGCAGCACCCGGAAGCGCGGCGCCGTCATTCAGGCGAGTCGGTCGAGCAGCGCTTCGAGCGCGAGCTCGTAGCCCTTGGCGCCGAGTCCCGAGATCTGGCCGAGGGCGATGCCGGCCACCAGCGAGCGCTGCCGGAAGTCCTCGCGCGCGTGGATGTTCGAGAGGTGGACTTCGATCACCGGCAGGTCGCTCGCCACCAGCGCGTCGCGCAGCGCGACACTCGTGTGTGTCAGCCCGCCCGGATTGATGATGAGCGCGCTGTGGGTGCTGCGCGCCGCCTGGATCCGGTCGAGCAGCGCGCCCTCGTGATTGGACTGGAACGATTCGACCAGCGCGTTGCGCTTGGCGCCGAGCTCGCGCAGGCGCGCGTCGATCTCGGCCAGCGTGGTGCGGCCGTAGATCTCCGGCTCGCGCTCGCCGAGCAGGTTCAGGTTCGGGCCGTGCAGGACCAGGATCCGCATGAGCAGAGCCTACTACAGGGCCTCGCGGATCTCCTGCACCAGCGTCCGCGCCAGGTAGCGCGCCTTGCCGACGATGCCGGTTGCTTCGAGCGCAACCACCAGGAAGCTGTCGTCGTCGAGCTGGCGGAAGTAGATCTGGTTCGCGCCCGTCACCAGCAGCATCTCTTCGAGCGCGCCGTTGCGCGACGGATCGAGCGCGCCCGCGACCTTCTGCGACTGGTGGAAAACGCGGCCGAACTCGATCGAAATCGCGCCGAGGTCCACGTCGGTGCCGGGCCGCGCGTACTCGTCGATCGCGACGCCGTCGCCGGCCATCACGGCCGCGGCGAGCGCACCCGGAGTCTGATCGACGAGCGATTGCAGGATCTCGCGGAACGTCATGCCCATGCGCCTCCATGCTTGTGCCGGTCGAGGTTCGCGAGCCAGCGTTCCAGCTCGGCGACCACGCGTGCATTCGAACTCGAGTGCGAGCCGCGCGGCGGCTGCGTCGGCGCGAGCGATGCGCGCACCGCGAGCGCGCCCGCGTCGCCGGGCTTGCGCCGCAACACGTCGTCCGCCACGGCCAACGCCTTCTCCGGATGACCCTGCTCGGCCAGCAGACGCGCGACGGTCGAGGTGGCGAGCGGCGCGGGCATGGCCTCGGCCGAGTGCTCGTCCTGCGCGTCCAGAATTTGAGCGCGCAGCGCGGCCAGCCGCAGGGCCAGCTCCTCGGCGCCACCCGATTCGAGATCCTCGAGGCACGACTCGACGAGCGAGAGCAGTCCGTCGTAGAGAGGCGACGCAGAAGTGGCCCGCTCGAGACACGCGATCGCATCGGCGCGCTCGCCGAGCTGCCAGTGGCCGCGGGCCAGGTCTACACGGATCCGCGTCGCGTCCTGCTTCGTCATTCCGCCCCCGCGAGGATCTCTTCGACGCTGAGCTCCACGCGCTCCGCGCGGCCGATCTCGCGCAGCGCGATGAACCCGAGCCGCTCCCCCGCGAGCTTCTTATCGACCGCCATTCCGCGGACATAAGCGCCCCGTTGCGCCTCCAGGTCGGGCAGCTCCGTGGGCAGACCCGCGCGCTTCAGCAGCGCGACCAGCCGCGTCGCGGTTCCGGCCGGCGCGAGCGCGCGGCGCTCCGAGAGCCGCGCCGCGAACGCCATGCCGATCGCGACGGCTTCGCCGTGCCGGACGCTGCGCAAGCCGCCGGCCAGCTCGATCGCGTGGCCCAGGGTGTGGCCGAAGTTCAGCAGCGCGCGCAGACCCGCCTCGCGCTCGTCGAGTCCGACCACCTCGGATTTGATCTCGCAGGCGCGCGCGATCGCCGCGCGCAGCGCCTCACGCTCGAGCTCGAGCATCGCGTCGAGGTTCTCCTCGAGCCACTTGAAGAAGTCCGCGTCCCAGATCGCGGCCGCCTTGATGACTTCGGCGAGACCCGCGCGCCGCTCGCGCCCCGGCAGAGTGGCGAGCACGTCCGGGTCGATCCAGACCATGCGCGGCTGGTAGAAGGTGCCGATCAGGTTCTTGCCGGCGCGGTGATTGACCGCCGTCTTGCCACCCACGCTGGCGTCGACCTGCGCGAGCAGCGTGGTCGGCACTTGCACGAGCGGCAGACCGCGCAGGTAGGTCGACGCGACGAAACCGGCCAGATCGCAGGTCGCCCCACCGCCCAGTCCGATCATCACCGTGTCACGCGTGACGCCGAGCTCGACCAGCCGATCGTAGAGCTTGCTCGCGACGCGGAGCGTCTTGGCGCGCTCGCCCTCGGGCACGAGCAGGCGCTCGAGCGCGACGTGGGTGCGCGCCATGCCGGTCGCGAGCGCGCCGTAGTGGAGCTCCGCCACGCGCGCGCTGGTGACGACCACCGCGCGCGCGGCTTCGAGCTCGCTCACCAGCGCTTCGCCCAGATCCCCGAGCGATCCCGGGCGGATGCGGATCGGGTAGCTGCGCTCGCCGAGCAGGACTTGCACCGTGGTCACGCGGCCGCTCCCGCCCCGAGCGCCGTCCGTATGGCCGCGCAGACTTCGTCGGCGCTGCGCCCGTCCGTTTCGATGTGGTGCACCGCGGTCGCGTAGGCGACGGCGCGTGAATCGCGCAGCGCCGCGAGCTTCGCGATGCGCGCCGCGCGATCCAAACCCGCGAGCAGCGGCCGCTCCGCCGCCTCGCCGATCCGCTCGACCAGCGTTTCGGGGCGCGCGTCGAGCCACACCAGCGTCCCCTTCGAGCGCAGCAGCACGCGGTTCTCTTCGGCGACCACCGCACCGCCGCCGAGCGCGATCACGGCGCCCTGCTCCGGCAACGACTCGAGCACCGCGCGCTCACGGTTGCGGAAGCCGGTCTCACCCTCGCGCGCGAAGATCTCGGCGATCTTCATTCCCGCCGCCTTCTCCACCGAAACGTCGGTGTCGACGAACTTCCAGCCGAGTGCAGATGCGAGAGCGCGACCGACGCGGCTCTTGCCCGCGCCCATCGGGCCGGTCAAGAGCACGCACCGGTCGCGTTCGCTGCTCCCCGCCATTCGGCCGGGGAGCATAGCACCGCATCACTGCACGTCGGACTGGACGCCCTGCACGATGCGCGGAGTCACGAACACCAGGAGCTCGCGGCGCTCGTCCTTCACTTCCTTGTTGCGGAAGAACGCCCCGATGCCCGGGATGTCGGCGAGGAACGGGACCTTGGTCGAGCCGTGGCCGTTGTCCACCACGTAGATGCCACCCAGCACCATGGTCTCGCCATCGCGCAGGATCGCCTCCGTCTTGGTCTCGTTCTTGTTGATACCGACCACGTCACCCGTCGCCGTCGAGAGGTTCGGCGAGTTCTTCGACACGCCGAGCTTCATGATGATCGAGCGGTTGGCGGTGATGTGCGGCGTGACCTTGAGCTCGAGCACCGCGTCCACGAACGAGGTGTTGATCTTGTCCGAGGTCACCTCGGTGAACTTGATCGCGACACCCTGCTTGATCGTGGCCTGCTTGTTGTCGAGCGTCACGACGCGCGGCGACGAGATCACCTTGCCCTGGCGGTTTTCCTCGCCCGCCTGCAGCTGCATGTCGAGCTGGAGCTTGTCGTCCAGTCCGAGGATGCCCAGGTTCAACAGACCGGTCGGATTGCCAATCGGGTTGGCCGACAGGAAGTTGTTCTGCTGCAGCGCGAGGCCCGGCAGCAGGTTCGGCTGAATGGTGTCGGCCGCGTCCTGCGGCGAATCCCAACCCACGCCCCAGAGCACGCCCAGGCCGCGCGAGAAGTTGAGCGTCGCTTCGACGATCTTCGCCTCGATCAGCACCTGCGGCGTCTGCGTGTCGACGGCCTTCACGAGCGCGGTCGCCTCGTGGATCACCGACGGGATGTCCTTGATGATGAGCGTGTTGGTGCGGTCGTCGACGTTCACCGAGCCACGGCTCGAGAGCAGGCGCTTGACCAGCTTTCCGAGATCCGCCGCCTTGGCGAAGTTCACCGGCTGCAGCTTCACGACCAGGTCCTCGAGCTTCTCGCGCGAGCGGCGGTCCTGCAGGCGCGCCTCGCTCTCCATCTTGAGAGTCTCGACCGGCGCAATGCGCAATATGTTTCCGATACGCACGAAGCCCAGACCCTTCGTCAAAAGGATCACGTCGAGCGCCTGATCCCAGGGCACGTCGACCAGGCGGATCGTCACCTTGCCGGTGACTTCCTGGCCCGCGATCACGTTCAGGTCGGAGACCTCCGCGATCAGGCGCAGGATGTTCGCGATGTCGGCGTCCTTGAAGTCGAGCGACACTCGCCGTCCCTGGTAGGACTTCTCTTCGTCGAAGCCGCCCTCGGCGAGCAGATCGATCGAGGCCGGATCCGCGGGACCGTCGAGGAACGGGTCGTAGGCGACCTGTTCACCGGTCGCGGTCTTGAGCGGAGCGGGCGCAGCGGGCGCTTCCGTCGGAATCGGGCTCGCGTCGGCCGCGGGCGCCATCGGCTCGCCCGTGGCGTCGGCCGGAGCCATTGCGGCGGCGTCGGTCGGCGCATTGCCCGCGTCGGCCGTCGTCGGCATGTCGGTCGCGACGTTACCCGCGGCCGCGCCATCGGGCGTAGCGGTCGCGCTCGCGGCATCGGTCGCCGGAGCCGTGGTCGCGTCGCTGGTCGCGGGCGCAGAGCCCGCGGGGCGCGCCATCTCGATCTTCAGCTGGGCGCCTTCCCAGGTCAGCTTGGCTGCCTCGGGCACGGTGCGCTTGAGCACGACGCGGACCTCGGGCGAGGGCACGTCGGGCGTGTTGAAGACGGAGAACAGCTCGATCGGACCACCGAATTCCTTGGTGTCCACGCGCCGCTCGGTCGCGGCGTCGATCGTGGCGTCCTTGAGCATGACGATCAGCGTCGAGGGGTCCGGTGCGAACTGGCTAGCCTTGACCTTGCGGCCGAGCGTGATCACCACGCGATCGAAGTCGGGCAGTGACTCGAAGTGAACCGACTGCACGGCCGGATCGCCGTTCGGCTCCGCCGCGGGCACGGGCTCGGTCGTGGCGTCGGTCGCGGGCGCGGTCGCCGGCTCGTCGCCGGCAGGAGCCGCCGCCGCGGGCACGTTGCTCGCGGTCTCGGTCGGCGTGGCCGCGGTCGCGCTGTCGCTCGAACCGAGCTCGATGCGTACACCGTTCGCGGTCGGCACCACCGTGGGCTTGCCCGCCGGCGAGCGCAGGTCGAGCACGACGCGGACCTTGTCCGGGTGCTCGCCGATGCGCGCCTGCGAGACCACGCCCTCGGCGAAGCTCTGCTTGGCGTTCTTGATGCCGCTCTTCGCGCCGAACAGATCGACCACGACGCGGTCGGGGTTCGCGAGCTTGAAGCTGTCCACGTTGTCGATCGGGCCGCTGGCCGCGATCTCGACGTTCGAACCGTCGGAGACGATGCTGTTGATCTTCGGCGAAGCGCTTGCCGCGGTCGGTGCCGGGGTCGCTTCCGCGGCCATCGGCGCTGCTTCGGGCGCGGTCGTGGCGTCCGCAGTCGGCGCCGGCGCGGGCTCGGCCGCCACTTCGGCCGGACCGGGCTGGCTGGGCGCGGGCTCGCTCGAGGCGGTGCCGCTGGGGCGCACCTCGACGACGATCTCGTCGCCGGACGGCTTCACTTCGTAGTCGGAAGCCTGCGCCAGCGCGATCGAGACGCGCGCCATTCCGTGTCCGGACTTGGCGTCGCCGAACGCGCCGAGCGTCACGTCTTCGACCAGGCCGTTCTTCACGCTGATCGGCGTGTTCACGCCCTCGAAGCTGACGTCCGGAAGCTCGAGGATCAGCCGCGGCGGATCTTCCCGCATGAACGCGGTGTAGATCGCGTCCTTCGCTCCGCGCAGGACGATGCGGGTCATCCCGCCCTCGCCTTGCACCTCGACTGCGGAGATCGTCTTCGTCTCCGCGCCGAGCGCCTGCGCACTCGGCAGCAGCGCCGCCAATGCGACCGCAGCGATGGTCCGAAGCGTCCACATGGTGAGTGACACCCCCTGCCGAGTCATCATCCCTTCCTTCCGTTTACGTAGAGCTCGAGGTCGACTTCTTTTGTCGTCGCTCGGTCCAGGTGATCGAGATAGGTTTCCTTCACGACAACCTTGTTGTCCTCGATGCGCAGAATTCGACCCTTGTTCTTCCCAATCGGCGTTCCAGCGCGAACGATGTAACCCTTGCCGGTGGGATCTCGTACGAGCGCCCTCGGCTCCTCCAGTCCCCAGATGATTCCCATCACGGAGAGCTGGGTGAGGTCGAAGCGCTCGAGCGGAGACGAGCCCGCTTCGGGGTCGAAGGTGACCTGCCGGCGGACGTAGGAGCGGAACGGATCGACCTTGTCGGTCGGGTCGTAGTGGTATTCCGCGGCCGGCGCCGGCGCCTCGGCCGCGACTCTCCGCGTGACGTTCGGCGCGGCCGCCTTGGCGGCGTCGGTGGTCGCGTCATCGGAGCAGCTGGCCGTGAAGGCCAGCAGCAGCGCGACTGCGCAGACAGTTCGGAGCGTCCGGAGGCCGCTCATGTCACTCTCCCCCCGCGGTCTTGGTCTTCGGGGCATCCGTCACCGCGCCCGTGCTCGACTCGTTGAAGTAGAACGTCGCCGCGATGCCCTTCACGGACAGGAGCGGGATCTCGCCCGTCTCGCTCTCCACGATGAAGGTCAGGTCCGACAGATTCACGATGCGCGAGAGACTCGCGATCCGGTCGAAGAACAGACCGATGTCGTGATACGCGCCGGAGAACTCGAGCTCGATCTGCTGCTCCGAGTAGAAGCCGCGGTCAATCTTCTTGCCCTGCTTGAAGGTCTGGATCTCGAGGCCCGACTTCTTGCCCAGGCCCGTGATGTTGGTGAGCAGCGCGGGCAAGTCACTCGACTCGGGCAACTTCTCGAGCGCGGCCTTGAGCTGGTCTTGCAACTCCTCGCGCTTGCGCTTGAAGCTCTCGAGGTTGTTCGCCACGGCCTTCGCGGCCTGGATGCTCTGCTCGAGCTTCGCGCGCTTGGTCTCCAAGCCGCGCAGCGCCGTCTGGTCGTTGCCGAAGAACACGAGCATGTACAGGCCGACGACGGAGAGCGCGACGGCTGCCAGGATCCCGTAGCGCGCGAACGACGGAAGCCGATCGAGCTTCTCGAGCAGTTGCTGCGGATTCAGATTGTCGGCCAACGCCATCTCGCGCTCCCTATTCGTTTCCGGCGGCGGGCTTCGCGCCCTGCCGTCGTCCCGCGGCCTTCTTGCCCTTGGCCGATCCGGCCTCGGGTGCGTCCTTCAGGAACGGGTATTGCGCCGTCATCTTGAAAGCCGAGAGCTTCAGACCCTCGGTCTCTTCGAGTCGCGTCTCTTGCAGATCGACGTGCGAGAGCATCGGCGAGTCCTCGAGTGCGGCGGCGAAGTCGGCCACGATCTCGGCGTCGATGCTGTTGCCCTCGAGCGTGAGCACGCCGCCCTTCGCGGTCAGCTTGCGCAGCCACACGCGCTGCGGAATCCGCGTGGCGAGCTCGTCCATGATCTTCACCGGCCCGGTGCGCGCGGCTTCGATCTGGTCGATCACGGCGAGCTTCTGCTCGATCTCGTGCTGCTCGTCCTGGAACTTCTTGACCTCTTTCTGGACTAGCTCGAGCTTCTTCAGCTCGGTCTCGCGAGCGGCGATCAGCGCGCGCTCGTGCGAGATGCGCGCCGTCATCCACATCGAGATGATCAGCGACAGCGCGACGCCGGCACCGGCCGCGCCGCCGAGGAACACCCCGTGCTTGCGCATGTTCGCGGCACGGCGCGCCTCGCGGACGGGGAGCAGGTTGATTCGAATCACGTGTCGTCTCCTCGCCGCATGCCGAGACCGATCGCCGTGCACAGCGCCGGGCCCAGTTCGCGGATCCGCTCCTCGTCACCGGCGCTCGACGCGATGTCGACGCGCTGGAACGGGTTGGCGATCTCGACCGGAATCTCGAGCTTGTCGTGGAAGATGCGATCGAGGCCGGGCACGCGCGCCGCGCCGCCGCACAAGAGCAGCCGCTCGAGCCGCGAGCTCGTCGCCGTGGCGCGGTAGAAGTCGAGCGAGCGCTGGATCTCGCCGAGCATCGTCTCGGAGACCTCGCGCATCGACTCCTCGACCTCTTGCGGCACGACGTCCTTGCTGGTCTCGCCGGGCCGGCCGCCCACCTTGATCCGCTCGGCCTCCTCGAAGGTGATGCCGAGCGTCTTCTGGATCTCTTCGGTGTACTGGTTGCCGCCCGAGGTGATGTCACGCGTGAAGACCGGCACGGAGCCATTCATCACGTTCATGTTGATCACCGAGGCGCCCAGATCGAGCAGCGCGACCGTCGTCTCGTCGCTCGGCTGGTAGTTGTGCTGGTACATGTTGCCGACCGCGAACGCGTCGACGTCCATGCACACGAGCGTGAGACCCGACTCGGTGATCACGCTGACGTAGTCGTCGATCAGGTCCTTCTTGGCCGCCACGAGCAGCACGTCCATCTGACCGTCGACCCCCGACTCGCGCAGGATCTGGTGGTCGATGTTCACTTCGTTGATGTCGAACGGGATGTACTGCTCCGCTTCCCAGCGGATGGTCTCTTCGAGCTCGTCTTTACTCTGGGCCGGAAGCGAGATCCGCTTCACGATCACCGAGTGACCCGAGACCGAAGTGACCACGTCCTTCGACTTGAAGCCGCCCATCGCGCAGGCCTCTGCGATCGCCGCGGAGATCGCGGGCGCGTTCATGAACGAGCCCTGCACGATCGCCTCCGGCGGCAGAAGCGCGAAGCCGAACCCGCGCAGCCGGTAGGTGCCGCCGTGGGGTTCGAGCTCGACCGCCTTGACCTGGCTGGAGCCGATATCGAGTCCGATGACCGTTTTCTTCCCGAAGGAGAACATCGTCGATCCCGCCTCAGTTCCCGCCCGAGTGGGCGTCGCTGTTGTGTGTTGCGAGCAAGTGGTCCACGGACCGGTCACCGAAGACCGAGTCCTTGTCGGAGACGCGCAAGCCGAGCGCGTGGAGGATTTTCCGCTTCGTGTCGAGCCGACAGGTCTTGCCGGCCTCCACGCGATCGATCGTGAGCGTCGAGAGGCCGGCCTTCCGAGCAAGCTCCGCCTTGCTCATCATGAGCGCCTCGCGAATTCGCCGAACCTTGTTCCCAGACACTGAGACCCTCCGTTCCGAGCCGGCAGAAGAATCGAGTTCCGATCGGCGGGGCGAAAAGGCGACTTGAGGCGCCGCGACCCCCACCTTTGCGTCGACCGCGCGCAAGCCGCGCGCTTCGCCCTAGAACTCCTCGTCCACCGCCTCCTCGTCCTGATCCGATTCTGTGTAATCCTCGTCACGTTCCGGGGCGGCTTCGTCCGAGTCCGACTCGGGCCGCGCGGTGGTCGCCTTCGGGACGGTCGCGCCAGCCGGCTTGGCCGAGCCGCTCGCGTTCGCGGGCACGTCGCTCCAGCCCACGGACAGCGAGTAGGCCTGCGTGGTCTTGCCGCCGTAGGGATCGGAGACGGCGAGCTCGATCGGGTACACGCCCTTCGCGGTCGGCGGCACGCGCCAGGTCACGCGCCCGTTCACGATGTCGACCACCATGCCCGGCGGGCCCTGCACGAGCTCGTACTTGAGCGGCCGGTCGCCGTCGGGATCCTTGGCCGCGACCTCGTAGCTGTACTGCGCCGAGCCGGTCAGTGTGTAGTTGGGCTGCGTCGTGATCGACGGCGCGGCGTTCGCGAGCGTGAGCGGCGCCGAGGCGACCCACGGACTCGGATTGCTGCCGTCGGTCGCGCGGACCTGCACCACGACCACCTCGCCGCGATGCCCGACGCCCGGCTCGAGCCGCGGCCCGGTCGCCTCGGAGAGCGGCTGGCCGTTGCGAAGCCAGCGGTGCTCCAGCTCGATCGAATCGCCGTCCTCGTCCACGACGTCCGCCTCGGCTTGCAGCAGATCGAGAGACGTGGCGCGCGCCGGCGTGATCGCGACACGGCGCAGCGTTGGTGCGGAGTTGCCGAGGTAGAGCGGTGCGGTCTGGTGCGAGACCTCTGCCTTCCCGTCGGACGCGTAGACGATCGCGTACACTCGATCGCCGCGCGCGAAGCTGCCCGCGGGCGCGTGCGTGTCGGAGAGATCCGTCACGAGCTCGCCGTTGCGATACCACTCGATCGTCAGGTCGACCCGATCGCGTTCTGCGTCCTTGGCGACGACCGCGACCGTGAGCGGATCGCTGGCGCCGGCCGGCGACGGCTCGAGCGCGGCCGACACGATCTCGGGCGGCTGATTCTCGGCCGGCGCAGCATGCGTCGAAGCCGCGGCGGGATCGTTGCCGACGGCGGCTTCGTCGCCCGCTCCGCCACACGCTACACAGAGAAGCGTGATCGCAGTCGCGATGACTCGCTTCATACCGCCTCCCTCCGCGGGCGTTCGAAGGCTCCCGCGTAGGTCAGCTATCGGAGCGTGGCGGAAGCGGATTGAGCGGCTCGATCGCGTACTCCTTCAGCTTGTACTGAAGCGCGCGCGCCGAGATTTCGAGCAAGTGCGCCGCGCGCGTGCGGTTGCCGCCGGTGCGCGCCAGCGCGAGGCGGATCAGGCGGTCCTCGAGCGCACGCCCGTGTCGCTTGATGGACAGATCCTCGAGCGGCTCGGCGGATGTGTCGCGCAACGGCGCGAGCGACGGACTCGCGACCCCCTCTACGCTGACGAACGGGAACAGCGCGCGCGTCACGCGACCGTCCCGGGCGAGGATCAGCGCGCGCTCGAGCGTGTTCTCGAGCTCGCGCACGTTGCCCGGCCAGGCGTGCTCGAGCAGCGCCGCGATCGCCTCGCGATCGAGCGGCGAGACGGGCTTGCCCATGCGCCGCGACAGCGCGGACAGCAACTGGTCGGCGAGCACGGGCACGTCTTCGCGCCGATCGCGCAGGGGCGGAATGTGCAGTCGGAACACGTTCAGGCGGTAGAACAAGTCCGCCCGAAACGTTCCGGCCTCGACCATCTGCTCGAGATCGCGCGAGGTCGCGGCCAGGATGCGCACGTCCACCGGGTACGACTTGGCGGCGCCGACCGGGCGGACTTCCTCTTCCTGGAGCACGCGCAGGAGCTTCACCTGGGTCGCCAACGGCAGCTCGCCGATCTCGTCGAGGAACAGTGTTCCCCCGTCGGCCTCGCGGAACATGCCGCGCGCCTCGTGCTCGGCGCCGGTGAAGGCGCCGCGCATGTGTCCGAACAGCTCGCTTTCGATCAACGAATCGGGGATCGCGCCGCAGTTCACCGGCACGAACGGCTGCTCCGCGCGATCCGACAGACCGTGCACCGCGCGCGCGACGACCTCCTTGCCGACGCCGCTCTCGCCCGTGACGAGCACGGTGGTTTTGAACTCCGCCGCGCGCTCCACCAACTCGTAGATCTCGCGCATGGCCGGCGACGCGGCGACCAGCGCACCGTCGCGTCCGCCGTGCGAGAGCTCGCGGCGAAGCTGGCGGTTCTCGCGCCTCAAGCGCTCGCGCTCCTCCGCCTTGCCGATCGCGAGCAGCAGCTCCTCGGCCTGGAATGGCTTGGCCAGGTAGTCGTAGGCGCCCTTGCGCACCGCTTCGAGCGCCTGCTCGACCTGGCCGTACGCGGACATCATCAGCACGGTCGCGTCGGGTTGCGCGAGAATCAGCTCGGGCAGCACGTCGAGTCCGCTGCGACCCGGCATGCGCACGTCGCACAGCACCAGGTCGAAGCGACCGGCGCGCGCCTCGCGCAGGCCTGCGTCGGCTTCGGCCGCCGTGTTCACCTCGTAGCCCTCGTCCGCGAGAATCAGACCGAGACTGGTCCGGATCCCGTTCTCGTCATCGATGATCAGCGCGCGGCGAGTGGGCATGTTCGCCCGACCTATCGGCCTCGGGCAGCACCAGTCTGAAGCAAGTTCGCCCCGACTGACTCGTGACTTCGAGCCTTCCGGCGAACAGCTCCGCGATACGGTGCGCGTTCCACAGGCCGAGCCCGGTGCCCTCGCCCGGCTCCTTGGTCGTGAAGAACGGGTCGAAGATGCGCGGCTGGTCTTCGGGGTCGATGCCGGCGCCGTTGTCGATCACCTCGAAGGCGACCGAGTCCGGCGCTCGGCGCCAGACGTTGCTCGACGGTTCCGTATCGCTGCTGCGCCGCGCGGGTCGGGCGGCCGAGTGGGCTCGCAACGCGGCCAGCTCGATGCGCGCGCCGGCAACGCCGCGCAGCGCATGCGACGCGTTCTCGATCAGATTCACGAACACCTGGTCGAGGCGCCGCAGGTCGACCTCGACCGGGGGCAGGTCGGCCTCGGCCGAGACCACGAGCTCGATCCCGACCAGGATCGGCTGGGGACGCATGCGCTCGGCCACGCGCTCGAGCAGCGCCCGCGGTTCGACGCGTTCGAGCACGAGCGTCTCTGGTCGCGACAGATCGAGCATCTCGCGCACCAGCGCGCGCACGCGCAGCGCTTCGTCGCCGATCAGTGTCGCCAGCTCGCGGGTGCGCTCCGATCCGCCCCTCTCGCGCTGACACACCTCCGCGTAGCCCAGGATCGCCGCGACGGGATTGCCCACCTCGTGCGCGACGCCGGCGGCGAGCTGCCCCAGGCTCGCGAGCCGCCGGCTACGCGAGAGCGACTCCTGCGCCTGCAGCAGTGCTTCGCGGTCGTGCTCGAGCGACTCGGCCATCTGGTTGAAGCCGCGCGCCAGCTCCGCGAGCTCGGCCGGTCCCTGCTCCGCGATCCGCACGCGCAGATCTCCCATGGCGACCCGACGCGTGCCCGCGGCCAGCGCGGCCAGCGGCGACACCACGCGGCGTCGCAGCAGCCAGGCGCCGAAGCCCACGAACACGACCGTGGCGATGAACAGCACCCACGCCGCCGATCCGATCACGGGCGCGAGCCGCCGCCACATCTCCTCGCCGCTCGCGCGCCCGACCAGGAAACCCGTCTCGCCCGAAGCGGTGCGCAGACGACGCACAAGCACGAGGTCGCCCGGCAAGAGGCCCGCCATCTCGACGGCCTCGTCGGCTCCGCGCGCCAGATCGAGCAGCGCGATCAAATTCGCATCGTCCGCCGTACGCGACGCGCCGAGCCCGGGCTCGCGGCCGCGATCGTCGAGCACGCGGAACTCGCCGCCCGAAAGACGCGGTCCGCTCGCGCGCACGATCGCGGACAGGTCGCTGAGCCGCCGCGCGCCCGCGTCCGCCGAGCGCTCGAAGTGACGCGCTCCCATCCGCAGACGATCGAGTGCTTCGTCGCGAACCGAGCGCGCGGCCAGACCCGTCATCACCGCCGCGACGATCGCGAGTCCCGCGAACATCATCACGAACAAGTTCGCGACGATCTCGAGCTGAACTCCGCCGCCCCGCAGGGTCAGCCGGCGTCGATCAGTCGTTTCCATAGCCCCGGCTCGAACAGAAACACCAGCCCCGCAATCGCGAGCCCGGGTCCGAACGGAATCCGCGTATCCATTCCCTCCCGCTCGATCACCAGCTTCGGAATCCCATACGCGAGTCCAATGATCGAGCCCAAAAAAATGATGCCGATCGCCGCGTACGTGCCCAGCAAGCTCGCCAGCATCGCGATCAGCTTCACGTCGCCGAAGCCGAGCCCTTGTTTGCCGCGCAGCCGTGGATAGACCTCGGCGATCAGCCAGAATGCGCCGCCCGCGAGCACGACCCCGCGCAGGGCGTCCGGGAACGGCACGCCGAGCGACGGCGCAACCAGCGAGATCGCGAGTCCGAGCGCGAGCCCCGGCAGCGTGATCCAGTTCGGGATGATGAAGTGATCGATGTCGATGAAGATCACCGCGACCAGCGCCGCGGCCAGCGCCCACTCGACCAACAGGCGCGCGGACGGACCGTGCGCCGCGAGCAGCGCCGCGAACAACGCGCCGGTCAACGCTTCCACCAGCGGGTAGCGCGGCGAGATTCGCACGTGACACGCGCGACAGCGTCCGCGCAGCAGCAGATACGACAGGATCGGCACGTTCGCCCAGCCGGGGATCGACGCCTGACACGCCGGGCAGTGCGAGCCCGGCCAGGCCAGCGACTCGCCGCGTGGCAGCCGCCAGATCACCACGTTGAGAAAGCTGCCGATGCACGCGCCGAACACGAAGGCCGAGCTCACGAGCAGCGAAAGCGGGACTTCGACTTCGCGCATCGCTGAGACGGTAGCGCGAGCTAGCGGAAGTCGCGCCGCTGGAACAAGATCGTTGCGCCCGACATGAGCACGAACGAGTACAGCCACGCGTACAGAGCCGCGCCGGCGACGCGCGCCAGGTCGATCGGCTTGCCGGCGCTCGCGTCGGCTTTGATGTCGAGCCGGTCGAGGTTCGGTAGCGTCCAGTAGAGCGCCTCGAGCAGCTCCTTCAGACCGGGCATCTCCGACTTCGAGCCGAATGCGCGCAGATCGGCGAGCAGGTGCCCGATGATCCAGAGCGCGATCGTGAACATGCCCGACAGATAGGGCGTCGTGAAGCTCGAAAAGAACATCGCGATCGCGGTGACCAGCGCGAGCTCGCAGTAGATCAGCAGGATGCTCCAGACCAGACCCATCTGGAACTCGGCCCCGGTCCAGACCAGCACGCCCAGGAAGCACGCGCTCATGATCGCGACTTCGACCGCGAGCAGCGAGAGCAGCCCGAAGTACTTGCCGAGCAGGAACTCCCAGCGCCGCACGGGCTTGGCGAGCATGGTGTAGATGGTCTTGGTCGAGAGCTCTTTGTGCACCAGGTTGATGCCGACGAAGATCGCGATCAGCACGCCGAAGAACGAGATCGCCGACAATCCGACGTCGCGGTAGATGCGATCGTCCTTGCCGATCTGCACCTGCGCGAGCAGGATCGAGCTCGCGATCATGAGCGCCGCGAACAGCAGCAGGTTGTAGAGCAGCTTGTCGCGCACCGCCTCGCGGTAGGTGTTCGACGCCAGCACCCAGATCCGCCACAGCGCACTCATTGCTTCGCCTCCTGGCGCAAACCTTCCATGAGCAGATCCTCGAGGCTTCGGCGCTTGGGCACGAGACTGCGCACGCGGCCGCCGCTCGCGCGCACGCGATCGAGCGCCTTTTCGGCCGCCGATTCGTCGCCGAACTCGAACAGGAAACGGCTGCCCTGCACCACCGCGCGCCGCGCGTCGCTCGAGAGCTCCGCGTGAAGCGCTTCGCCGATGCCCTCGACCACGAGCTCCGCGCCCACCATCTCCTGGCCGAGCAGCGCGTCGAGGTAGCCCTGCGTGACGATCTTCCCGCTCAGGATGATCGCGACCTGATCACAGATGACCTCGGCGTCCTCGAGGATGTGCGAGGAGAAGAACACCGTCTTGCCCTCGTCGCGCAAGGCGAGGATCAGATCGCGCACGTCCTTGCGTCCGATCGGATCGAGGCCCGACATCGGCTCGTCCAGGATCACCAGATCCGGATCGTTGATCAGCGCCTGCGCCAGACCCGCGCGCTGGCGCATGCCTTTCGAGTAGCGGCGAATCTGACGGTCTTCTGCGCCCGCGAGTCCGACCCGCGACAGGAGCTGTGGAATCCGTTCGCGCCGCACCGCCTTGGGAATCCCGAGCAGCGCGCCGTGGAAGTCGAGAAACTCGCGGCCGGTGAGATAGTCGTGGAAGAACGTGCCTTCGGGCAGAAAGCCCAGTCGTGCACGGCTCTGCGGGTCGTTCACGGGCAGATCGTGCAGCCACGCCTCGCCCTCGGTCGGCAGCATGAGACCGGTGAGGATCTTGATGGTCGTGGTCTTGCCGGAGCCGTTCGGGCCGATGAAGCCGAAGATCTCGCCGGCCTTCACCGACAGGTCGATGCCGCGAACGGCCTCGACCGCACGCATCCAGAATCCGGTGCGATAGACCTTCCGCAGTGCGCGGGTGCGAATCACGGTGCTCTCCCCCCTCTGGGCATGTTCAGCTTCATGACTTCGTACTCGAGCTCGGTCTTCGCGCGACCGTCCGCGATCGAATACGCGCCGCCCTTCGGGTCGCGCGGTGCGCTCGTGAGCAGGCCCGCCTGCACGAGCTCCGCGATCGATTCCGGCGCGCGCGACTTCTGCGCGCGGAACGTCTCGATCGCGGCGTCGATCGCACCGAGATCGCGATTGATCCAGATGTCCGCGTAGCGCTTCTGGAGCTGCGCGCGGACCTCGGGCGTCTCCTCGATCTGCAAGCGGGCGGCGATGAACTGCATGCCCGTCGCGGGATCGCCGCCGTGCGAGTAGAGCCGGCTGATCAGGAACTGCAGGTAGTGCGGACCGCCGAGCGCGAAGGCGCGCTCGATGTGCGTCGCCGCGATCGCGTGCTCGCCCTTCTCCATGAAGTACTGGAAGCCGAGCAGGAAGTGGATGCGCCAGTAGTCGCTGTTGGCCGCGCCCTTCTCGAGCAGGCGGATGGCCGCGTCCGGGTCGCTGCGCAGGCCGCTCAACACCGAGGCCATCACGACGTAGGCCGAGTCGAAGTGCGGATCGATGTCGGTGACGAGCTGCGCCAGCCGCTCCGCGCCCGGCCACCTGGCGTTCGACGCGTGCTCGTCGCCGACGTAGTAGACGGTGCGGATCCAGAACAGATCCGCGATCGCGCGCTCGAAGCCGAGCGAGAGGACGTTGAGGACTTTGCCGTCGGGCAGGACACCCACGTCACCATCGGGTGTGCGCTCGACGATGTGCGCTTCGAGCCGCAGGTTGGTGGTGTATACCGCCCAGCCCGCGACCAGCACCCCAGCTAGGAGCCAAGCCTCGAGCGGAATCCGGATTAGACGCCCCACCATCTCGCACAAGCAATCGGAGCGCTAAACGGCGGCCTTTAGCGAATCCGCGCGCTGGCGCGCGAACGAAAAAAGGCCCGGCGGGACCGCGATGCGATCCCGCCGGGCTGTGATCAGAACGAAGCAGGCCGAGCTAGAATACGTTGCGGCCCATGTCGTTCGACTCGCACGGTCCGACCTGACCGAGCACCGCGGTACCGGTACCCGTGTCGACCGGGCCGAGCGCGCCGCAGAGCGACGGCAGCGGACCCTGGGTCCAACCGGGCGCCGCCATGGCCACGCCCTGGATGTCGGGCTGGTTGATACCCCACGAGTTCTGGTTGGTATCGCCGTCGATGTCAGTCACGCCCGAGGCGTAGAACTGATTCGCCGTCGCGCCGAGGGCCGGGTCCACCGCCACGACCGCGCCGCCGATGCCGGCCACGAGCTCGTAGGAGTAGTACACGTCGCCTTCGGGCTGCCAGCCGATCCAGCAGAAGCCGTTGCCGCCCGCCGCCCACACGGCGCCCGCAGGGCAACCGAGCGCGTTGAACGGTGCCTTCTGCTGCACGACGAAGGCCGCCGGCGTCGCCGGGAAGTCCATGTACGTGCCGGCCTCGGCGAAGTACGACTCCTCCGCCGTGCGGATGCCCGCCAGGTTGACCTTGCTCTCGCCGGCCTTCGCGCGAAGCTGGAACTTGATGAAGTTCGGGATCGCGATCGCGGCCAGAATGCCGATGATCGCCACGACGATCATCAGCTCGATGAGCGTGAAACCTTCACGCTTCTTCAAGTTGTGAATGACAGAGTTCATTGTGTCTCCTTGCTGAGTACCGTACTCGTAAACCGGAGCCCGGCTTCTGGGCTCCACTGCCCGAACGCCGGGCTGACCGGGGCATGAGCAAGCGCCGTGCCGCTCGCGAATTGCCGCTCCGCGCGCGCGCAGCTCGTCCTGCACATGCCGGTCACACTTGGCTCGATCGAACGACGCTCGTGCCTACGCCGACCGGTGTCGCCCGTCACCGGGTGACGTTTTGCGAGGCCCCGGGTGACGTTCTCCGTCACCGCAACGCGCGCCATCATGGCTCGCCGTCGTCCATCTGGAGCTTCTCGAGCCGGTAGCGCAGCGAGCGGAAGGTCACGCCCAGGAGCGCAGCCGCGCGCTTCTTCACGCCGCCGGCGCGAACCAGCGCTTCCTTGATCAGCGACGTCTCGTAGGCGGCCAGCAGCGTGTCGAGCGCGACGCCTTCTGCGGAGATGCGCTTCTCTGGGCCGGCCTCCGCGGGCCGCCGCACGGTCGCGGGCAGGCACTCGAGCGTGATGCGCGAGGTGCGCGCGAGCGTGACCGCCCGCTCCACGATGTTCTCGAGCTCGCGCACGTTGCCCGGAAAGGCGTAGGCCTCGAGCGCGGGCAAGACTTCGGGCTCGACCTCGCGCACGTCCTTGCCGAGCTCCTGCGAAAACTTCTCCATGAAGTGATGGATGAGCTGTGGCAGGTCTTCCACTCGTTCGCGCAGGGGCGGCAGCCCGATCTCGATCACGTTCAGGCGGTAGAACAGGTCCTCGCGAAAGCGCCCTTCGCGCACTTCCTGCTCGAGCCGGCGGTTGGTCGACGCGACGATCCGCACGTCGACGCGGATCTCGTTGGTGCCGCCGACGCGCTGGAAGGTGCGCTGCTGGATCGCCCGCAGGACCTTCACCTGGAGCAGGAGATCCATGTCGCCGATCTCGTCGAGGAAGATCGTGCCGCCGTTGGCGACCTCGAACAGGCCCGGCTTGTTGGCGCTTGCCCCGGTGAACGAACCCTTCACGTGACCGAACAGCTCGCTCTCGAGCAGGTTCTCTGGAATCGCGCCGCAGTTCACGGCCACGAACGGCGCGTCGCGCCGGTCGGAGAGATTGTGGATCGCGCGCGCGATCAGCTCCTTTCCGGTGCCGCTCTCGCCGGTGATCAGGATGTTCGCGCGGGTCGGCGCGACCTGCCGCACCAGGCCGAAGATCTCCTGCATGCGCGCCGTCTTGCCGACGATGGTCGGGATCGCACTCTGATCGCGGAGCTGCAGGCGCAGGCGCTGGTTCTCGTGCGCGAGGTCGCGCTTCTCGAGCGCCTTGCCCACCACCAGCCGGATCTCGTCCACCGAGCACGGCTTGGTCAGGTAGTCGTACGCGCCGTGCTTCATGGCCTCGACCGCGGACTCGGTCGTGCCGTGCGCGGTGATCAGGATGACGGTCGTCTCGGGCGCGAGCTGGCGCACCTGGTCGAGCAGCTCCAGTCCCGACATGCCCGGCATGCGCACGTCGCTGATCACCAGATCCCAATCGTCGCTCTCGAGCGCGACCAACGCCTCGGAGGCCGAGCCACACGCGCTCGTGTCATGACCTTCGCGCTGCAGGAGGATCTGGAGGAACTCCTGCATGCTGGTCTCGTCGTCGACGATCAGGATCCGCGCCAATCCCCCACTCCTGGAAGGCCGATCGGGTTTGTGGCGTGCGCGCTTGAGATCAGGCGCTGGGCAGGAACACATGCACGGTCGTGCCCTTGCCCGCTTCGCTTGCCACCGCGATGCGTCCGCCGTGCGCTTCGACCACGCGCTGCACCGTCGCCAGCCCCAGACCCGTGCCCTTCGGCTTGGTGGTGAAGAACGGCTCGTAGATGCGCTCGAGCGCGTCGGGCGCGAAGCCGCAGCCGCGATCCTCGACGCAGACCTCCAAGAGCTTGAGCTCCGCACGCGCGCGCACGCGCACGATCCCGTCCACCGGCTCGCTTTGCGCCGCGTTCAGCACCAGATTCCAGAACACCTGGCGAAGCTGGTCCGAATTGCCGAGCGCGCGCAGCTCGGACGGCACATCGAGCTCGAGCGCGATGCCGGCGCTCGCGTCGCGCTGCACGAGCTCGCGCAGCTCCTCGAACAGCGGCGCCAGCGCCACCGGTTCGAAGCGGCCCGGGCCGGGTCGCGCGTAGGTCAGGAAGTCCGTGACCAGTCGGTTCAGGCGCGCGGTCTCGCGGCGCACGATCTGTGACAGGGTCTGCGAGTTGCGGTCGCCGGTCGGCAGGTCGACGGTGAGCAACTCGATCGCGCCCGAGAGCGAAGCGAGCGGATTGCGGATCTCGTGCGCGAGCCCGGCGGCGAGTTGACCGATCGCGCCGAGTCGCTCGCTGCGGCGCAGCTCTTCCTCCATCTCGACCACGCGCGTCAGGTCCTGGAAAATCACGATCGCGCCGTCGGCGCCGCCCGCGGGATCGCGCAACACCGAGACCGACATGCCCAGGTGTAGCTTGCGGCCGTCCCGACTTTGGAAGCGCACCTGCATTCGCTCCTGACCGCTGGCCGCGTCGACTATGCCGAGCTCGGGGAAGAGCTGCTCGAGCCGGCCGCCGAGCACTTCCGCGGCCGTCCAGCCCGTGATCCGCTCCGCCTCGCGATTGAACGAGCTGATCACGCCGGCGCGGCTCACCGTGAGCAGACCCGAAGAGACGTTGTCGACGATCCGGCGGTGGATCTCGCCGAGCTCCTGCAGCTCGCGGCGCCCCGCTTGCACCTCGACCGCGAGCCGCCGCGCGAGCAGCGCGACGGCGAGGAACGCGACCGAGTGGCCGACCACCGACACGCTCGCCTCGTGGCGGTTCACGACCTCGGTCGCGTCGAACGGCGGCAGCCAGCCCGCGACGGGCCCCCACACCACCGTGCTGTAGGCGACAACCGCACACACGCAGGCGAGCACGGCCCCGCGCGCGCCGAGCGTGAGCGCGGCATACACGATCCAAACGAGAAAAAGGAAGCCGAAGATCGAGCCCGCTCCGCCCGAGCTGTACACGAAGCCCGAGACCAGCAGCGCGTCGCCGACCAGCTCGAACAAGTGCAGGCGCGGCGACTGGCTCCACGCGGCCAGCGCGCCGTACGCGAGCGCGAGCAGGAAGCCCGCGAGCACGAGGGCGTAGAGCGCGCCGAGCTCGCGCTCCGAGTACGCTTCGACACCGCGCACCTGCGTGAGAACGCAGAGCGTGAGGATCGCCGCGAGCGCGGCGAGCCGCGTCGCGAACGCGCTCACCGGCAAGGCGGTGCGTCGCGTCTCCGCGGGCATCCGCGCTAGTTGACGGCGTCTGCGATCTTGAAGATCGGCAGGTACATCGCCACGAGCAGACAGCCGATCGAGCCGCCCAGACCGACCATGAGCAGCGGCTCGAGCAGCGAGGTCAGCGCGTCGACGGCGGTGTCGACCTCGTCGTCGTAGAAGTCGGCAATCTTGCCGAGCATCGCGTCCATCGCGCCGGTCTGCTCACCGACCGAGATCATCTGCACGACCATGCCGGGGAACACCTTCGAGCCTTGCAGCGGCTCGGCGATGGTCTTGCCTTCCGCGATCGAGCCCTTGGTGCGCAGGATCTCGCGCTCCACGACCACGTTGCCGGCGGTGCGCGCCACGATCTCGAGCGCGTCCAGAATCGGCACGCCCGAAGAGAGCATGGTGGAGAGCGTGCGCGAGAAGCGCGCCACGGCCACCTTGCGCAGCAGGCTGCCGAAGATCGGCGTCTTCAAGAACAGCGCATCGAACACCGCCTTTCCACCCGGCGTGGCATAGGTGCGCTTGAACGCGAATGCGGCCAACACGATCCCGCCGATCATGTACATGATGTAGCTCTGCATGAAGTGCGACACGTTGATGACCATCTGCGTCGGAGCCGGCAGCACGCCGCCGAAGTCCGAGAACATCTTCTCGAAGACCGGGATGACCTTCACGAGCATGACCACGACGACCACGATCGCGATCACGGTGACGGACGCGGGATAGACCATCGCGCCCTTGACCTTGCGGCGCAGCGCTTCGTTCTTCTCCAGGTACGCCGCCAGCCGGTTCAGGATCGTGTCGAGGATGCCGCCGACCTCGCCGGCCGCGACCAGGTTCACGTACAGGCGATCGAAGACCTTCACGTGCTTGCCGAGCGCGTCGGAGAACGTCGAACCGCTCTCTACGTCCGATTTGATCTGCAGAATCGTCTTCTTGAAACTCGCGTTCTCCTGCTGCGTACCCAGGATGTCGAGACACTGCACCAGCGGCAGACCGGCATCGATCATGGTCGCGAACTGGCGCGTGAACATGACCAGGTCCTTGGTCGTCGGCTTCTTCTGCAGTACCGGAAAGATCTCGGACAGATCCTTGGGCTTGAGCTTGACGGTGGTCGGCGTGATCGCCTGCGCGCGCAGCGTCTGCATCGCGCCGTCGACGTCGTTGGCGACAATCACGCCCTTCTTGGCGAGTCCGTCGCGCGTCTTTCCTGCCCAGTTGAATGTCGGCATCGTGCCCTCCCGCTCTCGCGGCTAGCTCGCCCTCTGCCTCGAGCGCAGACCCGCGTTGCCGCTCGAGATGATGTTCTGCAGCTCGTCCGGATCGGAGCTGCGCATGACTGCGTCCTCGTGCGTGATCAGCCGTCGTCCGTACAGATCGGCGAGACACTGGTTGAGCGTCTGCATGCCGAACTTGTCCTGACCGATCTGCATCTGCGAGTAGATCTGGTGGATCTTGTCCTCGCGGATCAGGTTGCGAATGGCGGCGTTGGGCACCATGACCTCGAGCGCCATCACGCGGCCGCCGCCGGTCGCGCGCGGGATCAGCGTCTGGCTGATCACGCCCTCGAGCACGAACGAGAGCTGCGTGCGGATCTGCGACTGCTGGTGCGCGGGAAACACGTCGATCACGCGGTTGATGGTCTGCACGCACGAGTTGGTGTGCAGCGTGGCCAGGCACAAGTGGCCGGTCTCGGAGACGGTCAGCGCCGCCTCGATCGTCTCGAGGTCGCGCATCTCGCCGACTAGCACGACGTCCGGGTCCTGGCGCAATATGTACCGCAGCGCGGCCTTGAAGCTCTGTGTGTCCGCGCCGACCTCGCGCTGGTTCACCACGCAGTTCTTGTGCGAGTGCAGATACTCGATCGGGTCCTCGATCGTGATGATGTGGTGGTTGTTGTCGGTGTTGATCTTGTCGAGGATCGACGCGAGCGTGGTCGACTTGCCCGAGCCGGTCGGCCCCGTCACCAGGATCAGGCCGCGCGGCCTCTGCGACAGCTTCTCGACCACGGGCGGCAGCCCCAGCTCGTCGAAGCTCAGGATCTTGAACGGGATGGTGCGGAACGCCGCGGCCACCGCGCCGCGCTGTACGAACACGTTCGCGCGGAAGCGCGCCAGGCCCTTCACGCCGAACGAGAGGTCGAGCTCGCTCTGCGCCTCGAAGCGGTGCTTCTGCGAATCGGTCAGGATCGAATAGCAGGCCTGCTTGGTGTCCTGCGGCGAGAGCGGCTCCATGCGCAGCGGCACGAGCTTGCCGTCGACGCGAAGCTGCGGCGGGCTGCCCGTCGTCAGGTGCAGGTCCGACGCGCCCTTTTCGATCATCGCCTTCAGGAGCTGGTGAAGATTCGCCATCGTCTTCCTAATCGTCCCGAGCGGACACGCGGAACACCTCGGACAGGGTCGTTCCGCCTTCGAGCACTTTGTTCAGTGAACTGCGCCGCAGCGTGTTCATGCCGCCGCGGATCGCTTCGCGCTTGATCTCCGTGGAACTAGCGCCGTTCAGCACGAATTCCTTGAGCGTCTCGCGCAGCACCATGACTTCGTAGACGGCGATGCGGCCCTTGAAGCCGGTCTCGGAGCAGTTGCCGCAGCCGGCACCCTTGACGGGTCTGCACTTCGCCGCCTCGGCCGGCGTGAGTCCCGCCTGCTCGAGATCCTCCTTCGAGACAGTCGGGTCGTCCTGTTTGCACTCGGGACACACGCGCCGCGCGAGGCGCTGGGCCACGATGCAGTTGACCGAGCTGGCGACCAGGAACGGCTCGATGCCCATGTTGAGCAAGCGATTGATGGTGCTCGGGGCGTCGTTCGTGTGCAGCGTCGAGAGCACCATGTGACCGGTGAGCGCGGCCTTGATCGCGATCTCCGCGGTTTCGAAATCGCGGATCTCGCCGACCATGATGATGTCCGGATCCTGGCGCAGGAAGGCGCGCAGCGCGGCTGCGAAGTTGAGTCCGATGTCTTCCTTCATCTGCACCTGGTTGATGCCGGACAGGTTGAACTCGACCGGATCCTCGGCGGTGGAGATGTTCTCCGAGGTCTTGTTCAGCTCCGAGAGCGCGGAGTACAGCGTGGTGGTCTTGCCGGAGCCGGTCGGCCCGGTGACCAGCACCATCCCGAACGGCTGGTGGATCGAGACCTTGAAATCGTTGAGCTGGGCTTCCTCGAAGCCGAGCTTGGTCATGTCGAGCTGCAGGTTCCCCTTGTCGAGGAGCCGCATGACGATCTTCTCGCCGAACAGCGTCGGCAGGACCGAGACGCGGTAGTCCATCTCTTTGCTCTTGCCGAGCTTCAGCTTGATGCGTCCGTCCTGCGGCAAGCGGCGTTCAGCGATGTCGAGGTCGGCCATGATCTTCATGCGCGAGGTGAGCGGGTTGCGCAGCTTGCGCGGTGGCCGCATGACTTCGTAGAGCACGCCGTCGATCCGGTAGCGGACGCGGAAGTCCTTCTCGTAGGGTTCGACGTGGATATCCGACGCGTTCTTCTTGATCGCGTCGGTCAGGATCAGATTGGCGAGCTTGACGACCGGTGCGTCCTCGACGGCCTTCTCGAGTTCCTCGAGGTTGGTGCCGTCCTCGCCGCCGACCAGCTCGAAGTCGCTGTCGTCGAAGCCGGCCATGACCTCTTCCAGGCCCTGGCCTTTGTCGTAGTAGTGCTCGATCGCGCGCCGGATCGAAGCTTCGGCCGCGACCACGACTTCCACGTTGTAGCCGGTGAGGAACTTGACGTCGTCGATCGCGTGGATGTTGGACGGGTCCGACATCGCGATGATCAGCGTCGAGCCCGCGCGGTTGACTGGCAGGATCGTGTGCTTGTTCGCGACCTCTTCCGGGATCAGCGCGATGACTTCCGGGTCGACCTCGAAGTCCGCGAGCTCGATCGTGGGGACGCCGTACTGACCCGAGACGGTGTCGGCGATGGTCGCTTCGTTCACGAAGCCGAGCTTCGTGATCTGGTAGCCGACGCGCGTACCGCTGGTCTTCGCCTCTTCCTTGGCGCGACGCAGCTGCTCCTGGGACAGAAGGTTCTTCTGTACGAGGAGCTCGCCGATCCGATCGTTCAACGCACCCCTCCGCCGCAGCGGATCCGTTTCGCGCGAGTGTCGCGAGAAGACCCGGGTTTGCGCTGGGTTATCGGTGGGGGTCGGAGGGAGCTTTACCGAGCCGGGGGCCGATCAGCTCGCCCAAACGCGCGCCGCTCTGGGCGGCGATCACGGAGCCGATCAGCGTCACGGGAATCCAATACGTGAGGTGCACGACGGTGCCGTAAGCCACCGCCACGGGACGACTCACGCCGAACAGGCCTAGCGCTTCGCGGCAGGCGAAATGGAACACGCCGAAGAAGCCGGGCGCCGACGGCGCCGCCACCGCCAGCGCCACGAACACGTTGGTGGTGAAGGTCGCCAGCAGAATCTGGCGCGGCTCGAGCTCGATTCCGAACGCGTACAGCCCGAGCAGAAATGGCGCGGGCAGCACGATCCCCCACAGCAGCAGACTGTGCAGCGCCACCTGCAGGCTCGCACGCCAGCCGCGCAGCCCGGCCAGCCCGCGACACACTTCGGAGACGAGGTCCATCACGCGCTCGCGCAGCGCGACCGGAAACGGGCGCAGCATCGCGTCCACGAGTCGGAGCGTGCCGGCTTCGTTCACGCGCAACGCGACGATCAGGGCGATCGGCACGCAGGTGAACGCCGCGAACACGACCGCGCCAGAGCTCACCCAGGTCGGCATCGCGTTCGCGTGCACGAGCAGGACTACACCACCCAGCATCGACACGCAGGTGAAGTCGATCGCGCGTTCGAGCACGAGCGTGCCCACGGCCGCCGCGCCCCGCACGTCCGTCTCCTGCGCGAGCAACCAGGGCCGCGCCAGCTCACCGAGCCGGAACGGCAGCACGTTCACCGCCATGAACGCGAGCGCCGTGGCGCGGAACAGCGCGCGCATGGGCAGCGGCTCCGGCGCGAGCGAGAGCGACAGCCAGCGCCAGCGCACGGCGCGTACCCACAGCCCGAGAATCTGGAACGGGACCATCGCGAGCACGATCCACGGGTTCGCGTCACCGATGTGTGTCGCGACGTCGCGCAGGTCGACGTCGTGCAGCGTGTAGTAGATCGCGACCGCGGGGATCGCAATCCCCACCCAGATGCGCCAGTCGAGCGCGTGGCGCAGCCACCCCGGCTTCGTGCCCTGCGGCTCCTGCGCGGCGCTCAAGCGTCCCCGGCGTGCAGCACCCGGCGCGCTTGGGCGGCGTCGAGCGCGATCTGCCGCGCGAGCTCGACGGGGCCACCGAAGCGGCGTTCGGCGCGGATGTGCGCGTGAAAATCGATCGCGATGCGCCGGCCGTACAGGTCCCCCACGAAATCGAGCAGATGGGACTCCACCAGGACACGGCCCGGCTCGAAGGTGGGGCGGACGCCGATGTTGGTCACGGCCGGGTGCGTCGACGCGCCCGGCCGATCGCGGTCGAACAGCCGTACGCGCGTGGCGTACACGCCGTTGCCGGGCACCAGCTCGCTCTCGGGCGCGAGGTTTGCGGTCGGAAAGCCGAGCGTGCGGCCGCGCCGTTCGCCTTCGACCACGTGACCCACGATCGAGTAGGGGCGTCCGAGACACAGCCAGGCCTCGGCCACGTCGCCGCGCAGCAACGCCTCGCGCACGCGCGTGCTCGAGACGTCGCGCTCGCCCGCCCGTACCTGGTCGATGATCTCGACGCGGATTCCGTGCGCGGGCGCGCTCGCGCGCAGCCACTCACCCGAGCCCGCGCGGCCCTTGCCGAAGTGGAAATCGCGGCCGACGAAGACTTCGGCCGGGCCGACGCGCCGCGCGATCACTTCGCGCAGGAACTCCTCGGGTGCGAGCGCCGCGAAGGTGTGCGTGAACGGCTCGCGCACGAGCGCGTCGATGCCGCTCGCCTCGAGCTCCGCGCGGAGCTGCTCCCAAGTCATCAGTCGCGGCTGAGGTTGATCGGGAAACAGCACGCGGCGCGGGTGCGGATCGAAGGTATAGAGCGCGCACGGGCGGCCGAGCGCGCGACCTCGCGCGAGCACCGCGTCGAGCAGCGCCCGATGCCCGAGGTGCAGGCCGTCGAAGTTCCCCACGGTCAGGACGCAGCCGCGCACGGACCCGTCGAGCGCGGCGCTTCCCTCGTACACCTGCATGCGGACTGATACTTAGGGACTCCCCCCGGGGCTTGCAACGGCCTCGCCGCGCGCCCGGCGGCCTCCGCCCACTCCCTCCTCCCGCTCGGATGCGGCGCTATGCTCCCGCGCGTGCGCATCATCTCCCGCCACCTGCTGATCGAGTTCGCACAAGCTTCCACCGGCGTGCTGCTCGGGCTGCTGGTGATGTGGAGCGCGGCCGACGTCCTGCTGCACATCGACGAGCTCGCCGGGCACTTCTGGAGCGGCATGCGCGAGGTCGCGCTGCGCGCCTATCCGGTGCTGCCGATCGCGGTTCCCATCTCATGCGTCGCCGGCATCGTGCTGTGTCTGTCGCGCGCCTCGCGCAGCTCCGAGATCACCGCGATCCGCACCGGCGGCATCCGCTTGCAGGCCGCGCTGCTGCCGATCCTGGTCGGCTGCGCGGGGATCGCGCTCGGCATCGGCGTCTTCGAAGACCGTGTGCTGCTGCCCGCGCGCACCCTGCTCGAACAGGGCCAACGCGAGGCCGGCGACGAGAAGGTGCGCATGCCCGAGCGCCGGCTCGGGCGCTGGTGGTTCGCCTCGGGCGCTTCGATCTTCTCCGCGGCCGAGTACGACGCCCAGGAACGCGTGATGCGCGACGTGACGGTGTTCCTGTTCGACGACGTGCGCGCCATCCGTCAACGGCTCGACGCGAAGAGCGCCGCGAACTTGGACGGAGACACCTGGGAGATCCGCGACGCGAACGTGCTCGAGTTCCCGGCCGAGGGCGGGATCGACCGGCACAGCGAGCTCGCGGTGCGGCTCGATCTGGGCATCAGCGGCGGCGAAATGGAGCGCGCGGCGCGTCCGCCCGCCGGCATGACACTGCACCAGCTCGCCAAGCAGATGCGCAAGAGCGCGGGCGATGCGGCCGAGGTCGCCAAGCTCGAGCTCGCCTTCCACAGTCGGCTCGCGCAGCCCCTCGCGGTGCTGATCGTGGTGCTGCTCGCGATTCCGTTCGCCGCCGGAGAATCCCGCGACGAATCACTGCCGCGCGCGCTCCTTCGCTCCCTGCTCGCCACGGCCGCGTTCTGGCTGTGCTGGACGCTGGCGCTGCTGCTGGCACGCAGCGGTGTCGTACCGCCGCCGATCCCGGTCTGGGGCGTCACGCTCGCCGCGCTCGCCGTCGGCTTCTGGCGCTACCGCGCGATCGAGGAGTGAGCCTCAGGGCAACGGCTTCGCGGGCTTGTCGGGATCGAACAGGTACTTGAGGAAGCTCGACTTGGGCGAGAGCACGAGCGTGGTCGCGGGATCGAGCGACTTCCGGTACGCCTCGAGGCTGCGCACGAAGCTGTAGAACTCGGGA
Organism: Deltaproteobacteria bacterium; assembly: GCA_031396695.1. Taxonomy (GTDB): domain Bacteria; phylum Myxococcota_A; class UBA9160; order SZUA-336; family SZUA-336; genus VGRW01. The sequence continues at coordinate 46,051 of JANNLG010000017.1, forward strand.
TCGGCGCCGTACACGTCGGCGTAGGTGCGCGCCGCCTCCGCGTCGCCCTCGCCGCGCAAGCGCAGCGATTCGCGCTCCGCCTCGGCCAGGATCACTTGGCTGTCGCCGTCGGCCTTCGAGCGGATGCCGCGCGCCTGCTGCTCGCCCTCGGCGCGGAACTTCAGCGCGAAGCGGCTGCGCTCGGTGCGCATTCGCTCGTAGACGCGTCCGACGTTCGCCACGGGATAGAGCGTGCTGCCGATGCGCACGTCCACGACCTCGACGCCGAGCGGCTCGAGCGCCTTTGCGGCGCTGGCGGTGATCTCGCGCTCGACTTCGCCGCGCCGGTCGGAGAGCAGGTCGGGAAGCGTGTGCTGGTTCACGGTCTCGCGCAGCTCGCTGTAGCTCAACTCGTCGATCCGCTGCAGCGCGGCCGCCTCGCCGCGATTGGACTCGAAGAAGCGCTGCGGATTCGCGATCCGCCAGATCACGTAGTAGTCCACGTCCACGAGCGTGCGGTCCACCGTGTTCAGCGAGTGCGGCGCCGAGTGGTAGTGCAGGTTGCGCCGATCGTAGCGGTAGAACTCGTGCAGGAACGGCACGCGGAAGTACCAGCCGGGTTCGGTCAGGTTCGCCCGGTTCAAGCTCACGCCGAGTATGCGCGGATCGGGCTCGTTGAGAAGCGTGCGGAACGCCTGCTCGCGTTCGTCCAGGATCACGACACAGAAGAGCGACGCGACCGCGAGCGTGAGCACGACCAGGAGCAGCGAGACCCAGCGGCTCATCGCTTGCCCCCGCGCCGCTCGAGCGGCAAGTACGGCACGACGCGATCCGTGCCGCCCTCCTCCATGATCACCTTGTCCATGCCGGGCAGGATCTGCTCCATCGTCTCGAGGTACAGCCGCTCGCGCGTCACCTCGGGCGCGCGCTGGTACTCGATCAAGAGCGACGAGAACCTCGCGACCTGTCCCTGCGCTTCGAGGATGCGCTGCTCGCGGTAGCCGCGCGCCTGGTTCAAGGCTTCCTCGGCGCGACCGCGGGCCTGCGGTACGACCTTGTCCGCGTAGCCCTGCGCCTCGAGCACGGCGCTCTCGCGGTCCTGCGCCGCGCTGGTCACGTCGGCGAACGATTCGCGCACCGCCGCTGGCGGGTCGACGTCCTGGAGCTGGACGCTCTGTACGTGCACGCCCGCGCGGTACCGGTCGAGCAGCGCCTGCAGCTCGAGCCGGATCTCGTCCTGGATCGGGCCGCGCTGGGTCAGCACCGTGTCGACGGGGCTACGCGCCACCACTGCGCGAACCGTCGCGCGGGCGGCGTCGCGGATCACGTCCTCGCGCTCCTCCGAGCGGATCCCGAACAACCAATCGCGCAGATCGCGGATCCGGTACTGCACCACGAAATCGACGTCGACCAGGTTCTCGTCACCGGTCAGCATCGCCTTCTCCTCGGGATGCTCCTCGACCTCGGCGGGCGGGCCGAGTGACGTGGTGCGGTAGCCGAACTCCTCGCGCAGCGTCGTGGTCACGCGCTGCTTGAACACGGACTCGATTCCGCGCGCGTGCCAAAGGAAGCGGCCCGGCTCGACCGTGCGCGCATAGCGGCCCAGCCGCAGCACGACGGCCTGCTCGTCGGGCGCGACGTCGTAGAAGCCCGTCGAAGCCCAGAATCCGAGGGCGGCCAACAGCACGAGAACCGGGAGCACACGCACGACTCGCATCGCTTCGCCCGAGCCCTAGGTCTTGGGCCGGTTGCGCCCGGCTTCGAGCAGCGGTGCGACCAGATCGATCGGCATCGGGAACAAGATCGTCGAGTTGTGCTCGACCGCAATCTCCGAGAGCGTCTGCAGGTAGCGGAGCTGCAACGTGTAGGGGGATTGGACCATCACGTCCGATGCCTCGCGCAGGCGCTGCGACGCCTCGAACTCGCCTTGCGCGTGGATCACCTTGGCGCGCCGTTCGCGCTCCGCCTCGGCCTGCTTCGCCATCGCGCGCTGCATCTCTTGCGGCAGGTCGATGTGCTTGATCTCGACCGCGCGCACCTTCACTCCCCACGGATCGGTGCCGCGATCGAGCTCGCTCTGGAGCTGGTGGTTGATGCGCTCGCGGTCGGCCAGCAAGTGGTCGAGCTCGCACTGACCGCACACGCTGCGCAGGGTGGTCTGCGCGAGCTGCGAAGTCGCGTACAGGAAGTTCTCGACCTTGATGATCGCGTGGTCGGGGTGCACGACCCGGAAGTACAGCACCGCGTTCACCTTCACCGACACGTTGTCGCGCGTGACTTTCTCTACAGAAAACTGGGAAAGGCCGGAGTATGAAGTAATAGGACTAATGGAACTGCTGGTAACCACCATCCGCAATGAAGTAGAAAGCCTTCATAAAAACAATATCAAGCTACATGTGATCGGTGATATGACCATGCTGCCTGAATATGCAAGGCAGGAACTGAATGAAGCATTGGATTTCACTAAAGAAAATACAGGGTTGAGCCTTATCATGGCGCTGAGCTATAGCGGCCGCTGGGAATTGCTGAATGCTGTAAAGAATATTGCTTTTGAGGTGAAGCAGGGCCGGTTAAATGTAGAAGCTATTGACCAGGATACACTACAACGGTTTCTGGCCACCAGCGCTTTTCCTGATCCGGAGCTAATGATCAGGACAAGTGGGGAATTCAGGATCAGTAATTTTTTATTGTATCAATTAGCTTATGCTGAATTGTATTTTACCAATGTTCGCTGGCCCGATTTCCGGAAAGAAAATTTATATGAAGCTATCCTGGATTACCAGGGAAGGGAAAGGAGATTTGGAAAAACAGGGGAACAGGTGGCCAATGAGTCAGTGAGTTAGTCAAAGAGGTCAAAGGAGACAAAGAAGTAAAAAAGTCAACGGAGATAAAG
>JANNLG010000207.1:0-1801 GCA_031396695.1 Deltaproteobacteria bacterium
AACCACGACAGCCAGAACGAGGCCGCCGCCCCGACCAGGCAGATTCCACCGATGCTCCGAGCGTCCCGCACGAACCGGACCCTGGCAGCGGCGGCGCACCGAGACCACGCAGCGGATGGTTGCGCGGCTGGCGGTGCTAGCATTCGAACGCACGCGGTGCGGGAGGATGCGCGGATGTTCGAGCGCTTGCGTCGCCAGCCCGCGGACGGGCGTCTGCAGTTCGACCCCTCGAGCTTGGTCGGCCTCGCGAACGTGAGTCCGAACCTGGTCGCGATCTCCGTCGACGGCGCGATCGCGTTCGCGAATCCCGTGGCCGTGGGCTTCCTGTGCAGTGGCAACGCGTCTGGCGAGCTGCTCGGACAACGCGCCCTCGACCTTGTCCATCCCGACGATCGCGCGCGCGTGCGCGAACTGCTGGACCGCATCCGCGACTCCGAACAGGCTTCCGTCCTGAGCGGCCTGCGGCTGATCTCGCAGGTCGGCCACCCGCTCGCGCTCGAGGTCTCCGCGACGCCGGTCGAGTTCGGCGGCAAGCGCTCTCTGATGCTGGTCGGCCACGACAACAGCGAGGCGCAGCGCGCTCACGCGGCGCTGGTCGAGAGCGAGCGCCGCTATCAGTCGCTCGCCGCGGCCGCACCCGTCTCGATTTATCGGCTCGACGCCGAAGGCCGCTGCGTCTATCTGAACCGGCGTTGGTCCGAAATGACGGGAATCCCGATCGACGAAGCGCTCGGCCGAAGCTGGCTCGACCTGGTCGTGACGCGCGGCAAGCCGATCGCCAACGAGATCTGGGAGCGGCTCCGGCGCGGCAGCGGCGAGTATCGCGCCGAGCACCCGATCGTGAGCCGCACCGGCGCGAAGCTGCACGTGCTCACGCGGGTGGTGCCCGAGATCGACGCCGAGGGTCGCGTGGTCGGCTTCGTCGGCACGTCGACGGACCTGACCGAACTCAAGCAGGCGCAGCACGCGCTCGCGCGCAGCGAGGAGCGGCTGCGCCTCACGCTCGCGGCCGCAAGCATGGTGACCTGGGAGGCGGATCTGGAATCGGGCGCCATGGTTTGGTCGGAGGGCGCCGCGAGCGTGCTCGGGCTCCCCGAGACGGACATGCCCTCGAACGTGACGACCGCTTGGGCGGGCATGCGACCCGACTTCACGACCTTCAGCTCGGAGGACGCCCGCGCGTCGCTCGAGCGCGGCGAGCCCTTCGAGGTCGAAACCCGGCTTCCCTTGCCGTTCGATCTCCCACGCTGGGTGCTCGTGCGGGGCCAGATCCAGATCGACGCCTCGACGGGCGAGCGCCGCATCGTGGGCGTGGTCGCGGACGTGACCGCGCGCAGGCAGGACGCGGAAGCGCGCGCGCTGCTCGAGCAGAAGCTCGTCGAAGCGCAGCGCTTGGAGAGCCTGGGTCTGCTCGCCGGCGGCGTCGCGCACGACTTCAACAACCTGCTGGTCGGGATTCTGGGCAACGCCGAGCTCGCGATCGCACGCCTGCGCGACGACCCACCCGCGCGCGCGCTGGTCGAGGGAGTTCGCGACTCGAGCGTGCGCGCCGCCGAACTCGTGCGCCAGATCCTGGCGTACTCCGGGAACGAGCGGAAGACGCGACAGCGGGTCGACCTCGCCGAGCTCGCGCGCGCCACGCTCGATTTGCTTCGCTCCTCGCTGCCGCCGAACGCGCGGCTCGGTGTCGACGCGCCCGACCGGCCGGCGTTCGTCGCCGCCGATCCCACGCAGCTGCGTCAGGTGTTGATGAACCTGTTGATCAACGCGGGCGAGTCACTGTCGATCGGCGGCGGGGAGG
>JANNLG010000209.1:0-16452 GCA_031396695.1 Deltaproteobacteria bacterium
CACGTCCTCGAGCTCGGCCTTCTTCACGCCCAGGTCGAACAGCCGCTGCGTGAAGATCTCCACGTGGCGCGCCTCGTCGAGCGTCTGGGTGGCGAGGAAGCGCTTGCTCGCCTCGTCCGGCGCCGCGTTGATCAGACCCGACGACGCGGCCAGCGCGCAGCGCTCGCCGACGACGAGCTGCACCGTGCCGCGGATCGCGTCCTCGCGCAGCAGCGGGTTCTCCAGGATGGAGGGCGACTCCTGCTCGCCCGGTGGGTGGCCGTACTCGGTGCGCTCCAGGTAGCCCTGCGGACAGGACTCGAGCCAGTTCTGAATCGAGTACGCGGACAGGAAATCAGCCATCGGGAATCCTCCTGCGCCATCGGCGCCGACATCTTCCTGCGTTCGCTCGCAAGAGGCGTGCCCGCCGCGTCGGCTGCGCGATCCGCGCGCAGCGCGCGTCGCGCGGCGAGTCTGCGGCGTGAAGCCACGCGCGGGAGGTGTCGCGAAGACTCAGTCAGTCGTGGCGGCGCGCTCCGGAACCCGATCGTCGTCGAGTATCGCGCGTTGGGCCGGGCCCTCGAAGTCGTCGAAGCTGCCGGCGAAGACCTCGTACACGACCCAGCCGAGCAGGCTGCCCGCGAGCAGCAGCGTGGCCGGGATGGTGATCCACAGGAAGCTCGTCATGCGCGCATCCGGAAGCGCAGCAGGCGCAGCGAGTTGCCGGTCACGACCAGCGACGACAGGCTCATCGCGATCGCGGCCGAGAGCGGACCGAGCACGCCTGCGACGGCGAGCGGCACGGCGATCGCGTTGTACGCGATCGCCACGGTCAGATTCTCGCGGATGCGGCGCATGGTCTCGCGCGCGAGCTCGATCGAGGCGGGCAGCGCCATCAGGCGCGGCGCGTGGATCACGACGTCGGCGGCGTGGATCGTGACGTCGGACCCCTGCGCGAAGGCGACGCCGAGATCCGCGGCGGCGAGCGCGGCCGCGTCGTTGATGCCGTCGCCGGCGAGTGCCACCCACGCGCCCGACGCGCGCTCGGTCTGCACACGGTCGAGCTTCACGTCGGGTCGGGCGTCGCTCTGCACGTCGACCAGCCCCGCGCGCTCGGCCGCGCTTCGCACCGCGCCCTCATGATCGCCGGAGAGCAGCGCGGGCCGCACGCCGAGCGACACCAGGCGTTGTACGGCGGCGCGCGCGTCCGCGCGCGGCAGGTCGGCGAGCACCAGCACGCCGAGCGCCACGCCGGCCTCGGCCACGAAGGCCAGGCTCGCTCCGCCGCGCGCCTCGGCTTCGGCGACCCGCGCGAGCTCGGGCGGCAGCACCACCCGCTGCGCGTCGAGCAGCGCGCGCGAGCCGACCAGGCGGCTGCCCGCCGTGATGCCCAGGCCGGGCAGGGTGCGGGAATCCGGCGCGTCCTCGAACGCGAGTCCGCGTTGCTCGGCTTCGCGACGGACTCCCGCCGCGACGGGGTGTCGCGATTGCCCGACCGCGGCCGCCGCGGTGGCGAGCAAGCGCGCCTCGGGCACGCCAGCGACCGCGATCGCGCGCACGACCTCGAGCCGGCCTTCGGTGAGCGTGCCGGTCTTGTCGAGCAGCACGCGGTCGATGCGCGCGGCGCGCTCGAGCGCTTCGCCGCTCTTGAACAGGAAGCCGAGCTGAGCGGCGCGACCCAGCGCCGCCGCGATCGCGGCCGGAGTCGCGAGGCCGAGCGCGCACGGGCAGGCCACGATCAGCACCGCGGCCGCGCGGAGCGCCACGTCGTGCAAGCTCGCGCCCGCGATCGCCCAGCCGATCGCCGTCGCGAGCGCGACCGCGAGCACGACCGGCGCGAACACCGACGCCACGCGGTCGACCGCGCGCTGGATGGTCGGGCGCTCCGCTTGCGCGCGCTCGAGCAGACCGGCGAGCCGCGCGACCGTGCCCGCCGAGGCGGGCGCGCTGACTTCGACTTCGACCTCGCCGGAGAGATTTCGCGTGCCGCTCGCGACCGCTTCGCCCGCGCGCCGGGTCACGGGCAGCGACTCGCCCGTGAGCAGCGATTCGTCGATCTCGGCCACGGCGCTCCGCAGGCGCGCGTCGGTCGGAAAGGCTTGACCCGCTGGAACCACGACGCGGTCGCCCGCCACGAGCGCGGCCGCGTCGACGTCCTCGAGCCCGTCCGCTCCGCGTCGCAGGGCGCGGCGGGGTGCGCGCGCCGCGAGCCGCTCGACCGCACCCGACGCGCGCGCGCGCGCGCCGCGCTCGAGCGTGCGCCCGAGCAGGATCAGGAACACGATCATCGACGCGGAGTCCATGTACACGTCGTGGGTCTCGGCCAGCGTGCCGAGAATGCTCGCGGCGAACGCGGTCGAGACGCCGAGCACGACCGGCAGGTCGAGCGTGAGCTCGCGGCGCTGTGCGCCGCGCAGCGCGCCGCGCCAGAACGGGGCCGCGCACCAGGTCACGGCGGGAACCGACAGCGCGACGGCCAGCCAGCGCAGCGCGCGGCGCGCGCCCGGCTCGATCTCGCCGAGCGCGCCGAAGTAGAGCGCGAGCGAGATGACCATCACATTGCCGGCCAGGAACGCGGCGACCAACAGGCGCGCGAGCGTCGCCCGCGCCTCGCGCGAAGCGGGTCGCTCGAGCGCGGCCGGATCGTAGGCGAGCGCGCGATAACCCAGCGCCTCGACGCGGCGCACGAGCGCGAAGTCGTCGGTCGCGCTGGCGTCGAAGTGCACGAGCGCCCGCTGAGTCGCGAAGTTGACCGACGCATCGCGCACGCCCGGTGCGCCCTGCAGCTCGCGCTCGACGCGCAGCGCGCAGCCCGCGCAGCGCAGTCCGTCGAGGAACAGGCCCGTCTCGGCGAGCAGCGCGCTCATGGCGCCAGCTCGAGCGCGAAGCTGCGCTCGATCCACACGTCACGGGCGCCGGCGCGCGCGAGCAGCCGCCAGCGGCCGGGCGCGGGCAGCGGCACCTCGGCGGTCCAGCGACCGTTCACGCGCACGAGCGCGATCTCGGCGTCGAGATCCGCGCGCTCGGGCCGCTCGCGGCGCAGGCGCAGCTCGACGTCGTCCGGCAGCGGACGGCTCGTGGTCTCGGGCGCGAGCTCCACGCGCACGCCCGTGCTCGTGCGCTCGGCGACGAGCGACACGTCCCAGCCGGTGTCGCGGCCCGAACCGCGCACGCGCTCCTCGGCAGCTTGCGCGAGCGACACGCGCCACGGATCGGCGGCCACGCGTTCCGGCGGTGCATGCACCGCGATCCACAGGAACGCGATCGGCCCCGCGAGACCGAGCGCGAGCACGGCCACGATACCCACCGCCCAGGGCTCGATGCGACGTTCAGCGTGCGCCACCCGACTCTCCTCCTCCGCCCGGGCGGAACACGAACATCGCGCTCCGGCGCACGCGCTGTTCAGGCCGCGCGGAGTCCTCGAGCGAGAACGCGATCGGCTGCGCGTGTGCAGCGGTCGCGGGCGCGGCGACGAACACGCGCAGCTCGCGGCTGCTCGAGCCCTCGATGTCGACGAGCCCCGCACCGCCGAGCAGCTCGAAGCCCTTCGGCGCCTCGAGCGCGAGTCGGAACGCCTGCTTCGCGCGCCCGCGGTTCTCGATGTGCAGGGTGTAGGCGTTGCCGGTCCGGCCGTCCGCGAGTGTCTCGTACAGGTTCGAGGCGTTGTGCGCGACCGTGAGCTCGAACGGCATGCGCCGCGCGAGCGAGGTCGCGAACGCGGCCGCGACGGCCACCAGCAGCGCGGCGTAGACCAGGACGCGCGGCCGCAGCATGCGCGCCTTCCGCTCGCTCTCGAGCGACACCAGCGAGCGGTAGCCGATCAGCTCCGGCGCGCGTCCGAGCTTCGCCATCACGCCGTTGCACGCGTCGATGCACTGCGTGCAAGCGATGCACTCGAGCTGCAGACCGTCGCGGATGTCGATCTGCGTCGGGCAGACCGCCACGCACAGGCCGCAGTCGACGCAGTCCCCGGCCGCCTTGCCGCGCTTGCCGCGCGGCTCGCCGCGCTTCGTGTCGTAGCCGATCACGAGCGTGTCCGAGTCGAACAGCACGCCCTGGAAGCGCGCGTACGGGCACAAGTACTTGCAGAAGGTCTGGCGCACGAGCGCGAAGTCGACGTACGAGAGCACGGCGCCGAAGGCCAGGAACCCCGTCTGCGCGCGCGACGCATCTCCGTGTAGCAGGTCGCCGAGCAGCTCGCGCGGCGAGCAGAAGTAGGCGACCCCGTGGAAGCCGATCACGAGTCCGAGCAGCGCGAAGACCGCGTGGGTCGCCGCGATCCGCCACTTCGCGATCCGAGCCGGCGCGCGCGTGCCACGAAAGCCCTGGATTCGCCGCGCGATGCCCGCGAACAGGTCCGAGAACACCGTCTGCGGACACGCCCAACCGCACCACAAGCGCCCGGCGAGCGCGGTGAAGAAGAACAGCGCGAACGCGAGTCCGATCACGACCAGCCACAGGAAGAACAGCTCCTGCGGGAAGATCACGAGCCCGAACACGTGAAAGCGCCGCTGCGGCACGTCGAGTCGAAGCAGCGGCTCGCCGGCGATCTCGATCCAGGGCAGCGCGAACATGAGCGCGATCAGCGCCGCCTCCACCTGCGTGCGCAGGCGGCGAAACGGACCGCGGACGGGACGCGCGTCGATCACGAGGCAGGGCTCCTCAGGGCGCCCGCGGCGGCGGTGGAACGTAGTCGGGCGCGCCGAAGCCGGGCTCGCTCGCCTTCGGCAACGTGCGCATGAAGGCGATCACTTTCCAGATCTTCTCGTTGCCGAGCTGCGCGCCCCACGGAGCCATGCCGCCGGGCCGACCTTCGTTGACCGTCGCGAACAGCTCTGCGTCGGAGTCTCCGTACTTCCAGTACGGATCGACGAGCGACGGGCCGACCAGTCCACGTCCGTCGGCCATGTGACACGCGATGCAGATCGTGCCGAAGACTTCCTTGCCTTCGGCCATCGCCGCCGCGTCGCTGGTCGAGTACGGATTCGTGGTCGGCAGACTCGCGCGCAGAGCGGCCGTCTGTGCTTCCGCCGCCGCGACCTCCGCCTGCCACTGACCCGTCGACGTCCAATCGGAGAGCGCGAGATACCAGATCATGTAGGCGATGCCGTAGATCGTCGTCGCGATCCACGACAGGTTGAACCAGAGCGGAATCTCGTGGTCGTCTTCCCCGATTCCGTCCCGTTCGCGCCCGGGTGCGGGGAGCTCTGGAATCTCGAGTTGCGTGTCGCTCATCGGCCTTCCTCTCCAGCAGCCGCGGCCGCGCCAGGAGCGGCCGCCGGTGCGAGCTGCACCTGTTTCGGAGGCGCCGCAGCGACCGCGCGTCCCAGCGTCTGCAGGTAGGCGATCAGCGCGATCGTCTCGCTCTGCGCCTGTTGATCGTCGAGAATCACGCCGGCGGCGCGCAGGCTCGCGGCGACTTCCGCGGCCTGTGCGCGCGCGGCTGCCTCCGCGCCCGAGACCTCGTCGTCGCTGTACGGAGCACCGAGCGTGCGCAGCACGTCGAGCTTGCGAGAGGCCGTCGACAGATCGACCTCGTGCTCCGACAGGAAAGAGAACGTCGGCATGTTCGAGCGCGGCTCGATGTCGCGCGGGTTCTGGAAGTGCAGCCAGTGCCACGAGTCGGGGTACTTGCCGCCGACACGGGCGAGGTCGGGCCCCGTGCGCCGCGAGCCCCACAGGAACGGCCGGTCGTAGATGCCCTCACCCGCGCGCGAGTAGGTGCCGTAGCGATCGGTCTCGCTCTTGAACGGCCGCACTTGCTGGCTGTGGCAGGTGTTGCAGCCCTCGCGCACGTAGATGTCGCGCCCTTCCTGCTCGAGCGCGCTGTAGGGCTCGAGGCCGGCGACCGGCTCGATCGTGCCCGCCAGGAAGTACGGTGGGATCAGCAGCACCGCGCCGCCGACGGTGATCGCCAGGAAGCTGAGGATGAAGAACACTACCGCGTTCGCTTCGAGTCTTCTGTGCCAGTCAAACGCCACGACTCAACCTCCCGCCGCCGGCAGCGGAGCCGCATGCGGACTTGCGCCCGCAGGGATCGAGGCGCTGCCTTTGCGGATGGTCTGGATCACGTTCCAGAACATCAGCAGCACGCCGGAGAGGAACACCACGCCGCCCATCGCGCGCAGGATGTCGTAGACGCGGATCGCGGCGACCGTCTCGATGAACGTGTAGGTCAGACTCCCGTCGGGGTTCGTCGCGCGCCACATCAGGCCCTGCGTGACGCCGGAGATCCACATCGGCGTCACGTACAGGAGGATGCCGAGCGTGGCGACCCAGAAATGTGTCTCTGCCAGGCGCTGACTCCAGAGCGGGGTATGCCACAGTCGCGGCACCAGGTAGTAGAGCGTCGCGAAGCAGGTGAGCGCGACCCAGCCCAGGGCGCCCGAGTGCACGTGCCCGACGGTCCAGTTGGTGAAGTGCGAGAGCGCGTTCACGGTCTTGATCGCCATCATCGGACCCTCGAACGTGCTCATGCCGTAGAAGGTGAGGCCGACGACGAACATCTTCAGGATCGGATCGGTGCGCACGCGCGCCCAGGCGCCGCGCAGTGTGAGCAGACCGTTCAGCATGCCGCCCCAGGACGGGAGCAGCAGCATGATGGAGAACGCCATGCCGACGGACTGCGCCCAGTCGGGCAGGGGCGAGAAGAGCAGATGATGCGGCCCCGCCCAGATGTAGATGAAGATCAGCGACCAGAAGTGCAAGATCGAGAGTCGGTGCGAGAAGATCGGCCGGTCCACCTGTCGAGGCAAGAAGTAGTACATGAGGCCGAGGATCGGGGTCGTGAGCACGAAGCCGACCGCGTTGTGTCCGTACCACCACTGGATGTTCGCGTCGTGCATGCCCGCGTAGATCGAGTACGACTTGAGCAGTGACACGGGCAGCGCCAGGTTGTTCGCGATGTACAGCATCGCGATGGTCAGGATCGTGGCGCCCCAGAACCAGATCGCCGCGTACAGCCCGCGCTCGCGCCGCTTGATCACCGTGCCGAAGAAGTTCACCGCGTAGATCACCCAGATCACCACGATCACGATGTCGAGCGGCCACTCGAGCTCCGCGTATTCCTTCGAGCTGGTGTGTCCGGTGATCAGCGACAGGCCGGCGAGCACGAGGCCGACGTTCCAAAGCCACAGGTGCAGGCGCGCGAGCAAGTCCGACGGCAGACGCGCGCGACACAAGCGCTGGACGCCGTAGTAGCTGCCGGCGAACACGACGCCGAGCGTGAAGCCGAAGATCACCACGTTGGTGTGGACCGGGCGCAGACGGCCGAAGTGGAAGTAGGGCCCGATGTTCAGCTCGGGCCAGGCGAGCTGCAGCGCGATCACCAGGCCGACGCTCATGCCGACGACGCCCCAAATCAGCGCGGAGAGCGCGAAGCCGCGCACGACATCCATGTTGTAGACCGGTTCGGGCTGCGCCGAGGTCACTCTTCGTCTCCTTCGAACTCTTCTTCCGTCTCCGGCTCGGGCCACACCACCAGCAGTGCGGGCAGGCCCGCGCGCGCGACGCGATCCGTGACTCGCCCGGGCCAGCCGTCGGCGTGGCGTTCGGCGCCCATCACGAGCAGATCGGCGCGGAGCTCACGCGCGATGGCGGGGACCAGATCTCCGGCGTCGCCGTGCCTCGTTTCGATGCGCACGGGCACCGTCGCGTCGAGCTGCGCGACCAGCCGTTCGAGCTTCTCGGGCGCGCGGTGTTGTTCGAGATCGACGTGGTGCGCGTCCGAGGCGTAGCCCTTCGGCGGCAGCACGTGCAGCACGACCAGCTCCGAGCGCTCCGCGTGCGCGATCCGCAGCGCGATCTCCAACCACGGCGTCGGTCGATCCGGATACTCCTGCGCGACCACGATCGTCTTCAGCTCGCCGGTGGCTGGCGCCTTGTTCACGAGCAGGAGCGGACAGCCGGGCCGGCGCAGCACACGGTCGGAGACGCTGCCGAGAATGAATCGGCGAATGCCGCGCAGCCCGACCGCACCGAGCACGACCAGATCGGCGCGCAGCAGCTCGCGCAGCGCGATGACTTCGGGTGCGGCTTCGCCGCGCACCAGGTGCAGCTTCACCGTCTGCGGCGCCAGATCCTTCGCGAGCTCCGCGAGCTGGCTCTCCACGTGCGCGCGCGCCTGCGCGGAGTCGGGTGTGCGCAGCAGCAGCGCGTCGAGCGGCGCGTAGCCGGTCACGAGCTCGGTTCCGTTGCGCGCGGCGTGCACCAGGTCGAGCGCGGCGCCGGTCCGCTTGGCGAGCGCTCCCGCCGCGCGAAGCGCCGCGCGCGCAGCATCCGAGAAATCCGTTCCGACGAGGATCCGCTTGGGTGGCCAACTCATGCCGGCGCCTTGTGCAACGCGCGTACCGGCAGGCAACTTTGAACAGGCGAGCGAGAGTCCGCGAAGTGCGGCACTTGCGACCATGAGTGTGGCCATCTGTCGCGGCGAGCGAGGCCAGGCGCGGGGCTGCGCGCGCGGCGGCCGGGGACTGTGACTTGCACCGGCGTGAGCGCGTGAATCCGCGGGGAGGAAGTCGCGTGCCGGCAACGGGCCCGGTGCACGCGCGCGCGCGCGACTCGTTCTTCGCGGATCGCCGCGCGCCGAACGCCGGAGCGCGTATCTGTATGGGAACGTCGTGCTCGCTGGCCGAAGACCGCGCAGGGCCTGTCGCACCCGCATTCGGACGGTCGATCCACTGTGCCGGCTACTGCGATCGCGCGCCGGTGGTGCTGCGTGCGGACGGATCGGTCGCGAAGACCGGCAGCGACACTCCCCTCGCGCCGCTGCCCGAGGTCCGCCTGCTCGCGAGCCGCGCGATCGTGACCGAGCGCATCGCGCACGGCGACCACCACACGCTCGCGCGCGCGCGCGAAGCGGGTGTGTGGACAGCGCTCGAGCGCGCGGTGCACGGCGAGCCTGCGAGCGTGCTGCACGCGCTCGAGATGTCGGGGGAGCGGGGGCGCGGCGGCGGCGGCTTCCCGACCGGAGCGAAGTGGCGCCACGCGGCTGCGACCGCGAGCACCGAGAAGTACGCGATCGCCAACGGCGACGAGGGCGACCCGGGCTCGTTCGTCGACCGGGTCCTGCTCGAGAGCGATCCGCACGCCGTGCTCGAGGGCCTCGCGCTGTGCGCGTTCGCGATCGGCGCGCGAAACGGGATCGTGTACGTGCGCTCGGAGTACCCGCGCGCGGCCGAGCGCGTGGAGCGCGCGATCGAAGCCGCGCGCGGCGCGGGCCTGCTCGGCGCCTCGGTCGCCGGCAGCGATTTCTCGCTCGAGGTACGCGTCGTGCGCGGAGAGGGCAGCTACGTGTGCGGCGAGGAGACGGCGCTGATCGCCGCGCTCGAGGGCCGGCGCGGAGACGTGCGGGTGCGTCCCCCGTATCCGACGTCCCAGGGACTGTTCGGCAAGCCGACGGTCGTGAACAACGCCGAGACGCTCGTGAACGCGCCCTGGATCGTGCGCAACGGACCCGACGCGTTCCGCGCGCTCGGCACGCGCGCGTCGAGTGGCACCAAGGCGATCTGCCTGAGCGCGGGCTTCGCGCGGCCCGGCCTCGTCGAGGTCGAGTTCGGTGTTTCACTGCGCGAGCTGATCGAGCAGGTCGCGGTCGGCGCACGCGCGGGCGAAGCGCTGGCCGCGGTCGCGCTCGGCGGGCCGATGGGCTCGGTGCTGCTGCCGGACGAGTGGGACGTGCCGGTCTGCTACGAGACGCTTGGCGCGCGCGGCATCGAGCTCGGGCACGGTGGACTCGTCGCGTTGCCCGTCGGCACCGATTTCCGCGCGCTCGCGCACGACTGGCTCGCGTTCATGGCCGACGAGTCGTGCGGAAAATGCGTGCCCTGTCGCGTCGGCTCGCGGCGCGCGCAGCGGCTCACCGCCGCGCGCACGCGCGAGGCCGATGCAGAGCTCTTGCCGCTGCTCGAGGTGATCTCGAGCGCGAGCCTGTGCCCGTTCGGGCAGAGCATTCCGGCTCCTGTGCGCACGATCCTCTCGCGGCTCGATCCCAGCTTCATGCGCAACCGGACTGCGCGATGAACGCTGCGCGCGTGAGCATCGACGGCCGCGAGCTCGAGTTCGTGCCCGGCGAAATGCTGCTCGAGACCGCCGCGCGCGCCGGCGTCGCGATTCCCACGCTCTGTCACGTCCCCGGTCTCGCGCCGGACGGCGGCTGCCGCGTGTGTCTGGTCGAGGTGCGCGGCGCACGCAGACCGCTCGCCGCCTGTCATACACCCGCTCGTGACGGCATGGAGGTGCGCACCTCCACGCACGCGCTCGAGTCGCTGCGCGATGCCGTGCGCGCACTCGCCGACGTCGGGCGGCCCAGCGGCCCGTGCGAGGCGAGCCATCCCTATCTTCGCTTCGACCCGGAGCTGTGCATCACCTGCCGGAGCTGCCTGCACGTGTGCGAGGACGTGCAGGGCCAGTTCGTGTACGACGTCGCCGGGCGCGGTCACGAGGCGCGGCTGATCTTCGGCGAGGACGAGCACTTCTCGACCAGCCCCTGTACGTCGTGTGGCGCCTGCGTCGAGGTCTGCCCGACGCGCGCGCTCACCGACCTCGACATGGAGCGTGGCGCTCCGATCGGCCGCTTGCGCAACACGCGCTCGACCTGCGGCTACTGCGGCGTCGGCTGTCAGGTCGAGATCGAGTCCGACGCGCGTGAAGTGCGCCGCATCCACGGCGTCTCGCACGCCGCGGTGAACCGCGGCCACTTGTGCGCGAAGGGTCGCTACGCGCACGGCTGGCGCGAGTCGCCCGAGCGCCTCACCCAGCCGCTCCTGCGCCGCGGCGGAAGACTCGTGCCGGTCGGCTGGGACGAGGCGATCGCATTCGCGGCGCGCCGGCTCGCCGAGATCCAAGCAGAGCACGGCGCGGACGCGCTCGGCGTGTTGACCTCGTCGCGCTCGACGAACGAAGCCGCGTACCTGCTGCAGAAGCTCTTCCGCAGCCGCCTCGGCACCAACAACGTCGATTGCTGTGCGCGCGTGTGTCACGCGTCGACCGCACAGGCGCTGCGCATGGCGACCGGCACCGGCGCCGCCAGCGCCTGCTACGACGACATCGAGCGCGCGCGGCTGATCGCGGTGGTTGGCGCGAACCCGACCGAGGCGCATCCCGTGATCGGCGCGCGGATCGTGCAGGCGGTCCGACGCGGCGCTCGCCTGGTCGTGATCGATCCGCGCAGGATCGAGCTGGCGGCGCTCGCCGACGTGTTCGTGCAGCTCCAGCCGGGCACGAACGTGGCGCTCCTGAACGCCGTCGCGCAGATCCTGATCGCCCGCGGCGCGCTCGACCGCGCCTATCTGATGGAACGCACGCAGGGGCTCGACGAGCTCGTGGCACACGTCTCGCGCGCCAGCGTCGAGTCGGAGGCGCGCGTTTGCGGCGTGCGCGAGAGCGAGATCGAAGCGCTCGCGCACGAGCTCGCCGATGCGGGACCGACGCTGTTCGTCTCGGGCCTCGGAACGTCCGAGCTCACGCAGGGCACCGGTTCGGTGCTCGCGCTCTGCAACCTGGCGCTGCTCACGGGCAGCATCGGGCGTCCCGGCGCGGGCATGCTGCCGCTGCGCGGGCAGAACAACGTGCAGGGCAACGCCGACATGGGCGGCCTGCCCGACGCGTTCACCGGCTATCAACGACTCGACGATCGGGCGGTGCGCGCGCGGCTGTCGACGCTTTGGGGCACGCTGCCGCCGGCGACTCCCGGCAAGACCATTCCGGAGCTGCTCGACGCCGCCGCGCGCGGCGACCTGCGCGGCCTGTGGATCCAGGGCGAGGACATTGCACAGAGCGATCCGAACCAGAGCCACGTCGAGACCGCGCTCGCGCGCCTCGACTTCCTGGTGATCCAGGAGCTGTTCCCGTCCGAGACTCAAGCCTTCGCGCACCTGGTACTGCCGGCCGCGAGCGTGTTCGAGCAGGACGGCACGTTCACCAACGCCGAGCGCCGTATCCAGCGCGTGCGCGCGGCCGCGACACCGCCCGGTGACGCGCGGCCAGACTGGCAGGTGATCTGCGACGTGGCGAGCGCGCTGGGCTGCGGCTGGACCTACACGACACCGGCGCAAGTCATGGACGAGATCGCGCGCGCCGCGCCGCAGCTCTTCGGCGGCGTCTCGTACGAGCGGCTCGAGGGCGACGGCCTGCAGTGGCCGTGTCCGGCGCCGGGCCACCCGGGCACGCAGCGGCTGCACGAGTCCCGCTTCGCGCTCGGGCGTGCGTCGCTCTCGTGCGTCGCATACGCGCCGAGCCCCGAGCACGATGTCGCCGGATTCCCCTATCTGTTGAACACCGGGCGCGTCCTTCAGCAGTACAACGTCGGCACGATGACGCGCCGCACCCCGAACGCCGTGCTCGCGTCCGCCGACGAGCTCGAAGTCCACCCCGACGACGCCGCGCGCGAGCGCATCGCCAACGGCGACGAAGTCGGACTCGAAAGCCGCTGGGGTCGGTTGCGCGCGCGGGCGCGCGTGTCGACGCGCGTGTTGCCGGGCACTCTCTTCCTGTCGTTCCACTACCCGGAGACGCACGCGAACCGCGTCACCGGGCCACATCGCGACTTCTCGTCTCACTGCCCCGAATACAAGCTGACGTCCGTGCGCTTCACGACGGACTGACCGGCACCTCGCTTGCAATCACACGACGCACATCGCAGGAGGGAACCCACCGTGAAATCGAGCGCGAGTCTGATCGTCGCCGCGGCGCTGTTGCTGTTCGCATTCGCTGCGCGGGCTGAGGAGTCGCCCGCCGCACAGCGCGGTCACAACCTGTACGAGCAGTTCTGCATGGACTGCCACGGCATGAAGGGGCAGGGCGACGGCGTGCTCGCCGAGGATTTGAAGGTCGCCCCCGCCGACCTGACCACGATCGCGCTGCGACGCAAGGGTGTGTTTCCCGACGTGGAGATTCGCGAGATCATCGACGGCCGGCGCCGCGCCCGCGCCCACGGCCCGCTCAACATGCCGCTGTGGGGAAAGCAGTTCGGCATCGGCGTCGCGTCGCCGGGCGGACCGAACGAGGCCGAGACGCGCGACAAGATCAACGCGTTGGTGGACTACCTGAAGTCGATCCAGAAGAAGTGAGCTCGGGCGGCGGAGCGCCGCGCGAGCGGGCGACGAGCAGGCCCGCGAACAGCGCGAGCGCGCACGAACCCAGCATGGCGGCGGGAATGCCGGCCGCCTGCGCGAGCACGCCGAGCGTGATGCCGAGCGTGATCTCGCCGAGATATTCCGCCTGAGACAGGAATGACTGCACGGTCGCGCGCACGTCGCGGGTGGCGCGGCGATTGACCCAGATTTCGCTGACGCAGCGGGTGACGGGCCAGGCGATGCCCTCGACGAGTAGCACGCCGGCCATCGCCGTGGCGTCGTCGGGCGCGGCGGCGAACACGAGCAGACCGAGTGCGCCGACGAAGCAGGCGGCGGCGTAGAGGCGGCGGGCTTCGTGCTCGCCGTCGATCCGCGCTTGCACGATGCGCAGCGCGAGTGCGCCGAGCGCCAACGCGACCAGGCCGAGGGCGGTGAGCCAGACGATCGGGGCGGGGGCTTCGGGGAAGCCGAGCGCGACGAGCTGCTTGGCATAGAGGCGGCCGAAGCCCTCGGAGGCGCCGTTCACGAGCACGGTCGCCGCGAACACGAGCAGGATCTGGCGATCGCTTCGCGCGAGCGCGAATCCGCGCCGGAAGATCGACACGGACTCGCGCAGGCGGTGCACGCGGGTCGGGCTGAAGTGGTATTCGCTGAAGCGCGCGACGACGAAGAGGCCGAGCCCCCACATCGCGAGGCCGGAGATCACGATCGCGGCGGAAAGGCTCGTTGCCCAGGCCAGCGCGCCGAAGCCGATCAAGCCCGCGGCCGCGCCGATCTGTTGCCAGCGAGCCGCGGCGGTCAGCACGCCGGCGACGCGCTCCGGTCGATCGAGCTCGTCGGTCAGCCACGCAACCTCGGCGCCGCTGGTGAACGTCCAGCCCAGCCCCCAAAGCATCTGCGTCGCGACCAGCGCGTGGAAGTCCGTCACGAGCCCGGTCACCAGCATCCCCGCGCCGGTCAGCGCGTGCGCGACCACGATCGACCATTTGCGGCTGATCGCGTCGGCCATGACCCCGGTCGGGACTTCGCACAGGAGACCCGTGATGCCCTGCGCGACGCCGATGAACACGAGCTGGAACGCGTCGAGGTCCGCATCGACGACGAGGTACAGACTCGCGACGAGCCAGTAGCCGCGCGCGCAGGCGGCCCGCGCGGCCTTCCAGACCATGAACGCGGTGGCGACGTCGCGAGCGGGCACCGGAGAACGCTACTCGAAGCCGCGTTCGCCGCCCATCGCCGCGGCACGAGCACGACGGGCAGGCGCCTGTCACTTCGAGGGCGATTTCGTCGCGCTGGGCGGGCCGAGGTAGCGCACTTCCGCGTGGTATTTTGGCGAGCATGATCATCGGTCTGGCATCGCCCTCCGTCGCCACGAGCCTCGACGACGGGCTGGCGAAGATCGAGCGCCTGCTGACCGAGGCGACCGCGCGCGGCGCCGAGCTGGTGTGCTTCCCCGAAGCCTATCTACCGGGCTTGCGCGGGCAGGACTTCGAGCCGTTTCCGTTCGACGCGGCGACGCAGGCGCACGCGCTTCGAGCGGTCGCGCAGATCTCGCGCGTGCACGGCGTTGCCGCGATCCACGGACTCGAGCGCGTGACCGACCAGGGTCGGCAGATTGCCGCGTACGTCATCGACGCGCGCGGTGAGCTCCAGGGCTACCAGACCAAGAACCAGCTCGATCCGAGCGAGGATCGCTTCTACGTGCCGGGAGAAACGCGGCGACTGTTCGAGATCGGCGGCCTGAAGTTCGGCGTCGCGATCTGTCACGAGGGCTGGCGCTATCCGGAGACGGTGCGCTGGGCGGCGGTGCGCGGCGCGAAGATCGTGTTCCACCCGCAGCAAACCGGCGCGAACCACGCGGGTGTCCGCCTGACGGAGTGGGGCGCTTCGAGCAACCCGTACTACGAGAAGGCGATGATGATGCGCAGCCGCGAGAACACGATCTACTTCGCGAGCGTCAACTACGCGCTGCGCTATCCGGAGTCGGCGACGAGCTTGATCTCGCCGTTGGGCGAGTGCCAGGCGTTCCTCCCGTACGGGCAGGAGGGTGTGCTGGTGGCGGAGATCGAGCTCGAGCGGGCGACGGGTTTGCTCGCCACGCGCTTCGCACCCGAGCGCCATCGGGAATCCGGCGTCTGCTGACCGCGCGTGCGGCGCAGGCACGGTGTTGGCGCGCATGAGGTACAGCTTGCGCCCGGCCGTTCCCGAGGACCTCGAGCCGATGATGGCGATCGGTCACGAGGGCATTCGGCCGTACGTCGAGAAGCTGTTCGGCTGGAACCCGAGCGACCAGGAGCGCGGCTTCCGCGACGGCTTCGCGTGCGAGCACGTGTCGATCGTGCAGGTCGACGGTCGCGACGCGGGCTATCTGCAGATCGACGAGCACGCCGATCACCGCTTCCTCGCCGGTCTCTACTTGAGCTCGGAGCTGCGCGGCAGGGGTGTGGGCAGCGCGCTGATCCGCGAGCTGATCGCGCGCGCGCGCGGCGACGGAAAGCCCGTTCGACTCCGCGTGCTGAACCCCAATCCCGCGCAGCATCTGTACGAGCGGCTCGGCTTCCGAAGGATCGCCGCCACCGCTACACACGTCCACATGGAGTACGATCCGATCTCGATTGCGCGCGCGGATCTCTCGGCCGGCGAAAGCCTCGCGCTGATTCGCGCGCTGAACGACGAGCTCTCCGCGCTGTACTCCGAGCCCGGCGCCAACCACTTCCATCTCGATCCCGAACAAGTCACCGGCGCTCGCGGCGCGTTCTTCGTCGCGCGCTGCGGTGGCTCGCCCGTCGGCTGCGGTTCGTTCCGGCTGCTCGACGCCGAGACGGCCGAGCTCAAGCGCATGTACGTGGTGCCGAGCGCGCGCGGTACGGGGCTCGGTCGGCGCCTCGTCGAAACGCTCGAGACGGAGGCGCGCGCGCTCGGCGTGCGTCGGCTCGTGCTCGAAACGGGCGTGCGCCAGGCGGCCGCGCTCGCGCTGTATCGAGGCGCCGGCTTCGAGCCCATTCCGCTCTTCGGCGAGTATTGCCTGTCGCCGGACACCAGCGTGTGTTTGGGAAAAGACATTTCCGTTCCAGGCTCGAGATGAGAGGATGGGGACCATGTTGAACGTCGTCGCAGCGGCACTTCTCGGTGTCTCCCTGGGCGGCATGCTGACGGCGGGCGTGCTGCTGATTCCGTTCTGGCGCGAGCTCGCGGCGGCCGACTTCCTGGTCTGGTTCGGCGCCAACGCGCGCCGCATGTACTTCTTCTACACGCCGCTCCAACTCGGGAGCGCGATTCTCGCCAGCATCGCCGCGATCGTGGCGGTCCGCTCGAAGTCGCCGAGCCGGCACTTCGCGGCGATCGCTGCGGCCTTCGCGATCGCCGTGCTCGTGCCGTACTTCCTGTTCTTCCAACGCAC
>JANNLG010000212.1:0-1617 GCA_031396695.1 Deltaproteobacteria bacterium
GTTCGCGGACAGCCTCGAGCCGAATGGGGACTGCGCCAGCGCGCGGATTCTCGCAACCGCCGCTAGCGACCAGACGCGCAACTACAGCACCATGACGATCTACCCCTCGGGCGACTGGGACTTCTACGCGATCCCGATGACCGAGACGGATGGCTCGTGCGGCTGCGGCATCTTCTCGTTCGACGAGGACTACCAGGCGAGTGTGACTGTCACGCCGCCGGTCGGGTCGGGCTCGTTCGAGGTGTGCATGAATACCAACACCTGCGGATGGCCCGCGGGCTACTGCTTCGAGACGCCTGCCGGCACGCCGCTAGTCCTGTCCCAGTACCTCGACGGAGCCTGCCCGGGCCAAGACAACTACACCGTCTACCTCCGCATCCGCGGCGACAACCCCCCCGGCTTCGAGTGTCTGCCGTACACCCTCAGCTACACGTTCGATTCCGGCCTGTGCCGCTGACGCGCGCGCAGGTCAGTACAGCGTGAACGAGTCCCCGCCCGAAACGTCGAACACGGCGATGAACGCGCGGGCCTTCGGCCTCTCGATCCTGCTCCTCGCGGGCCTGACTCACGCCGACGAACGGGCCAGCGCCGAGCCGGACGCCTCCGAGATCACGCTCACGCTCGACGCGATCGACCGCGTGCGCGCGCCGGGCGCCGAGGCGGGGCTCGGCTACGTGTCGGGACGCGCGCTCGCGCACCAGGGGGAGCTCGAGCTCTTCGACGTCATGTTCGTGATCGACACCTCGGGCAGCACGGCTTCGTCGTCCGGCCTCGCGCACGGGTCGGGTTGGCTCGGGCGCTTGCCGGGAGTGCCGGTGCGGAGGAGTGCGAGCATCCTGGGCGCCGAGGTGGCCGCGATCGAGTCGCTGCTCGGCGGCTTCGACCCGCGCACCACGCGGGTGGGGCTCGTGAGCTTCGCGGGCAGCGAGAATCCGCGGGTCGACAGCGCCTGGGTCGAGGCGCCGCTCACGTCGGACTACGCAGAGATGCGCCGCGCGCTCGCGGACCGGCTGCTGGTCGATCCCGAGGGCGGCACCAACCTGCGTGCGGGGCTGCTGCGCGGAGCGATCGAGCTGCTGGGTACGCGCAGTGCCGAGAGCACGCCGAGAAGGAGCGCGGGGCGACACCTGGTAGTGTTGACCGACGGCCTGCCCACGCTCCCGGAGCGCAATCCCGAGGGCGCCGCGATCCGCTCGGCTCGCTCGCTCGCCAAGCGCGGGGTGCGCGCGCACGTGTTCGAGATCGGCACACGGGCCTGGAATCGATCCGGCGCGGGGCCGGAGATCGCGCGCATCACGCACGGCGAGCACCACACGGTCACGGATCTGGCGGAGCTCGCGCCTCTGCTCGGCCAGATCGAGTTTCGCGCGCTGCGCGAGCTGCGCGTCGCGAACCGCACGACCGGAGCAACGGCGCTCGAGCTGGTGAAGGACGATGACGGCGAGTACGGCGCGCTCGTGCCCGTGGTGACCGGGACGAATCGCATCGAGGTGGTCGCGATCGCATCGGACGGCCGCGAGCGCCGCGTCGAACGCGAGATCGTCTTCAGCGACTCAGCCCTCGACGCGCGCCAACGCGCGCGACAGGAGCGCCTGCTCGCGCTGCACGGGAGCTCCG
>JANNLG010000246.1:0-5012 GCA_031396695.1 Deltaproteobacteria bacterium
TCGTCGCTCCCGCCGCCGATCGAGCCGGTCTGCAGCGCCGCGACCGGTCCGGCCGACCCGACCGAGCTGATCTTCGACCCCGACCGCGTGCTGCAGGTCTCGATCACGATGGCGCCCGCGGACTGGGACGCTCTGCGTTTCCAGGCGCGCGACGTGTACGACACGCTCGGCCCCACCTGCATGGATGGGCCGCCGCCCAGCCCGTACACGGAGTTCCCGGCCGCGATCAGCGTCGACGGCGAATCGCTGTCGCTGGTCAGCGTGCGCAAGAAGGGTTTCTACGGCTCGTCCGACCAGTTCAAGCCGTCGCTCAAGCTGGACCTCGGCGAGTACGTCGCCGGCCAGACCATCTCGGGTCTCGACCGCTTCACGTTCAACAACGCGCGCCAGGATCCGGCGCTGGTCAAGCAGTGCCTCGGCTACGCGCTGTTCGCAGCGGCGGGCGTGCCCGCGTCGCGCTGCAACTTCGCCAACGTGACGGTGAACGGCCAGAACCTGGGCGTGTACGTGAACGTCGAGGACATCAAGGAGCCGATGCTCGCGCGTCACTTTCCGAACACCACGGGCAATCTCTACGAGGGCGCGCTCAGCGACTTCCGCCCGCAGTACGTGAACACCTTCGAGAAGAAAACCAACGAGGATGATCCGAGCCGCGCGGATCTCGACGCGCTCGTGGCCGCGCTCGAGCTGCCCGACGACCAGCTGCTGGCCGCGCTCGAGCCGCTGGTCGATCTCGACGACTTCTACACCTTCTGGGCGGTCGAAGGGTTCGTCGGTCATTGGGACGGCTACCAATCCAACCGCAACAATTTCTGGATCTACTTCGATCCCGCGAACGGCGGCCGGCTGCGCTTCCTGCCCTGGGGCATCGACGCGCTGTTCGAGAACGGCAACCCGTTCGTCGGACAGACCGGTCAGGCGCCGGTGGTTTCGCCGCGCGCGCTGCTGGCGCGCCGGCTCTATCTGCATCCGGCCACACGGCCGCTCTTCCTCGCGCGCGTGCAGCTCATGCTCGACACGATCTGGAACGAGGCGGCGCTGCAAGCCGAGATCAACCGCATGCAGGCGTTGCTGCTGCCGTACTCGGGCAACATCAACACGCTGCTGAACGAGATTCGCAGCTGGATCACGAACCGGCGCGCGTTCGTGCTCGGGCAGATCGGCGGCGGCGGCGTGGCGTGGACGACGCCGCTCGACGCACCCGCGTGCCTCGCGCTGGTCGGAGCCACGAGCGGGACTTTCAGCACCACCTACGGTGCGTCGAGCTCGTCCGCGACGATGAGCCTCGCGCTGTTCGGCAGTCCCGTGAATTTCATCGGCTACGACACCAATGCCAGCACCGACGCGAATCTGTCGGTGCTGCGCGTGACGGCGTTCAAGACCGGCTTCGCGGGCGCGCATACCGCGCTGATCTCCGTGCACCCCGCGCTGATGACGCCGGGAACGATTCCGCTCGGCGGCGCGCTCGTGCCGTTCGTCGAGAGCTCGTTCGTCCCGTCGTCGCAGCTCATCCGCCTGCTCGTGAACGGCAGCGTCACGTTCACGTCCGCGGGTACGACTCCGGGAGCTCCGGTGATCGGCACGTTCAGCGGCGACGTCGGACAGTTCGTGCCGCTGCCCTGAGGCGGACGAGTCGCGTGCGCGCCTTCGAGCGTGACCGGTCCGATCTCCAGCAACGGGGCACTGGCTCGGTCTATGCCAGCGGATAGCGGCGCGAGGCCTCGTACAGCACGATCGCAGCCGCCGTGGTCAGGTTGATCGCGCCGCCCAAACCGTCGGACGGGATCTCGATGCGCTGGTCCGCGAGCTCGAGCACCGCCTTCGAGATGCCGTGTCGCTCCGCGCCCAGCACCAGACAGAGAGGCGAGGCCGAGCGCAGGGCTTCGGGCGCGACGCTGTCGTCGCCGAGCTCCACGACCGCGATCGAATAGCCCGCCGCTCGGCTCTCCGCGACGACTTCGGCTGCGCTCGCGCGCGACTCCCAGGGAACCCAGCCCAGCGTACCGGCCGCGGCCTTCGTGAGCTTGCGCTTGTGCGGCACGAGCTCGAAGCCGCACACGTACAGCCGCTCGACGCGGAACGCGTCGCACAGCCGGAACATCGTGCCGATGTTCGGCAGCTGCGTCACGCCGTCGAGCACGACCCGGATCGGCCGCCGCGGCAGCGTCGGGAACACGCTTCGATCGGCGCGGAGCGGGAGCGGCATCGCTCGGGTTCTACCAGTCGCCGCGAGAATTCGCGATCCGACGCGGATTGCGGTAGCCATCGCCCGATGTTTCCGGTGTCGGTCCTGGATCTCGCGCCGATCACGGCCGGCGGCAGCGCCGCCCGGTCGTTCCGCAACTCGCTCGATCTGGCGCGTCACGCCGAGCGCTGGGGCTACCAGCGCTACTGGCTGGCCGAGCACCACAGCATGCCCGGGATCGCGAGCGCGGCGACCGCGGTCGTGATCGGGCACGTCGCCGCGGGCACGTCGACGATTCGCGTCGGTGCAGGCGGAATCATGCTGCCGAACCACGCTCCGCTGATGATCGCCGAGCAGTTCGGCACGCTCGAGTCGCTGTTTCCCGGGCGCATCGACCTGGGTCTGGGTCGCGCGCCGGGTACCGACATGATCACGGCGCGCGCGCTGCGCCGAACGCTGGCCTCGGACCCGGAGAAGTTCCCGCAGGACGTCGTCGAGCTGATGGGCTACTTCGAGCCCGCGCAGCCCGGCCAGCAAGTCGTGGCCGTGCCGGGCGCCGGTCTCGCGGTGCCGATCTGGATCCTCGGCTCGAGCCTGTTCGGCGCGCAGGTCGCCGCGCTGCTCGGTCTGCCGTTCGCGTTCGCGTCGCACTTCGCGCCGGCGGATCTCGAGCCCGCGATCGAGATCTACCGCGAGCGCTTCAAGCCTTCGGCGCAGCTCGAGCGTCCCTACGTGATGCTCGGCTTCAACGTGTTCGCGGCAGACAGCGACGACGAAGCGCGCTTCCTGGCCAGCTCGATGCAGCAGGCGTTCGTGAATCTGCGCAGCGGCCGGCCGTCGACGCTGCCGCCGCCCGTGCGCGATTTCGAAGGGGTGCTGTCGGGCTCGGCGCGCGCGCTGCTCGAGCAGGTGCTCGAGTGCTCGGCGATCGGCGGACCCGAGACGGTGCGACGTGCGCTGCTCGCGTTCGTCGCCCGCACGGGCGCCGACGAGCTGATGATCAACTCGATGATCTTCGATCACGCGGCGCGCCTGCGTTCCTACGAGATCGCGGCCGGCGCGGCCAGCGCTCAGCCCGCGCGCGACGCCGCGCGCCGCAACACCTCCGCGTAGCCGTTCGCGACGCAGGCGTGGTCGAGCACGCCGCGCTCGCGCAAGAGCGCGTGGAAGCGCGGCAGCTTGTAGTGCGGCACGGTCATGATCAGGTGATGCTCGAGGTGGTAGTTCACGCGGTTGGGCGCGATGAACAGCCGCTCCAGCGGACTCGCGAGCGTGGTGCGCGTGTTGTTCAGCACGTCGGCGGCGTTGGGCGTGAGCGCGTGCTCGGCGATCGAGCGGATGCGCGTGAACAGCCGGTTCGTGGTCAGCCACGCGACCACCCAGAGCAGGTAGAGCTCGGGATGCCCGGCCCACGCGAGGATCGCGAGCAGCACGGCGTTGGTGAGCGCGACCGGCACCAGCTTGTGCCAGCCGGTGTCGGGTTGGTCGCCGCGGCTCATGCCCTGGTCACGCTGCGAGCGGCCGCGCCCGTAGCCGATGTCGCGCAGGAACACGGCCTTCGCCTGCTTGATGCCCGTCTGACCGGAGAGATCGCGGAAGACCTTGCGCGCGAAGCTCGCGCGCGAGATCGGAAACGGCGTGACGAGCCCCAGGTCGGGATCCCTCTCCGAGCCCGTGTGCACGTGATGCACCAGGTGGTAGCGGCGGTAGGGCTCGACTTCGGCCCAGATCGGATACGCGGCGAGCCAATTGCCGGCCCAGTCGTTCAAACGCCGATTGCCGAACAGCGAGCGGTGCGCAGCCTCGTGCATGAGGATCGCGAAGCCGAGCTGGCGAGCGCCGATCGCGAACAGCGCGAACACGATCGTGAGCGGATTGGGCGCCCACGCGACCAGCGCCATGGCGCCGAACACGATGGCCCAGTTCAGCGCGATCGAATACGCGCCGTGCAGATTGTCGGTGTCGAGCAGCTCGCGCCGCTCTTCGGCGCTGAGCGATTCGCGCCAGTTCCAGGTCTCCCAGTCGGTCATCGGCGTGCTCACGTCAGGCTCCTCTCGCGTGGCCGAGCGCGGCCGCGCGCGCCTCGCCGGAGAGGCCGGCGAGATTCGCCGGTGCGCTCCGGTGCGGCGCGTCGTGCGCGCTCATGAAATCGCTCCAGCGCGCGCGTCCAGCGCGGTCGTAGTCGCGCATCGCGGCGACCAGCGCGCGGCGCTCGGACTCGGGCGCGATCGCCTCGGGCAGGCACGGATCGAGCGCGATCTGCCGGATCGCGCGCCCGCCGACCAGAAACGTCTCGACCATGGCCGCCTCGCCGCGCAGGCGCGGCAGGCGCGCGCTGCTGCGCTCGATCGCTTCGCGCGCCTCGCGTTGTGCGCGCGCGAGGGCGGCGCCGTCCCAGAGCTTTCTCGCGCGGGCTTCGGTCTTCTCGTCGAGCTGGCTCAGAGCGACGACGCGCGCGTCCGGGTCGAGTCCGAGCTCGTGCAGTTCCGCGCGCGCGCCTGCGACACCGTCGCGCAAGTTGTCGGGTCGGATGAACAAGCCGGGCTCGAGCTCCGCGAAACCGAAGAAGGCGAGGGCGCGCGCGTCGCGGCGCCGCGCCGGCCGATCGCCGCGCGCGAGCCGGTGCACGAACGCGCCGATCCACTCGCCGCTCCAGCGCAGAGTGCGCGCATCGGTACTCGACCAGCCGCCGACCCGACGCGAGATCGGCTGCGCGCTCGCCGCCAGCCGGTAGCGGCCCGGCTCATCGCGCTCGACCAGACCGCGTGCGAGCAGGCGCGCGAGCGCGACGCGCACGCCGTTCTCGGCCAGGCCGAACAGGGCGCCC
>JANNLG010000023.1:0-12833 GCA_031396695.1 Deltaproteobacteria bacterium
GAGATCGACGCGCTCGTGCGCGGGCTGGCCGCTTGAGCACCGCGGGACGCTCCGGACTCGTCTTCCACGAGCCGCTGTTGTTCGAGTCGTCGCGACCCGGGCGGCCGGGCGTGCGCGTCGACGATCCCGACGTGCCGCTGGTCGACGTCGCGCGCGAGCTCGGCGCCGAACTCGTGCGCAGCGACATCCCCGACTTCCCGGAGCTGGCCGAGCTCGACGTGGTGCGCCACTTCACGCGCCTGTCGCAGTGGAACTACGGCATCGACACGGGCTTCTTCCCGCTCGGCTCGTGCACCATGAAGTACAACCCGAAGGTGAACGAGACGATCGCGCGCCTGCCGGGCCTGGCCGCCGTGCACCCGGCCAGCGACGAAGCGCGCCTGCAGGGCGTGCTTGCGCTGGCCGTCGAGCTCGAGACGGCGCTCGCCGAGATCTCCGGGCTCGACCGCGTCACGCTGCAGCCGGCCGCGGGCGCGCAGGGCGAGTTCGTGGGCGTGCGCATGATCGCGGCCTATCACCGCGCGCGCGGCGACGCGCAGCGCACGCGCGTCTTGATTCCCGACACCGCGCACGGCACCAATCCGGCGAGCGCGGCGCTGAACGGCCTCGATGTGATCGAGGTGAAGAGCGGCCCCGACGGCGTCGTCCACCCGGAGGCGCTCGCCGCGCTCGCGGACGAGCGCACCGCTGCGCTCATGCTCACCAACCCCAACACGCTCGGCCTGTTCGAAACGCACGTGGAGAAGCTCGCCGACGTGATCCACGCCGCGGGCGGCCTCGTCTACCTGGACGGCGCGAACATGAACGCGCTGCTCGGCATCGCCAAGCCCGGTCACATGGGCGTGGACGTGATGCACTTCAACCTGCACAAGACCTTCTCTACACCGCACGGTGGCGGTGGCCCCGGCTCCGGGCCGGTGGCGGTGCGGAACAGCCTGGCGCCCTACCTGCCGACGCCGGTGATCCGGCTCGAGGGCGGACGCTACCGGCTCGACGACGAGTTCCCGCACTCGATCGGCCGCGTGCACGCGTGGTACGGGAACGCCGGCATCTGGCTGCGCGCGCTGGCGTACATCCGCACGCTCGGCGCGGTGGGTCTCACGGAAGTCAGCGCGCGCGCGATCCTCAACGCGAACTACGTGCTCGAGAGCCTGCGCGACGTGTACGACGTGCCGCACGAACGCCGCGTCATGCACGAGTGCGTGCTGACCGATCGCCGCCAGAACGATCACGGCGTCACCACCGCCGACATCGCGAAGCGGCTGATGGACTACGGCTACCACCCGCCCACGATCTACTTCCCGCTCGTGGTCGCGGGCGCGCTGATGATCGAGCCGACCGAGTGCGAGTCGCAGGAGACGCTCGACGGCTTCATCGAGGCCATGCGCGCGATCGCGCGCGAGGCTGAAACCGAGCCGAGCCTGGTCACCGGCGCGCCCGAGCGCCCGGTCGTGCGCCGGCTCGACGAGGTCCGCGCCGCCCGCAAGCCGCGCCTGCGCTGGTCCCGGGACAGCGCATGAAGGCCGCGCTCGTGCTGCTCGCGGCGACGCTGTGTGGCGTCGGCGCGGCCGCCCCGGCGCGCGCGCAGAACCCGTTCGCGAGCGATCTCTCGGTCGAGCAAGAGCAGGAGATGACCGCGCAGATCCACGCCCAGATCCGCGCGCAGACCGAGTTCGTGAGCGACCCCGTGCTGCTCGGGTACGTGAACGAGATCGGCAACGGGCTGGTGAAGTCGACCGAGCCGCAGCCGTTCATCTTCCGCTTCTTCCTGATCGACGACCCGGCGCTGAACGCCTTCACGATCGGCGGCGGCTACGTGTACATCACCACGGGCGTGCTCGGTCAGGCGGGCGACGCGAACGAGTTCGCGGGCGTGCTCGCGCACGAGATCGGCCACGTCGAGAAGCGCCACATCGCCCGGCGCAGCGAGGGTCAGGGAATCGCGACGCTCGCCACGCTCGCGAGTCTGGCCGCCGTGATCGCGGGCGCGGATCCGGGCGTGCTGATCGCGACGCAGGGCTTGAACG
This sequence comes from Deltaproteobacteria bacterium, assembly GCA_031396695.1. Classification (GTDB taxonomy): domain Bacteria; phylum Myxococcota_A; class UBA9160; order SZUA-336; family SZUA-336; genus VGRW01. Next base: position 2,028 of record JANNLG010000023.1, read on the forward strand.
TGTCGCTGCAGCTCAAGCACTCGCGCACGTTCGAGGAAGAAGCCGATCGCGAAGGCATCGCGATCATGTCGGAGAGCGGCTACGACCCGGTCGGCATGACGCACTTCTTCCAGCGCATCCTGGCGCAGAACCCGCAAGCGGGCGCCGGCATTCCCGCGTACCTGTTCACGCACCCGGCGGTGAAGGAGCGGATCGCCGCGACCAAGGTCGAGATCGCGCGCACCGGCGCGGGCAAGGCCGAGCCGCGCGCGTCCGCGGGTGTGGCGCCGAGCGGTCCGCAGGCCGATCTCGGCGTGGACGTGGTCGCGGCGCCGCCCGCCGGCGCCGCGAGCGCGCGAGCCACCTCGCCCGACGCCGAGCGCGCGAACCGGCGCCTGCTGAAGATGCAGGAGCGGCTCGCCGAGCTCAGCGCGCGCGGCGCGCTCGAGAAGGGACTGCAGGCGCGCGCGACCTTCGACTCCGCCAAGACCGATCCGCTGATGGCGCAGGCGCACGAGGCGCGCGTCGAGGGCGACGACGCGCGCGCGGATGCGCTGCTCGCGCAGGCCGAGACGCTCGAGCCGGGCGACCCGCGCGTCGCGCTGGCGCGCGCGGACCTGGCGATCGAGCGCGGCGATCTGCCGCTCGCGCAGACGCAGCTCGAGCGCGCGCTCTCGCTCGACCCCAACGTGGCCCTGGTGCAGTACCAGCTCGGCAGCTTGTACGCGCGCCTGGGCGACCGCTCGCGCGCGGCGTACTTCCTGGAGCAGGCGGTCGTGAACTTCCGCCCCAACACCGGAGCGCGTCGGCGCGCCGAGTTCGAGCTGGCGCGACTCGAGTTCAAGATGCTCGAGGCCAGCGGCCTGGCCGCGGACGCCGGCGAGTCTTCGAGCCGAGTGTTCCGGCGCGGCGAGTCGGTGATCTGGTGGGGCAAGGTGAGCGAGCGCTTCTACCCGATGAATCCCGAGTTCCGCGTGCGCTGGCGCGGTCCCGGCGGCGAGTCGGTGTTCCAGGAGAACCTGCGCATGAGTCCGAGCGGACAGGTCGCCTCGCGCCTGCGCACCGGCAACGCGGCGCCCGGAGCCTGGAAAGTCGAAGTCAGCGTCGAAGACACCGTGATCGAGACCGTCGACTTCGAGCTCGAAGCCGGTTCCTAGCCGTGGACCGGCGCACCGCCCGGGTCTACGAGCGACATGCGCCGGTGTGGATCGCGCGGCGCGCGGTGAGCGCGGACGCGCGCGGCCGGCTGAACGCGCTCGCCGACGAGCTGCGCAGCGGCGCGAGGGTCGCGGACCTCGGCTGTGGCCCGGGCTGGCACGCGGCGCTGCTGCGCAGGCGCGGCTTCTCGGTTGTCGGTCTCGACTTCGCGCGCGCAATGTTGCGCGAGGCGCGCGTGCGCGCGCGCGGCGTCGAGCTCGTGCGCGGCGATCTCGCCCACCTGCCCTTCGCGCGCGGCTCGCTCGACGCGGCCTGGGCGCGCAACAGCTACATGCACCTGCCGGCCGCCGAGCTGCCCGGCGCGCTCGCGGAGCTGCACCGCGCCCTGCGCCCGAGCGGACGCGTGCGCATGTCGCTCGGTAACCTCGACGTGCTGGCGCCGACCGCGCGCGAGCGCGAGCGCGGGCTGGTGTCGCGGCGCGGCGGCGAGCCGGAGTTCCGCGGGCGCTTGTTCGTCGGCCGCGACGCGCGCGGCTGGCGCGATCTGTTCGAAGGCGCGGGCTTCCGCGCGATCCGGATCGAGCCCGGTCACGAGCCGTTCTGGCTCTGGGTCTCGGCGCGGCGCGCGCGCAGCCTGGCGGACTCGGTCGCGCCGAAGCTGCGCCTGCTCGTGTGCGGGCTGAATCCGTCGCCGGATGCAGCGGCCTCGGGCGTGCCGTTCGCCGGGGCCACGAACCGCTTCTGGCCCGCGGCGCGCAGCGCCGGGCTGGTCGCGCGCGATCGCGACCTGCGCGACGCGCTCGCGCGCGGCGTCGGCTTTACCGATCTCGTGAAGCGCACGACGCCCGACTCGCGCGCGCTCTCGCGCGCCGAGTACGTGCGCGGCGCCGAGCGCGTCGCACGCCTCGTGCGACTGTGGCAGCCGCGCGCCGTGCTGTTCGTCGGACTCGAGGGCATCCGTCACGCGTTCTCTCCCGGCGCGAAGCCGGGTGCGCTGCGCGGTGGCTTCGCGGGCCGGCCGGCCTACCTGATGCCGTCGACCTCGGGCCGCAACGCCACCGCCACGCTCGCCGACCTGGTCGCGCATCTGCGCCGCGCCGAGCGGTTGACTCGCCCGCGCACATCCGGCTGAATCGCACGCCTCCGGAAGCGCGAGGCAGGCTGGTGCCGCCCTTGGACTTCAAATCCAATGGGAGCTTCGTCATCGAGGCTTCGGCGGGTTCGATTCCCGTGCGCTTCCGCCAGTCTTGGTGACTACGCTCGCTCGCTTCACGCACGGCCTACGGCCGGGCTCGCTGCGCGCCGCTTTGCGGCTTGCGGCTTCGCGCGCGGGCGTCCGCGCGCTTCGCCTTCGCACGGTTCAGCGAAGCTTCAGGCGACTCTTTTCCTCAACGCGATCAGAACGCCTGTCAGTAGGAGGGCGGCGAGCGCGAGGGCGGCGTTGTGGGGGAGAGTCGCGATTTCCGCCGCGGGTGCGCAGGCGTCGCCTTGCAGGCGCCAGACGTTGCCGACGGTGTTGCCGACCCAGAGGTCGCCGGTCAGATCGTCGACGCCAAGTCCGCTCAGCGCGCTCACGCCGACGGGCAGCGCGTGGTATTGGACGAACGTGCCGGTCGGCGTGTACTCCGCGATCGAGGTTTCGTCGTCGCTGGCCACCAGCAGATTTCCGCTGTTGCCGCAGACTTCGAGGTCTCCGAAGTTGACGCTGAAAGTCGCGGTGATCTGGAATGTGTTGAGCACGCTGCCCGTGGCGGCGTCGACTTCGGCGATGCGATTCTCGTCGGCGGCGCCCGGCACGTTGTCCTGCACCAAGAAGAACGTGTTGCGGCCCGGATGGTACGCACCCCCGACGACGTGGCTGACACCGAAAGCCGACGGAAGCGTCGCGAGCACCGCTGCGCTGGTCTTGTCGACCGCGTAGATCTCGGCGGGTCCGGTCTCGCCGTTGATGAACAGAAGGCTGCCGATCGGAAGCGCCGTCGCGTTCAGGGTGAGCGCCTCGGGCGCGAGCTCGACGTCGACGTCGTTCGCCGATTCGCCGGGCCGCGCGACCTCGGAGGCGAAGACTCCCGTCGGTCCGTAGCGCTGCACCGTGGCGGCCGAGCAGCCGAAGACCCAGACGCCTCCCAGTACGGGGTCGAAGCCGAGCCCGCACAGACCGGCGGCGCCGGAGGGGTTGAACGTGCTCGCGACGGTCAGCTCCGCTCGCGGCGCCCCACTGCCGAGCACCGAGAACACCACCACCGCAAGAAGAATGCGTCGCATGTCGCAGTCTCCGCTGGCCGCCTCGCGCGAGTCAAGGTGGCCAGTCGCGCTCGGAGCGTCGCCGACTCGCGACGTTGCTGGTCGAGGAGCGTCGTTATACTCGACGCATGCCATTCCACATCCACTTCCGGGACACGAAGCATTCGGATCATCTGCGCAGCGAGTGCGAGGGCCGGGCCGATGCGCTGCGCAGCGAATTCCCCGAAACCACGCGCGTCGAGGTGACGGTCTCGCACGACGGGGACGCGCACGACGTGCACGTGCACGTGACGGGCAAGCACGTCGACTTCGCCTCCGGCGCGAAGAACCGCGAGTCCGTCTACGCGGCCGCGCGCGACGCCTTCGACAAGCTGCAAGCGCAGCTCCGCAAGCACCACGACAAGCAGATCTTCCAGCACCGCCGCGACAAGGTCTGAGCTTCGCTATGTGATGATGAAGTGGATCTTGAGGGCGAGATACATCGAGCCCTGAAAGCGCAGCTTGCCCTTCATGACCGCGGTCGGCGCCTTGATCTCACCGGCGTTCAGCTTGCGCCAGGTCTCGAGGTCGGTGGAGAGCACGAGGTCGGGAGTGTCGATGCGACCCGCGTCGCCGCGCACCGCGCCGTTCGCGACGTCGAGCCAGTAGTCGCCGCCACCGGCGCCGGCGAGCTCGAACTGGATGCGCGCGGTCATGCCCTCGAGCTTGGCGCGCCGCTCCGGATCGCCGTTGACCGCGTCGGGCGCCCAGCGACGGAAGAAGTCGGCGGGCTCGATGTCGTCCGGGGGCCGCGCGCGTTCGCTCACGCGCGCAGTCTACCGCGAGCCGCCGGGCTCCGGCTTCAGCGCCGCGGCGGCGGTCGGCGCGGCAGCGCCGCGTCCCAGGTAGTAGCCCTGCCCGTACTCGATGCCGAGCGCCATGATCGCCGCGAGCTCCTGCAGGGTCTCGATGCCCTCCGCGATCACGTGCGAGCCCATGCGCGTGGAGAGCGACTGCAGCCCGCGCAGGACTTCCTGCTTCTCGGGGCTGTCCTCGATGCTGCGCACGAGCGACATGTCGATCTTCAGGAAGTCGGGCTGCAGCTCGAGCGCGGCCTCGAGGCTCGAGAAACCCGAGCCGGTGTCGTCGAGCGCGATCCGGAAACCGAGTCCGGAGAAGTGATCGATCGCCTCGCGGAAGATCGGGAAATTCGAGATCGCTTGGCGCTCGGAGATCTCGAGCACGAGGTTGCGCGGACTCAAGCCGAGATCGGCGAGCGTCTCGCGCACGTGCGCGGCCTGGAAATCGGGATCCTGGATGCAGGTCGGCAGGATGTTCAGGAACAGGAGCTGCTCGGAGTCGATGCCGCGCGCGTTGGCGAGCGCGCGCCTGCGGCACAGGCTGTCCAGCTCGTACTCGCGATCGCACAGCGCCGCGGTGCCGAACAGCGCGAGCGGTGTCTCGAGGCCCGTGCCCGCGGGCCCGCGCGAGAGCGCCTCGTAGCCGAGCACCTCGCTGGTCGCGAGTCGCACGATCGGCTCGAACACGGTGGTCAAGCTCTGTTCGAGCAGGATCTTGTCGAGCATGCCCGCGCGATCGCGCCGGCCGCGATCCTGGCGGAAGCGCGCGTCGGACAGCGTCGACTCGATCAGCCGACGGAGCTGCGCCTCGGGCCGTTCGAACGGCCGCTGCAACACCAAGCCGGTGCCGAACGCGAACTCGGGCACCGAGTGCATGTACGGATACACGACCCGCTTCAGGCCCTGCGACGACCAGGCCTGGATCTCGGCGGCGAGCCGCGGCAGATCGTGCAGGAAGAACTCGGCGTCACCGCGCAGACGCGGCATGAACACCAGCAGGTGTTCCTCTTCGAGCGCGCCCGAGGTCAGGATCATGTCCTCGCCCACCTCGCGGATCACGCGCGCGCGCACGCGCTCGGCGATTGCCTCGATCGTGGTGCGGAAGGCGCGCGCGCCGTGCAGTCGCTCGATCGCGAGCAGCGGCGAGACGTCGATCAAGAGCAGCCCGAGCGCGCCTTCCTTGGCGAGGCCGCCGCCGAGCTCGGCCAGCCGTTCGCCGAGCGGGGGAAGCGAACGACCGCCGTTGCGAGCGCTCTCCGGCACCCGCCCTCCGGGGGTGTCGTCACTGTCATCGACCACACATACCTCACCGAATCCCTGCTGACGCCAATGAATCGGAGCGGCGCTCCACGAGCTTGACGGGCAAGCGCGCTTGCGTGCGTGAGCGTCGCTAGTCGAGCTCGTGGCGAACGAGTACGTAGAGCATCGTCAGGGTGACGTGGTTGTCCGACTCACTCTGAACCACGTGCTGGATCTGACAGGGCGTCGCCTCGAGAAACTTGTTGACCTCTTCCTCGAGCTCTTTGGGCAAGCCCCGAAAGACGTGACAGCGCAGAGACTGCATGCTCGGATCCTCCGCGGCGCTGAACTCAGTACCGCTTCAACAATGGATCGACTTCTTGCGACCAGGCCTCGATGCCTCCGGCGAGATTTTCTACGTGCCGGAAGCCCTTGGCCTGAAGCTCGAGACAAGCGCGCCGGCTGCGCCCGCCGGTCTTGCAGTGCACCACGACCGAGCGATCGCGAAACGGCTCGAGCTCCGCGAGCGCCGCCGAGAGCTGTCCGAGCGGCACGAGCCGCGCTCCGGGGATGCGCGCGATATCGGCCTCGAACGGCTCGCGCACGTCGAGCAGCAGGAAATCCTCACCCGCGTCGAGCTTCGCCCGCAGCGCAATCGGAGAGATCTCCGCCACGCCGTCGGAGACCGGCTCGCCGGTGCGCGAGGCGCAGAACGCCGCGTAGTCGATCGGGCCGGTGACGGTCGGGTTCTCGCCGCAGACCACGCAGGCGGGATCTTTCGGGATCTTGAAGCGCCGGAACTCCATGGCGAGAGCGTCGTACACGAGCAGTCGCCCGATCAGCGGCTCGCCCAGGCCGAGCAGGAGCTTCAGCACCTCGGTCGCCTGCAGCAGGCCGATCGTGCCGGGCAGGACACCGAGCACGCCCGCCTCGGCGCAGTTCGGCGCCAGCTCGGGGGGCGGCGGCTCCGCGAACAGGCAGCGGTAGCAGGGGCCGCTGCGCGCGTCGAAGACCGACACCTGCCCTTCGAAGCGCATCACGCTGCCGTACACCAGCGGCTTGCCGAGCCACACGCACAGGTCGTTGGTCAGGTAGCGGCTGGGAAACGTGTCGGTGCCGTCGAGCACCACGTCGTAGTCGGCCAGGATCGCGCGCGCATTCGCGGCTTCGAGCTTGACCGGGTACACGCGCAGGTCGACGTCGGGGTTCAGCGCGGCCAGCCGCGCGGCCGCGACATCTACCTTCGGCTCGCCCACGTCGCGCGTGGTGTACAACACTTGGCGCTGCAGGTTCGACGCGTCGACGCGATCGAAGTCGACCAGCCCGATGCGCCCGACGCCCGCGGCCGCCAGGTACAGCGCCGCCGGCGCGCCCAGTCCGCCGGCGCCCACCAAGAGCACGCTCGAGGAGAGCAGCTTCGCCTGGCCCTCGGCGCCTACACCGTCGAGGAACAGGTGTCGCTTGTAGCGTTCGAGCTGCTCGGGTTCGAGCTGCTTCATGCGCCCGAGGGTAGCACCCGTCCGTGCAGCGCCCTAGGCGGCGGGCACTTCGGCGGGCTTGGCCAGGTGGAGCGCGATCGTCTCGAGCAGAAGCAGGCGCTCGATCGGCTTGGTGGCGAATGCGTCGCAGCCCGCCTCGAGGCAGCGCTGTCGTTCGGAGGGCAGCGCGTGCGCGGTGAGCGCGATGATCGGGCCGCTGTAGCCGCTCGCGCGCAGGCGTCGGGTGGCTTCGTAGCCGTCGAGTACGGGCATCTGCACATCCATCAGGATGACGCGGAAGGGGGTGCCCTCTTCGACAGCGGCCAGCGCGAGCTCGACTCCGACCTGCCCGTTGTCCGCGGCCGTCACCTGGTAGCCGGCGGTCTCGAGCACGTGGCGGATCACGCGCTGGTTGTCCGGTCCGTCCTCGACCATCAGTACCCGCCCGCTCGCGCGCAGGCCGGCGAGCGCGCTGCGCATGCGGCCGGTGCTCGGCGTGTCGGACTCGGGCATTTCGGAAACGCCGCCGGAATCCACCGGGTGCGCGGGCACGCGCACGCGGAACAAGCTGCCCTCGCCAACGGCGCTGGTCGCGGTGATCGCGCCGCCCAGCCGCTCGACCAGGCGTTTGGTGATCGCGAGCCCCAGTCCGGTGCCGCCGAAGCGCCGCGTCATCGAGCTGTCGCCCTGGCGGAACGGCTCGAAGATCTCGACCAGCACGTTCTCGGCGATGCCGATGCCGGAGTCCTCGACGTCGAACTCGAGCGTGCGGTCGAACGCGTCGTAGCGCGCGTGCACGCGCACGCGGCCGACCGACGTGAACTTCACCGCGTTGCCCACCAGGTTGAGCAGGATCTGGCGCAGGCGGACCGGGTCGGAGACGAGCCGATCGGGGATCGGGCCGTCGAGCTCGAGCACGAGCTGCACGCGCTTCTCGCCAGCGCGCGGGCGCAGCAGGTCGACCACGTCGCCGAAGATGCGCGCCGGCGCGCACGGCACCTCTTCGATCTCGAGCCGGTTCGCCTCGATCTTGGAGAAGTCGAGGATGTCGTTGAGGATCTCGAGCAGGTAGGCGCCGTTGCGGCGGATCGTCCGCAGCGCGTCCTGGCGCTCGGCGGCGTTGGCGGTGCCGTCCTCGAGCAGGATGTCGGTGAAGCCCAGGATCGCCGTCATGGGCGTGCGGATCTCGTGACTCATGTTGGCCAGGAACTCGGTCTTGGCGGCCGCGGCCTGCTCGGCCTTGCGGCGCGAGCGCTCCAGATCGGCGTTGGCGCGCTCGAGCGCGCGCGCGTAGCCGCGCAGGCGCTGCTCCTCGCGCCGGCGGCGTTCGATGTCGCGCAGCACGACGGTGCGCAGGCGTTTTCCGGCGAGCGCGAACGAGCCGATCGTCACGGCCACCGGCAGGGTCGTGCCGTCGGGCGCGTGCGCGGCGAGCTCCAGGCTCGCGCCGCTCTCGAACGCGGTGTGGGCGTCGCCCTGGCCGAGCTCGGCCGCCGCGCTCTCCAGGTCCGGCAACAGCTCCGAGAGCGCCGCACCCGACAGCCAGACCGGATCGGTGCGGAACAACGTGCACGCGGAGGCGTTGTGGAACGCGACGGTTCCGTCGCTGCGCACCACCACCATCGCGTCGCTCATCGACTCGAGGATGCCGCGCGTGAGCGCTTCGCTCGCCTCGAGCGCGGCGGAGAATTTCATCTGCGCCATCTCGCTCGCCGCGCGTGCGGCGACGCTGCGCAGCAGCTCCGCGTCGCCGGCGGCCTCGGGCAGCGGACCGTCGTGCAGCACGCTGAGCGCGCCCAGCACCAGCCCGTCCGCGGCGTGGATCACGACGCCCGCGTAGCCGCGCACACCGAACTCGGCGGCGAGTCGAAAGGCCGGGAAGCTCGGCGCGAGTTCGTCGCGGTACACGCAGAAACCGTTGCCGATCGCCTCTTCCATCGGCGTGCCGGCCAGGCCGAGACGGAGGCCGCGCGTCACGCCCGCGCCGTCCGCGAGCGCGACGTATTCGAGCTCGTCGTCGCCACGCAACACCGCCACGCCGGCCCAGCGCACGCCGAGCGCCTTGGCCAGCGCGAGCACGAGCCCCGAAAGGAAATCCTCGCCGCGGGCGGACGACGAGACTTCGAGCAGTGCGCGGACGCGCTGCTCGGCTTCGGATTCGATCGCGGCGCGTTCCTTCATTGACCCTCGTCCGCCCAAGGCTTTGTTCGGCCAACGACGAGAGCCGCTGAATGCCACGGGACGCAAACGAGCCCGCAAGCCCGCGCGGCGGAAACGTCCGCACGAGGCTCCCACTCGCAGGCACCTGCGTACGGCAGTCGGCTACACTCGCGCCGGCATCGAGCTGCCGGCCCGTCGGCCGGCCTGGAGGAAACATGCAAGACCAACTCAATTTCTACATCGACGGAGCGTGGGTTCCGCCCGTGAAGCCCGCGACGCGCGAAGTCATCAACCCGGCCACCGAGAAGCCGATCGCGCGCATTTCGATGGGCAGCGCGGCGGACGTGGACAAGGCCGTCACGGCAGCGCGCCGCGCCTTCGAGAGCTACTCGCGCACGACCCGCGAGGAGCGCATGGCGCTACTCGGCAAGATCGTCGCCGTGTACCAGTCGAAGTACGAGGAGATCGCGAAGACGATCTCCAGCGAGATGGGCGCGCCGCTCTGGCTGTCGAAGGCCGCCCAGGCCGCGACCGGCCTCGCGCACTTCTCGCAGGCGATCGAAGTGCTGAAGACCTACGAGTTCGAGGAGAAGCGCGGCAAGACCCAGGTCATCCGCGAGCCCGTCGGCGTGTGCGGACTGATCACGCCCTGGAACTGGCCGATCAACCAGATCGCGTGCAAGGTCGCTCCGGCGCTCGCCGCCGGCTGCACGATCGTGCTCAAGCCCACGGAGGTCGCGCCGCTCAACGCCATCCTGTTCGCGCAGATCCTGCACGAGGCGGGCGTGCCGAAGGGCGTGTTCAATCTGGTGAACGGCGACGGCCCGACGGTGGGCAGCGCGATCTCGTCGCACCCCGGCATCGACATGGTGTCGTTCACCGGCTCGACGCGCGCGGGCGTTCAGGTCGCGATCAACGCGGCCCCGACGGTCAAGCGCGTCACGCAGGAGCTCGGCGGCAAGTCGGCGAACATCATCCTGGACGACGCCGACTTCCAGAGCGCGGTCTCCGGCGGCGTGACCGGCTGCTTCATGAACAGCGGTCAGTCGTGCAACGCGCCGACCCGCATGCTGGTCCCGGCGAGCCGCCACGCGGAAGCCGTCGCAATCGCGAAGGCCACCGCCGAGGGCGTGAAGGTCGGTGATCCGTTCGTCGACGGAAACCTGCTCGGCCCGGTCGTCTCCGAGGTCCAGTTCAAGAAGATCCAGGGACTGATCCAGCAGGGCATCGACGAGGGCGCGACGCTCGTCACCGGCGGCGTCGGCCGCCCCGACGGGCTCGCCACCGGCTTCTACGTGAAGCCGACCGTGTTCGCGAACGTGAAGAACACCATGACGATCGCGCGCGAAGAGGTGTTCGGCCCCGTGCTCGCGATCCTGCCTTACCACGACGAGGACGAGGCGGTCGCGATCGCGAACGACACGCCGTACGGGCTCTCGGGCTATGTGTCGTCGGGCAGCCTCGAGCACGCGCGCAAGGTCGCAGCCAGGCTGCGCACCGGCAACGTGCACCTGAACGGAGCGCAGCTCTCGTTCGACGCGCCGTTCGGCGGCTACAAGCAGTCGGGCAACGGCCGCGAGTGGGGCGTGAACGGCTTCGAGGAATTCCTCGAGACGAAGGCCGTGCTCGGCTACTCGGAGAGCTGAGCGCCGAAGCGCTCGCTCACGCGAGCAGAGATCGAAGAAGAGCGGTCGGTCGCCACGGCGTCC
>JANNLG010000026.1:0-2610 GCA_031396695.1 Deltaproteobacteria bacterium
GAACACCAGCGGCAGCTCGTAGATCGTGTCGACGTCCTTGGCGGTGATCACGGCCTCTTCGTCGACGTCGCAGAACAGCGCGAGCTTGCTCTTCACCGAGCGCGGCAGGTAGCGATCGGTGCGGCAGAGCAGGATCTCGGGTGCGATGCCGATCGAACGCAGCTCCTTCACGCTGTGCTGGACGGGCTTGGTCTTGAGCTCGCCCGCGGTCGAGACGTAGGGCACGAGCGCGATGTGGATGTAGAGCACGTTCTCGCGCCCGACATCGGAGCGGAGCTGCCGGATCGCTTCCAGGAACGGCAGCGACTCGATGTCGCCCACCGTTCCGCCGACCTCGACGATCAGCACGTCCGTGCGCTCGCCGGCGAGCGACAGCACGTGCTGCTTGATCGCGTCCGTGACGTGCGGAATGACTTGAACGGTGGCGCCCAGGTACTCGCCGTCGCGCTCCTTCTGGATCACGCGCTCGTACACGCGCCCGGCAGTCAGGTTGTTCTGGCGCGTCAGCGTGGCGTGCGTGAAGCGCTCGTAGTGGCCGAGGTCGAGATCGGTCTCGGCTCCGTCGTTGGTGACGTAGACCTCGCCGTGCTGCAGCGGGTTCATCGTCCCGGGGTCGACGTTCAGGTACGGGTCGAGCTTCAGGAAATTGACCCGCAGCCCGCGGGCTTCGAGCAGCGCCCCGATCGCGGCAGAGGACAGACCCTTGCCGAGCGACGACAGCACGCCCCCCGTTACGAAGATGAACTTGGTCTCGCGCTTCATCCGAGGTACCTCAGTATTGGGGGCACGGGCCTCGGGACACGAGAGGTACCGTGATCTCATCCTGTCGTAAAGGGCGAATACAGGAACAGGCGCAGGGAGGGATCCGATGGCGTTCAAGATTCTCGGTGCCAGCGTCTCGCCGTTCGTGCGCAAGCTGCGCGCGTTCTGCGCCGAGAAGGGGATTTCGTACGAGCTCGAGTTCGTGAACCCGTTCACTCCCCCGGATGATTGGCGTCGGATCAGCCCGCTGGGGAAGATCCCGGCGCTCGACCATGACGGCCGGATCGTGAACGACTCGGCCGTGATCTGCGCCTACTTGGAGCGCCTTCAACCCGAGCCCGCGCTCTACCCGACGGACGCCTACGACTGCGCGCGGGCGACGTGGTTCGAGGAGTTCATGAACGGCGGCGTGGCGCCGCTGACCGCGCCGGTCTTTCCGCCCCTCGTGCTCCAGCCGCTGTTCACGCGCAAAGCGCCGGACGCCTCGACGATCGCCACGGCCGAGAAGACCGTGCGGGAGGATCTGCCACCGTTCCTCGCCTACCTCGAAGGCGAGCTCGGCGAACGCGAGTTCTTCGTCGCAAACCAGCTCTCGATCGCGGACCTCGCAGTCGCCTCCACCTTCGTGAACCTGCGCCATGCGGGCTTCCCGCCCGATCGCGCGCGCTTCCCGAAGCTCGCGGCGTTCGTCGAGCGCATGCACGCGCGGCCGTCGTTCAAGGCGCTGATCGAGGAGGAGCGGCCGGTGTTCGGCACGCGCTGGGCGTAACGGACGCGCTCAGGCGCCCGCGCGCAGCGCCGCCTCCACGCGCGCGACGTCCTCGGGCGTGTCGACCTCGAGCGCGCGGTGGGCGACGGTGGGAACCGCGATTTCGAAGCCGTGCTCGAGCGCGCGGAGCTGCTCGAGCCGCTCCTTCTGCTCGAACTCGGTGCGCGACAGGCGCGCGTAGCGCAGCAGGAACTCGCGCCGGTAGGCGTATACGCCGATGTCGCTCCACACCACCAGGCCGCGCCGGGCGTGCTCAGCCTCGACGAGCGCGCGGTTCCAGTACGGCTGGTCGCGGGGCACGTCGGCGATGATCGGCAGGCGCGTGAAGGTGAGCGCGCGGTCGCGCTCGTCGACCACGACCTTGCCGCGGTTCGGATCGAAGAGGTCCTCGGGTCGGTCGAGCGGCGTCTTCAGCGTGCCCATCATCAGGCTCGGGTCGGCGACCAGCGGCGCGACCAGCGCGGCGATCGTCTCGACCTCGACCAGCGGCTCGTCGCCCTGCACGTTGCAGACGATCTCGTCCCGAAGACCCGCGGCGACCTCGGCCAGCCGGTCCGTGCCGGTGGGGTGATCGGGCGAGGTCAGCACCACCTCGAAGCCCGCCGCTTTCACCACGTCGGCGATGCGGCGATCGTCGGTCGCGACCAGGAAGCGGTCGACCACACCGGCGTCGCGCGCGGCGGCCACGCGCTCGGCCACGTGCAGGATCATCGCCTTGCCGGCCAGCTTGAACAGCGGCTTGCCGGGGAAGCGGGTCGATGCGTAGCGCGCCGGGATGATCGCGGTAATGCGTACCGGTGATCGCACGGGCACCCTACCCGTGCTCCGCGCCCACGATCTAGCGCTTCGAGTACTGGAAGCGGGCGCGGGCGCCCTTCTGGCCGTACTTCTTGCGCTCCTTCTCGCGCGCGTCGCGCGTAAGCAGGCCCGCGCGCTTGAGCGCCGGGCGGAGCGTCGGGTCGTACTTCTGCAGTGCGCGCGCGATGCCGTGGCGGATGGCGCCGGCCTGACCCGTGTCGCCGCCGCCCTTCACGGTGATGAACATGTCGAAGTTGCCCATGTGCTCGACCGTGACCAGC
>JANNLG010000045.1:0-1536 GCA_031396695.1 Deltaproteobacteria bacterium
GCGCGGCTCGCGTCCGAATACGGTGTAGAGCTGCGGCTCGCGACGCTGCCGTTCAAGATCGCGCGCTGGGTGCACGGCGCGTTCGATCCCGACGTGCTGCGCTACTCGGGCACGCTCAAGCTCGTCGAGGACCGCGACCGCAAGACGGTGTTGCTCGCGGAAAGCGCCTGGCACGTCGAGCGCGCGCTCTCGCGCCATCCCGAGATCGTGCTCTCCGAGACATCGGACCCGCAGCTGCGCTGAGCCGCGCGCCGCATCAGCCCGCGCGTGTCTCGAGCAGCTCGACCCAGTTTCCGTCCGGGTCTTCGATCATGGCGATGTCGACACCCGGCCGCACGGTGGTGCGCGAGATCGGCACCTTGGCGCCGGCCGCCTTCGCGATCGCGACGATCTCGTCCAGGTTCGCGACGCTGACCGTCCAGTAGCGGTAGCCCGTGCCGCCCGCGAGCCCGCCCGGCGCGGGCCGGTTCGCGGAGGGCTTCGCGGGCACGACGATCTTCACCACCGTCGTGCCGCAGGCGAAGCGGTGCATGGTGCCGCCGACCGTCACGGGCATGGGCATGTCGCCGGTGTGCTCGAGCCCGAGCACGTCGCGGTAGAACGCGAACATCGCCGGTCCGTTGCTTGTGACGATGCCGAGGTCGATCGAGTCCTTGGTGGTCTTGATGGCCATGGTCGCAACCTATCACGCGGGCGCGCGAGGGGGGTGCGCGCGGAACTGCCAGAGCAGCAGCCCGTCGTAGACGAGCTTGAGCACACCGGCGACGACCAGGGGCCAGCCGATCGGCGAGAGCTCGAGCAGCGCGCCGGCGAACAGCGGACTGATGGCCGACGCGAGGCTGCGCGGCACGTTGGTGACGCTCGAGGCGGCGGCGCGCTCCTCGGGCGGAACCACGGCCATCACGTACGACTGGCGCGCGGGCACGTCCATCTGCGAGAGCGCGGCGCGGCCGAGCAAGCAGCCGAGCGCGAGCTCCGCCGTGGGCATGAACGCGGCCGCGATCAGGAGCAGGTTCGCGGGCACGTGCGTGAACACCATCGTCTCGATCAGGCCAATGCGCGCGGCGAGCCGCGGCGAGACGAGCTGCGACAGCGCCGAGAGCAGCGCCGCCAGCGAGAAGAACGCGCCCGCCTGCGCGAGGGTCAGGCCGAAGCGCCGGAACAGCCACAGCGCGACCAGCGTCTGCACCGCGAAGCCGCCGCCGAACGAGTCGAGGCTGAACAGCGCCGTGAGACGCAGCACGACCCCGCGCGAGCGGGCGAGCGGCGCGCGGCCGTTCGCGGCGGGTGCCGCGTCGGCGCCCGGGCCCAGGCCGCGATACAGCGCGACCCCCACGAGGCCGGCCAGCGCATAGGCGACGAACATCAGGCGCAGCGCGGCGCCGAGCTCGACACCGAGCTGCGACACCGCGAGCTCCGGCAACCCGGTCGCGAGCGAGCCGAGCGCGAACAACAGCGCTCCCGCCACGTTGTAGCGCGCGAACACGGCCGTGCGCGCGCGCAGATCGTTCTCGCGCCCGAGCAGCGCCTGCTCGG
>JANNLG010000051.1:0-8139 GCA_031396695.1 Deltaproteobacteria bacterium
AACGCATCTGGCCGATCTTCGCCGTCGAGCTGATCGGCGGGCTCGCGCTGCTCGCGGTCCGGCCGTCCGCGCGCTCGGTCGGCATGCTGCGCTAGCAGGCGCCGGCGCTCTCGTCGACGGGCGCGGGCTCGAGCACGCCGCGCACGCGCCGCACGCCCGCATCGGGATAGCGCACCACGTCGTCCGCATCGCGCTGGCCGCCCATCAGGTAGACGAGCGTCTCTTGAACCTCGATCCGGTGCGCGGGTCCGCCCGCCGGATGCGCGATGAAGTCGCCCGGTCCGACTTCGAACCGAGCGTCACCGACGCGCGCGAGCGCGCGGCCCTCGAGGACGTAGATCCATTCGTCGCTGCGATCGTGGCTGTGGCGCGCGGTCGAGTGGTCGCCGGCCGCGACGCGCGACCAGACCACGACCTGCCGCTCGAGGCCCGTCCCCGATTCGAGCCGCCGCATCGTCCGGCGCGCGCGCGGATCGAGCTCGTGCTGGAACGAGCGAATCGCCACGTCGTCGATGTGGCGACACTGATTCGGATCGCCTTCCTCGGGTGGGAGCGCGTCGTCGCAGTCGACGATCTTCCCGCCACCGAAGCGCCGCCGCGCGTCGGGGTAGTAGCCGTAGTCCTCGGGCCGTCGCTCGCCGCCCTCGAGCAGAAGCAGCGGCTCGTTTCCCCGCGCGAGGAAGTGATGTGGCCGCGGACCGGGCGGAAAACCGACGAAGCCGCCGGCGCGTACCGGCAGGCGCAGCGGGCCGATCCTCACCTCGCCGCTTCCGGCGAGCACGTAGACCCATTCCTCTTCGACGGCGTGCCAGTGGCGATTCGTACCGAAGAAACCCGGCCGGATCTCGCGCAGGTTGACGCCCATCCGTGTCAGGCCAGTCGGCGTGCGCAGGTCGCGCAGCAGGGAGCCGACGCCTTCCCCATGGGTCCAGCGCGGCCGCTTCTCGGCGACGAGCTCCCCGACCGCGACGACGCAGCTCGGACGGTCGACCATGAGCGCGATCATAGCTCCACCGCTCGCGGCACACGGCGTCCTTTCGGCTAAGCTCGCGCGCGTGCGCATCCTCGTGGTCGAAGACGAACGCCGCGTGCGCAGCTTTCTCGAGCGCGGACTCGCCGAAGCCGGCTTCGCGGTCGACGTGGCCGCAGACGGTCAGTCCGGTCTCGATCTCGCACTGATCCACCCCTACGACGCGATCGTGCTCGACCTGATGCTGCCGAAGAAGGACGGTCTGTCGCTGCTGCGCGAGCTGCGTGCGGCCGGCCGCGCCGCGCCCGTGCTGGTGCTGACCGCGCGCGACGAGGTCGACGATCGCGTGCGCGGGCTCGACGCGGGCGCGGACGACTACTTGCCCAAGCCGTTCGCCTTTGCCGAGCTCCTCGCGCGGCTGCGCGCGTTGCTGCGGCGCGGCACTTCGCGGCCGAGCCTGCTCGAGGTGGGCGACCTGAAGGTCGATCTGGTCGCGCGCCGCGCCGAGCGCGCGGGGCGCAAGCTCGAGCTGACCGCGAAGGAGTTCGCGCTGCTCGAGTATCTCGCACGGCACGCGGGCGAGGTCGTCACGCGCACCATGATCTCGGAGCACGTCTGGGACATGAACTTCGACAGCTTCTCCAACGTGATCGACGTGTACATCCGCTACCTGCGCCAGAAGATCGACGAGCCATTCGAGACCAAGTTGATCCACACGCGGCGCGGCATCGGTTACGTGCTCGAGGCCCCGTCGTGAGAACCAGCATCCGCATGCGCGTGGTCGTGGGCGTGTTCCTGGTCGTCGTGGGGCTGGTCGCCGCGCAGAACGTCTACGTACTGAACCGCTTCGAGCGCAACTTCCGGGAGGAGATCGACGACAAGCTCGACGAAGAGCTCGAAGAGGTGCGCGTCGCCGCGGACTCGGGTCGGCTCCAGGAGTGGATCGACAGCGCGACGTCGGCCAGCCGGGAAGATCAGGAGCTCTTCATCGAGGTGTTCGACGCGAACGGCGAGGTCGTCGCGCGCAGCGAGGGCGTTCCCGGCTGCCGCCAGGAAGTTCCCGACGCGCTCGTGAAGGGCGAAAGACTCCGCTACTTCGAGCTGCCGCACCCGCGCAGTCGAAGCGGCGCGAAACACATCCGTGTCGCCGAGCGCCGCGTCGATTCGCGCACGCTGTGCGTCGCCCTGAGCATGGAGCAGGTGCAGCGCTGGTACTGGAATCTGCGGGGAACGCTGGCGGCTTCGCTGCTGTTGATCGCGGTGCTGGGCGCGCTCGCTGCCTGGTGGGTCGCAGCGCGCGCGCTGCGACCGATCGCCGAGATCGTCGCGCGCGCGCGCAGCCTGGGCGCGCTGCCCGACGGAAGCCTGCCGCGCACGGGCTCCGGCGACGAGGTCGATCGCCTCGCGGAGGTGCTGAACGACCTGTTCCAGCGCATCCGCGCGGAGATGTTGCACGTTCGCCGAGTCACCGCCGACGTCGCGCACGGGCTGCGCACGCCGCTGACCGCGATCCGCGGCAACCTAGAGCTGCAGATCGGGCGCGCGGACGAAGCGCACGTCGACGTGCTCGAGTCCTCGCTCGCGCAAGTCGACGAGCTGATCCGGCTCGTGAATCAGCTGCTCCTGCTCGAGAAGCTCGAGAGCAGAACGCCCGACTTGAGCAAGCGCGAGCGCGTCGACGTGCTCGCGCTCGCTCGCGGGCTGGTCGATCATCAGCGCGTGATCGCGGACGAGCGCGGCGTCGTGCTCCAGCTGCGCGGAGACGCCGCCTTCGTGAATGCCGACCCGGCGCAGGTCCGCCAGGCGATTGCGAACCTGGTCGACAACGCGCTCCGGCACACGCCCCGCGGCGGGGCCGTCGACGTGGAAGTCCGCGGCGAGAACGGCCAGGCCTGCGTGCGCGTGGCGGATTCCGGCTGCGGAATCGCGCGCGAGAACCTCGAGCGCGTGTTCGAGCGTTTCTACTCGACCGCCGAGGATCAGTCGCGCGGCACGGGCCTCGGTCTGCCGATCGCGCGCGCGATCGCCCGCGCGCACGGAGGTGACGTGACCGCCTCTTCGCCGGGCGGGGCCTTGTTCACGCTGTCGTTGCCGTTCCCCGAGGGGGGCGACGTGCGTTAGCGGTTTCTCATGAGCGCTTCATCGCCGTCCAAGCCGGTGAACGCTCTCCTTCTCGGCCGTGGCCTCGCGCTTCAAGCCGATCGTCTCGTTCACCCTGACGCTGCTCGCCGTCTTCGCCCTGACGCGCGCGGCGCTGAGCGTGCGTGCGCTCGGCGACGCGTCTCTCGACCTTCCGCAGCTGGCGCGCGTGTTCGCAGCCGGGCTCGGCTTCGACCTGATGGTCGCGCTCTACGCGTCGCTGCCGTTCGTGTGGCTGTGCGCGCTCGCGCCGGAGCGGCTGTGGCGCACGCGTGTCGCGCGCGTCGCGATTCACTGCGTGGCCATTGCGGGCCTGTTCGTATTCTGCTTCGCGGCGGCCGCCGAGTGGGTGTTCTGGGGCGAGTTCTCCGCGCGCTTCAACTTCATCGCCGTCGACTACCTGGTGTACACGCGTGAGGTGCTCGGCAACATCTTCGAGTCGTACCCCGTGCTGCCGGTCGCGGCGCTCGTGGCGCTGCTCTCGCTCGCGATCTGGGCGCTCTTCGTGCGGCGTTCGATCGAGGATTGGGCGCAGCCGAGCGCCAACTGGAAGACGCGCGGGGTGGCCGCCTTGCTCGCGAGCACCGCCGCGCTCGCCTGCTTCTCGCTCACCCCGGAGCGGCCCCCGCGCGTCGACGAGAATCGCTTCGCGAACGAGCTGGCGGCGAACGGCTTGTACAACCTGTTCTCGGCCTTCCGCAACAACGAGCTCGACTACACACCGTTCTACGCGACCGAGGATCCCGCCGAGGTCTCGCTCAAACTGCGGTCGCTGCTGTCCGAGCCGGCGTCCGCGTTCGCCAGCGACGACCCCGTCGGGCTGACGCGCGAGATCGTCGCCGCGCATCCCGAGCTCGGCTCGAACGTGGTGCTGATCGTGGTGGAGAGTCTGTCCGCCAAGTTCCTCGGCGCGTTTGGAAACGACGCCGGCCTGACGCCGAACCTCGATCGCCTGGCGCAGCACGGGCTCTTGTTCACGAATCTGCGCGCGACCGGCACGCGCACCGTGCGCGGGCTCGAGGCGGTCACGCTGTCGGTTCCGCCGACGCCGGGCTACTCGATCGTGAAGCGGCCGCACAACGCGAACCTGCCCTCGCTCGGTTCGGTGCTCCGCGAGCGTGGCTACCGGACGCGCTTCTTCTACGGCGGCTACTCCTACTTCGACAACATGGGACCGTTCTTCGCCGGCAACGGCTTCGACGTGATCGATCGCGCGGTCCTGTCGGGCGACGAGGCGGGCTTCGCGAACGCGTGGGGCGTCGCGGACGAGTTCGTGTTCCGGCGCGTGCTGCGCGAAGCGCGTCGCTCGCACGCTGCGGGCGAGCGCTTTCTCTCGCTCGTGCTCACCACCTCGAATCACCGGCCGTTCACGTATCCGGACGGGCGGATCGACATTCCCTCCGGCGACGGACGCGACGGTGCCGTGAAGTACACCGATTGGGCGATCGGGAAGTTCATCGACGAAGCGAGCAAAGAGGCCTTCTTCGACGACACCATCTTCGTGATCGTCGCCGACCACTGCGCGAGCAGCGCCGGCGAGCTCGACATTCCGGTCGACCAGTACCACATCCCGATGATCGTATTCGCACCCGCGCGGATCGCGCCCGCGCGCGTCGAACGGCTGGCGAGCCAGATGGATCTCGCGCCCACGCTGCTCGAGCTGCTCGGTGTCTCGTACCGGAGCCGCTTCTTCGGCCGCGACATCCTCACGCAAGAGCCCGGCTCCGAGCGCGCGCTGCTCGGCACGTATCAGCGGCTCGGCTACCTGAAGGACGGGATGCTGACGGTGCTCTCGCCGGTGCGGCGCGTCGACGTGTATCGGATCGAGCCCGACGGCGAGCAGACGCCGGTCATGCGGCGCGCTGCGGGCGATGGCGTTGCGGAGGCGATCGCGTACTACCAATCCGCGAGCGCGGCCTTCGCGCAGTCGGGGCACTAGCCAGACCTTGAGCGTGGCAGCGAAGGCGACGCAGGAGAGCGCTTTGCGCTTCTATGTGCTGCACGCGGCCCTGCCGGCGCTGCTCGCGCTCGTGGTGTTGGGCGCGTTCGAGACCACGACTCTCGACGTCCGGATCGAGAACATCTTCTACGACTCGGCGGCGAAGACCTTCCCCTATCGCATCCACTACCTGTTCGAGACGGTGATCCACGATTTCGGCAGGCTGTCGATCATCGCGCTCGCTGCGGCGCTGGTCGGTAGCGTGCTCGCTTCGTACCGCTGGCCAGCGCTGCGCGTCTGGCGGCGCGGCTTCCTCTACGCAGCCTTGTGTCTCGCGGCAGCGCCCGTGCTCGTGGCTCAGATCAAGCACAACAGCGTCATCCATTGTCCGCGCGACTTGGTGCTCTACGGCGATGACCAGCCGTACATCCGCCTGTTCGATCCGGTTCCCGATGGCGTCGAACCGGGGCATTGCTGGCCGGGCGGCCACTCGTCGGGCGGGTTCGCGATCATGTCGCTCTACTTCGTGTTCCGCCGCCGGCGTCCGCGACTCGCGGCGGCCTGGCTCGCGGGCGGCTTCCTGTACGGCTTCGGCCTCGGCTTCGGCCGGGTGGTGCAGGGCGCTCACTTCGTCTCGCACAATCTGTGGGCCGCCGCGATCTGCTGGACCGTCGCACTGATCCTGTACGAGCTGATCCTGCGCCGGCACTCCGACTAGCTGTGTCCACCCGAGTGGTCAGGCGCAAGCCCGGCGCGTCCTGACGGGCGGACACTCCGGAGTCCCGGGACCGCCGCACGCGGCCACCGCGCTCGGCACGCGGCTTGCTCTCCGCAAGAGGCATGTCGACCCGAGACGGCTCACGACACGATGACCTCGAGGCGAGTGATCGCGCGCCCGAGGACGTGGAGGTCAGTCTCCTGTTCTGCGACGTGGTGCGGTCGACGGAGCTCACCCGGCGGCTCGGCGACCGCGGCGCGTATCTGGTCATCCACGACTTCCACAGTCTTGTGTTGCGCGCCGCGGCTCCGTTCGGGGGCCAGGAGCTCGAGCTGCGCGGTGACGGCGTTCTGCTCGCCTTCGACAAGCCGCAGCAGGCGGTGGACTGCGCGGTCGAGATCCAGCTCGGCCTGCAGAAGCTGCCCGTCGGCGGGCGTGTCAGCGCGCGCATCGGCGTCCACACTGGAAAGGCGTTGCGCGTCGCATCCGGCTACTTCGGCAGCAATGTGATCCTCTCGGCGCGCGTGGCCGAGGAGGCCGCACCGGGCGAGATTCTCGTTTCTGCCGCGATCGTGCAGCGCCTCGCAGACTACGCGCCGCCCGTCGACGCAGGCCGCTGGGTCTCACTCAAGGGCATCCCCGAGGCGAACCTGGTCTTCTCGTTGCGCTGGCGGCCTCGGCGGTCGACTCGCGTTGGTCCGTCGTGCACTTCCACCGCTCACTCGGCGATGCTCGCGACGCTCGGTCACGCGGCTGAGTCCCGAGTCGAGGCAGACGAGCCCTCGTGTATGCTGGGCGTCCGCGGCGCCGTATGAGGGCAATTCGCATGAATGATCCCGGGTCCGACGAGCTTGGCCGGATGAAGCGAGAGCGCGATCTGTATCGCGCGCTGCTCTGGCTCGGGCGCCAGGAGAAACTCGAGCCGTTGCTCGAGCGCGCGCTCGCGCTCATCGTCGACGTGACCGGCGCCTCGCAGGGCTACCTCGAAGTGCGCGATCCAGGCAGCGATGACAACGTCGCGACCTGGTGGATGGGGCACGCCTGCACGCCCGCGGAAGTCGACGAGATCCGCGCGTCGGTCTCGCGCGGAATCGTTGCCGAAGCGATCGCGAGCGGACGCACGATCCTCACGCACTCGGCGCTGCTCGATGAGCGCTTCCGCAATCGCGAGAGCGTGCGCGTGCGCAAGATCGAAGCCGTGATCTGCGCGCCGATCGGCGGCGACGCGTCGCGAGGTGTGGTCTACCTGCAGGGGCGCGCCGCCCCGGGCGTCTTCACCGACGAAGCGCGCGAGCACGCAGAGGCGATGGCCCGCCACCTGGCGCCGTTCGTCGATCGCCTGCTCGTGCGGGCGCGCAGCGAGCGCGCCGTCGACGCCACCCGTTCCATTCGCAGCCGCTACCGCGTCGACGAGGTCGTCGGCCACGGCTCGGCCATCGCGAGCGCGCTCGAGCAGGCCATGCTCGCCGCGCCGCTCGACGTGAGTGTTCTGCTGACCGGACCTTCGGGCAGTGGAAAGAGCCTGCTCGCGCGCGCGATCCACGCCAACAGCCGCCGCGCGACCGGAGCGTTCGTGGAGCTGAACTGCGCGGCGCTTCCCGAGACCCTGATCGAGAGTGAGCTGTTCGGCGCGCTGGCTGGCAGCCACTCCGAAGCGCGCCGCAATCAGGCGGGCAAGGTCGCCGCCGCCGAGGGCGGAACGCTGTTCCTCGACGAGGTCGGCGAAATCCCGTACGCGGCGCAGGCAAAACTCCTTCAGCTGCTGCAGTCGAAGCAGTACTACCCGCTCGGCAGCCCTCAGCCAGCGCAGGCCAACATCCGCCTGATCGCCGCCACCAACGAAGACCTGCGCGAAGCCGTGAAGGAGCGCCGCTTCCGCGAGGATCTGTTCTATCGCCTGCAGGTGCTGCCAATCCGCATGCCCGCCCTGGTCGAGCGCCGCGAGGATCTGCCCGACCTGGCCACGCACCTGCTCGACTCCGCGTGTCGCCGACACAATCTCCCGAGCTTACGCCTCGGTCCTGCGGGCCTGCGTGCGATCCAGGTCGGCGAGTGGCCGGGCAACGTGCGCGAGCTCGAGCACGCGATCGAAGCCGCCGCCATCCGCGCCGCCGGCGAAGCCAGTGAGTCGATCGAGCCCCGCCACCTGTACCCGACCGCCGTCCGCCCGAGCGACACCGCGGGTCACGAGCTCGACTTCCGCGAGGCCACCCGCTGGTTCCAGCGCGAACTCCTCGAGCGCACCTTGCGCGAGAACGACTGGAACATTGCCGAAGCCGCGCGTCGGCTCGGTCTGGCGCGGTCCCACGTGTACAACCTGATTCGCGCGTTCGAGTTGGGGAGAGAGGGTGATGCGTGAGCTCTCGAGGCTGA
>JANNLG010000097.1:0-23898 GCA_031396695.1 Deltaproteobacteria bacterium
CGCGACGCGCGCATCGCGCCGCAGGGCGTGTACGCGTGCGCGGGTGAGGAGCAGTGGGTCGCGATCTCCGCGCGCTCCGATTCGGAGTGGCGCTCGCTCGCGCGCGTGATCGGCGCGGCCGAGCTCGCCGACCTCTCACTCGCCGAGCGCCGCGCGCGCCAGGACGAGCTCGACCGCCGCGTCGAGTCCTGGACTCGCGCGCAGGACCCGAGCGCGGCCGCCACGACACTCCAAGGTGTCGGTGTCGCCGCCTCGCGCGTTCAGGACGCGTGCTCGATCCACGAAGACCCGCACCTCGAAGCGCGCGGCTACTGGCTGAAGCTCCCCCATCCGAAGATGTCCGCCTGGAAGCAGCCCGTCTCGTCGTGGCGCCTGGTCGAGGCCCAACCCGTCCCGCGCCGGCACGCGCCGCTATTCGGCGAGCACAACCGAGAGATCCTGTGCGGGCTGCTCGGCCACGCCGAGTCCGAGCTCGCCGAGCTGTCGGCCGCGGGCGTGATCGGCGACGCGCCCGTGAACCCCGGCATCGGCTGAGCCCGCCTCGGGCCGCTCACGAAATCGTCGCCGATCTCCCATCGCCGCGTCGCACGCGTCTGCCAACATGAGATCGTGACCAAGATCGAGCTGTTCCAGCACGCCAAGGACTTCGTCACGTTCAAGGCGGGCGCCAGGATCTTCGAGGCTGGCCAGCCCGGCGAGTACATGTACGCGGTCGTCGAGGGAGAGGTCGACATCGTCGCGGGCGGAAAAGTGCTCGAGACGACCGGCGCCGGCGGAATCGTGGGCGAGATGGCGCTGATCGACCGATCGGCGCGCAGCGCGAGTGCGATCGCGCGCAGCGACTGTAAGCTCGTGCCGGTCGACGCCAAGCGCTTCGAGTACATGGTGCAGCAGACGCCCTTCTTCGCGCTGCAGGTCATGCGGATCATGGCCGAGCGGTTGCGCCGCTGGACCGAGCCGCAGGGCGCCCGCTCCGACTGATAGAATCGCCTCCTGTCACAGGGAGGACGAACGATGAAGGTCGACGCAGGTCTGATGGGCGGTCTCGCCGAGGTTCCGAAGCGCATTGCCGAACTCGAGGCCGCTGGCTACGACGGCGCGATCACCGCCGAGACCTCGCACGATCCGTTCTTCCCGCTGCTGCTCGCCGCCGAGCACAGCACGCGCATCGAGCTGATGACCTCGATCGCGGTCGCATTCGCGCGCAGCCCGATGATCCTCGCCAACCTCGCGCACGACCTGAACGCCTACTCGAAGGGCCGCTTCATCCTGGGGCTCGGCTCGCAGATCCAGCCGCACATCACCAAGCGCTTCAGCATGCCCTGGTCGCACCCAGCAAAGCGCATGCGCGAGCTGATCCTGGCCATGCGCGCGATCTGGGCCTGTTGGTACGAAGGCAAGAAGCTCGAGTTCCGCGGCGAGTTCTACACGCACACGCTGATGACGCCGATGTTCACGCCGCTCGACACCAAGTACGGCGTGCCCAAGGTCTTCCTCGCGGCCGTCGGCCCGCTGATGACCGAGGTCGCGGGCGAGACCGCCGACGGCATGATCGCGCACGCCTTCACCACCGAGCGCTACCTGCGCGAAGTCACCCTGCCCTCGCTTGAGCGCGGGCTCGCGAAGTCCGGCCGCAAGCGCTCCGAGTTCCAGCTCGCCTTCCCGGCCTTCGTGGTCACCGGCGCGAACGAGAAAGCCTGGATGGATCAGCGCACCGCCGTGTGCAAGCAGATCGCCTTCTACGGCTCCACGCCCGCCTATCGCCCCGTGCTCGAGCTGCACGGCTGGGGAGGACTGCAGACCGAGCTCAACTCACTCAGCAAGCAAGGCCAGTGGGACAAGATGGGCAGCCTGATCGACGACAAAATCCTCGAAGCCTTCGCGATCGTCGGCACGCCCGACGAAGTCGTCCCGAAGCTTGCGGCCCGCTACGGCGACGCCGTCGACCGCGTCACGCTCAGCTTCGGCTTCGGCGCGAAGTCGAGCTCGCATGAGCTGATCGCGAAGCTGCATGGGTAGGCCCCTGCTTCGCGCGTGAGTCGCGCAGAATCACGTGCACGGAAGCTGCGGACATGAAGACCGCTGTCCTCGCTAGCAACGGCACTCGCATCCTCGAGTGCCTCGAGCCGATCGGCTCGACCGGCGACGCGCTCGAGCTGGTTTCGGCCTGCATCGAGCATGACGCGACGCGGCTGTTGATCGACGATCGGCAGCTGCCGCCCGCATTCTTCGAGCTGCGCTCCGGATTCGCGGGCGAGTTCGTGCAGAAGCTCGTGAACTACCGGATGCAGCTCGCGGTGGTGTTCTCGGACGTTTCGAAGCACGGGGAGCGATTCGAGCAGTTCGTGGGCGAGGCGCGGCGCGGGCGGGGCTTCCGCGCGTTCGACGACCGCGAGACCGCGCTCGCCTGGCTGGCCGGCGGCTGACGTATCCTTTCGATCGGCTCGTTCGTTCCTGGATGGTCGAGACACGACGAGGAGCTGACATGACCGACCCCGCCGATTCGCCCTTCTCGGTGCAAGACCAGGTTCGCGCGCCCTGGCGGCGCTACCTGGATTCGCTCGCGCCGCTGCGGCCGAGTCTGTACCGCTACTGCAGCCGGCTCACGGGCAACGTATGGGACGGCGAGGACCTGGCGCAGGACACGCTCGTGCGCGTGTTCAGCCTGCTCGGGAAGATCGACGCGAACCTCGAGAACCCGCGCGGGTACCTGATCCGCACGGCCACGAACCTGTGGATCGATCGGACGCGGCGGCGGACGCTCGAGCGCGAGTTCGCGGCAGGCGAGCGGGCGAGCGCAACCGAGTCGGGGGCGCGATCTGCTCCGCGGACCTCACGGTCGAGCTGGTGGGCGGCGCCGAGGCGGAGAGCTTCGAGCGCAACAAGACGTTATTCCAGCACGCGCACATGGTCATGCCGGCGCTCGGCCTCGGCGAGAACCCGCACTGGCAGACGATCGTGTACGACGGCGAGCCGATGGCGCTCGGCTATCGCACGCTCGGCGGCGTCGAGGGCATCAACGAGGTGCACCGGCTCGAGGAGTCGACGGCCGGATCGTGCGCATCCGCTGCTACTGCTTCTGCCCCGACACGCTGCGCGCGCTCGGTGAGCACCTCGGAATCGCGGCGCTGGACCGCCGGTATCGAAGTCCGTAGCCTCGCCGCAACCGCGGGAGGCTGGATTGAGCACGTTCACCGACAAGCTGAAACACGAGTTCCTCGAGCTGATTCCGCCCACGGTCTACTTCTTCGTGGTGCTGCACTTCGCTGCCGTGGTCCAGGCGCTGATGAACCGCCACACCGCGATGACGCTGCCGACCTCGGCGACCATCACGATCGCGGCGCTCGTGCTCGGCAAGTCCGTGCTGATCGCAGAGCTCTTGCCGTTCTTCAATCGCTACCCGACCGAGCCGCTGATCTGGAACGTCGGCTGGAAGGCGATGCTGTATTTCGCCGTGGCGCTGGTGCTGCACTACCTGGAGCGGCTGGTCGAGTTCTGGCGCAAGTCGGCCGACTTCGCGGCCGCGAACGAGGCGATGCTCGCGGAGATGAACTGGTCGCACTTCTGGGCGATCCAGCTGCTGCTCGCCTTCTTCATCGCGATCTACTGCGTGATGAACGAGCTGGTGCGCGTGATCGGGCGCGCCGAGATCAAGGCGATGTTCTTCGGTCCCCTGCCCGGCAAGCGCGGCGCGTGATCGCCGCGCTCGCGCTGATCGGCATCCTCTCCGCGCTCGCGCTACTGCACTTCGGCTGGGCGACCGGGCGCGGGCCGTCACTCGTCGGTGTCGTACCCAGCCAGGGCGGCCGGCCGCTCTTCGATCCGGGGCCGGTCGCCTGCGTCGCGATGGGACTCGCCCTCAGCGTGGCCGTGCTGCTCTGCGTCATGAGAGCGGGCTGGCTGCTGCCGGGCCTTCCCGCCTGGCTGTCGCAAACAGGAGTCGGCGGCGTCGCGCTGGCCTTCGGACTGCGTGCGATCGGCGATTTCCGCTACGTGGGTTTCTCGAAACGCGTTCGCGACGGTGAGTTTGCGCGCCGCGACACCTGGCTCTACAGCCCGCTCTGCGTCGTGGTCTCGAGCCTCGCCGTAGCCCTCGCCTGGCCCTGAAATTCAGGGGCCCTTGTGTGAAGAACTTCACACAAGAGCCGTGAAACAGCCCACTACCCTATCCGTCGATGCAGGCGCTGTTTCTATTCCTGGTGGGCCACGCGGTGTGCGACTTCGTCCTGCAGGGCGAAGTCATGGGCAACGCGAAGAACCGGAAGAAGTGGCTGGCGTCGGCGCACGGCTCGGGCTTCCCGCCCTGGTACTACTGGCTGGGCGCGCACGCGTTCACGCACGGCGGCGCGGTGTTCCTGGTCTCTGGCCTCTGGCAGCTCGGCGCGATCGAGACGGCGCTGCACGCCGCGATCGACTACACGAAGTGCGAGGGCCGCATGTCGTTCAACGTGGATCAGGGCCTGCACGTGCTGTGCAAGCTCGTCTACGTAGCGGTGCTGATCTAGGACTACGCCGAGCTGTGCTCGGTCGAGAGCGCGCCGAGTCTTCGGGGCTGGGTCGGACGTTTCCTCCGGCGCGAGCGCTGGACTATGATCGATCCGACGACAACCAGGAGCGCTCCTCCATGCTCGACCACATCGGCGTCGCGGTCTCCAACTACGAGAAGAGCAAGCACTTCTACGCGGCCGCGCTCGCGCCGCTCGGCTACGCAATCGTGATGGAGTTCGGCGGCGACGCGGTCGGACTCGGCGTCGACGGCCGGCCCGACTTCTGGCTCTCGCAGGGTGCGTCGGTGGCGACCACGCACATCGCCTTCGCGGCGCGCGACCGTGCGACGGTCGACGCGTTCTACAAGGCGGCCATCGCCGCGGGTGGACGCGACAACGGCGGACCCGGCGTGCGCGCGCAGTACCACCCGACCTACTACGGCGCGTTCGTGCTCGATCCCGACGGGAACAACGTTGAAGCCGTGTGTCACGCGCCCGCGTGAATCCGCGCGCTCCGAGCTCGAGCGGCGATCGGTTCTTTCGGCGCTCGCTCTTCGCGACGGGACTCTTGAATCTGTTCGGCACCGTGCTGATCGCGCCGCCTTCGGTCGCACTGCGCGCGCTCACCGGGCTGCCCGAGGCCGGCCACCCGCTTCACGCCTGGCTGCTCAGCCTGTGGATCCTGTTCTTCGGCCTCGGGTACCTACGCCTGTCGGTGTCGACCTTCCAAGAGCGCTACTTCGTCGCGATCGGCGCGGCCGGCAAGGCGTCGTTCTCGCTCCTGCTCATCGGCTACGCGCTCGCGGGCCATCTGCCCGTGCGCGCGGCGCTGGCCGGCTCCGCGGACCTGGCGTTCGCGGCGATCTTCGCGCACTGGCTGTTCACGACGCGCGCAGCGCCCGCTTCGTGATGGCGGTCGGCGCGAAGTCGATCGCCGTGCGCGTGGCGACCGAAGCCGATCTGCCGGAGCTGCGCACGCTGATTCCCGAGTCGGTGCGCGCGCTCTCACGCGGCTACTACACGCCCGCACAGATCGAGAGCGCGATCCGCCACGTGTTCGGCGTGGACACGCAGCTGATTGCCGACGGCACGTACTTCGTCGCGCACGACGGCGGCGCGCTCGCCGGCTGCGGCGGCTGGAGCCGGCGCAATACGCTTTTCGGTGGCGACCAGATCAAGGTGGGACCGGATCCGCTGGTCGACCCCGTGCGCGAGCCCGCGCGCATCCGTGCGTTCTTCGTGCGGCCCGCGTTCGCGCGCCGCGGCGTCGGGTCGGCGATCATGGCGGCGTGCGTCGACGCCGCGCGCGCAGGCGGCTTCCGCACGCTCGAGCTCGCCGCGACGCTGCCGGGCGAGCCGCTCTACCGCGCGTTCGGCTTCACCCCGCTGGAGCGCCTGGAAACGCTCCTGCCCGATGGTGTGAAGATTCCTTTCATCCGCATGGGCCGCGCGATCGAAGTGGGCTAGGTTCCGGCCTCACCCCGCGCCTCGTAGACCGAGTGCGCCCCTTTCCTAGGAGTTCATTCACGTGCCTTTCACCTCGTTCGGGCTTCACCCGAGCCTTCTCAAGGGAATCAAGGAGCTGGGATTCACCCGGCCTACACCGATCCAGGACGAAGCCATTCCGCCGGCGCTCGAGGGCCGCGACGTGCTCGCTTGCGCGACCACCGGCAGCGGCAAGACCGCTGCGTTCCTGCTGCCGATCCTGCACCAACTGATCGAGCGCAAGCGCGGCACCACCTATGCGCTGGTGCTCACGCCCACGCGCGAGCTCGCCGCGCAGATCGTCGAGGATCTCGACGATCTCGCGGTGCACACGCCGATCACTGGCGCCGCCGTTTACGGTGGGGTCGGCATGGGAGCGCAAGAACACGCCTTCCGCAGTGGCGTGGCCGTGATCGTCGCCACGCCCGGCCGCCTGCTCGACCACTTCCGCGCGCCCTACGCAAAGCTGCGTGGGCTCGAGTTCCTGGTGCTCGACGAAGCCGACCGGATGCTCGACATGGGCTTCCTGCCCGACATCCAGCGCATCCTCCGGCACATCCCGAAGCAGCGGCAGACGCTGTTCTTCAGCGCCACCATGCCCGGGCCGATCGCCGACCTGACGCGCGAGCTTCTGCACGACCCCGCGACCGTGAACCTGGCGCGCAAAGCGGCGCCCGCGATCGGCATCACGCAGGCGATCTACCCCGTCAGTGGCGAGAAGAAGGCGCCGCTGTTGGTGACCCTGCTCGACAGCGGCGAGATCCAGGACGCGCTCGTCTTCACGCGCACGAAGCACCGCGCCGATCGGCTGGCGGCGTTCTTGATCAAGAGCCGCATCAAGGCCGAGCGCATTCACGGCAACCGCTCGCAGTCGCAGCGCACCGCCGCGCTGGCGGGCTTCAAGAGCGGCAAGCACCGCGTGCTGGTCGCGACCGACATCGCGGCGCGCGGCATCGACGTCGAGGCGCTCGGCCACGTCGTGAACTTCGACGTGCCGAAGGTGCCCGAGGACTACATCCACCGCGTCGGCCGCACCGCGCGCGCCGAAGCGACCGGCGACGCGTTCACCTTCGTCTCGCACGAAGAGGAAGCCGACCTCGCGCGCATCGAGCGCGCGATCGGCAAGCGCCTGCCGCGCGTGACGGTGCCCGACTTCGACTACGGCCCGCAGGGCGTGCCGAGCGTGGCCCCGCCCGCCCAGCGCGCTCCGCAGTCCGGGCGTCGAAGCGGCGGTGGTGGTGGAGGAGGCGGCGGCGGATCGCGCAGCCGCTCGCGCCGGCGCGGCCGACGCTGAGCGACGCGCGGGCTCAGCCCTCTTCGCGCAGCCTCGGCTCGGCGAACAGATCGGGAAACTTGGCGACCTTGTCCGCATAGAACTCGCGGATCTGGTCCATGTCCTTGCCCACGTCATCGGTCGGACGCAGCGACGGGCCGAAGCCGCCGCGCTTGCGCGCGTAGTCGAGGTAGCCGAGCACGATCGGCACGTCGGCGCGCCGGGCGATGTGGTAGAAGCCGGACTTCCAGTGCTCGACCGCGCCGCGCGTGCCCTCGGCCGGCACGACCAGAGCGAGATCGCTCGAGGACGCGAGCAGCTGCGAGGCTTGAAAGACCAGGTTCGTGCTCTTGCCGCGCACCACCGGAATGCCGCCGAGCCGCTTCATCAGCCAGCCGAACGGTGGCCGGAAGATCCCGTCCTTGCCCATCCACGAGATGCGCACGTCGAACAGCGCCGAGAGCGCCAGCAAGTACACCAGATCCCAGTTCGACGTGTGGGGTGCCGCGATCAGCACGTAGCGTCGCTCGCGCGGCCGCTCCCCTTCCGTCTTCCAACCCGTGACAGCCAGAATCATGCGAGCGACGAACTTCCGCACGGCGACTCCCTTTTCCGCAGACTAGCTGTCATGGACGCGCGCGGCGAGCGGCGTCGCGAGCTTCACGGGCGGAAGCTGAGCGGAGCATCGAGTCCGGCCGCGACCTTCGCGTCCAGCCCGTAGATGTCGGGACGGTGCTGCAGCGCTCCGAAGCGATCGACCCAGGTGGTCCAGTAGGCGACCAGCACCGGAACGGGCCGCTCGAGCCCTACCGTGAGCGACTTTCCGGTCGCGATCGTGGTCTCGATCGCGGCCCGATCCCAGCCCGCCTGCCCCTCGAGCAGCAGCTCCGCGAGCTCGAGCGGATTCTCGACACGGATGCAGCCGGAGCTGAACGCGCGCTCGCTCTTCTCGAACAACCCCTTGCTCGGCGTGTCGTGCAGATACACGGAGTACGGGTTCGGGAACATGAACTTCACGCGGCCGAGCACGTTGTCGGGTCCCGGCTTCTGGCGCAGCAGGTAAGGGAAGTTCTCCGGCGTGGCGCTCGCCCAGTCGATCGACGACTCGTCGATCCGCCGCCCGTCGCGATCGATCACCTCGAGCCGCTTCCTTGCGAGCGTCGCTCGATCGCGCCGCTGTTCGGGCAGGATGTCGAGCTCGAGGATCGACGGCGGAACGGTCCAGGTCGGGTTCAGCACCAGGTACGTCATCGTCGAGCGGAAGACCGGCGTCTCGCGATACGGCATTCCCACCACTACGCGCGCCGACCAGACCACCTTGCCATCGCGCAGGTAGTACACGCCGAAACCCGCCACGTTCACGACCACGAAGGTCGGATCGAGGTCGCGAAGCAACCAGCGACCGCGCTCGAGGTTCACGCGGATCGATTCGATGTGCGTTTCGACCGGCGCGTTCAGCGCGGCGAGGGTCGCGAGACCGAGCGCACCGTCGGCATCGATCCCGTGACGCGCCTGGTACGCCGAGACGGCGGCTGCGACTGCAGCGTCGTACGAGAGCGCGTCGGGGGGTGCAGCGCCGGGAAGCTCGGCGGTGATCTCGAGGCGCGCGCGCAGATCGAGCACGCGCGGATCGCGGGTCCCGGGCTTCAACGTCGGGCCGTCGGGAATCGCCGCCCAGCCGCCACTGGCCGCGATCACGCGATGGCGCGCGAGCTCGGCCTTCAGGTTCCGGTACATCTCGTGCTGCGGCTTCTCGCGCTCGATGCGCGCGTACAGCTCGCCCGAGTCGATGAACGCCTCCACGAACGCGGTCGGGTCGTCGACCCGGACGTTGCGCGTGAAGTTCCAGCTCGGGTCGAGGCTCTTCGGATCGACCTTGCCGAGGATCAGGTGATAAAGCAGCCGGATCAGCGCCTCGGTCTGGAGCAGGTCGTAGTCGGCCAGAACCTCGAGCGACGCGTCCGCTGCCTCGCCCTGCCTGCGCGCAGCCAGGAGCGCGTTCAGCAAGTAGTCTTCGGGATCGAGACCGTCGGCTTCGCTCTCGTAGACCGCGAGCAGCAAGTCGTCGCGCGCGGCCGGCGCGGTCCACGCAAGCTCGAATCCGCGCCGCGCGTAGAAGTCCGAGACCAGCTGTCGGGCGGCAATCGGTGTGCCGAACACGGCGAACGATGGGTCGTCGCGGATCTGCACGACGCGCGCGCGCAGGACGTCGCTCTCGGAGGACGGCGGCGGTTCGACGCGCGTCTCGCAGGCGAGCAGCAGCACGCACACGGCCGTCGCGCTGAGTACCCTTCCGAATTGGAGCTTCCGGGGCATCGAGAATTCCGTGCGCGGCGGCGCGCGCACAAGGTGACGCGTCACCGCGGTCCTGCCAGAATCGCGCCTTGACCGCGTTGCTGGCCGCGTGCGGGGGCTTTCTGGTCGCGGTCGTCTGGATGGACCTGATCTTCGACGTGCAAGTGCTGCGGCACGCGCGCGCGAGCGGTCCGCTGCCGGAGCGCGTGCTCGCTTCGATCGCCGGCTACTACCGGCGCGCGACGACCGATTCGCGGCCGATGAGCCGACTGATCGCCGCCGCGATGGGCGTCGCCGTGCTCGGCAGCGGGTATCGGCTCGCGGGCGGCGACGGTGCGTTCGCGCTGCGCTTGGTCGCGTTCGCGCTGTGCGCCGCGCCGGCCGCGCTGGCCATGCTGCGCGTGGTCCCGAATGCCGTGCGCTTGGGTCAGCGCGGCGACGATCTCGCCACGCAGAGCGCGCTCGCGCACTCGATCTGCCGCGACCATTGGCTGTGCCTGGCGCTGATCGGCGCCTTCACGGTGCTTCAGGTCGTCGCACCCGGCTGAACCGGAATCGCCGCGCCCACCGCTTCGCGCCGGCCGAGACGCTCCGACAGATTCGCGAACACCAGGTAGACCGCCGGCACCACGATGAACGTGAGCACGGTCGAGAAGCCGACGCCGCCGACCACCGCGATGCCGAGCGGCGCGCGCGACTCGCCGCCCGCGCCGCTGCCGATCGCGATCGGCAGGATGCCCGCCATGGTCGCGAGCGCGGTCATCAGGATCGGTCGAAAGCGAATGCGCGAGGCCTCGAAGACCGCCTCGCGTGCGTTCATGCCGCGCTCGCGGAGTTGATTCGCGAACTCGACGATCAGGATCGAGTTCTTGGTCACGAGTCCGACCAGCATGACGAGCCCGATCTGGCTGAACAGGTTCAGCGTCGAGCCCACCGCCATCAGCGTGACGAGTGCGCCCGTGAACGAGAGCGCCACCGCGACCAGGATCGTGATCGGATGCAGGAAGCTCTCGAACTGGGCCGCGAGCACCAGGTACACGGCGACCACCGCCAGCAGATACGCGAACAAGAGCGCGTTCCCCGAGGCGTAGAACTGCTCGGAGTCGCCCGAGAACACGGCCTTGTAGCCCTTGCCGACCGGCAGCACCTCTTGCGCGACGGTTTGCACGTCCTCGAGCACGGTGCCGAGCGCCGCGCCCTCGGCGAGGTTTCCGCTCACGGTGGCGGAGCGCACGCGGTCGTAGTGGGGCAGCCCGCGCGGCGCGACCGACTCGCGGACGTCGACGAACGAGGCGAGCGGCATCAGCCGGCCCGCGTTGTTGCGCACGTAGGCGCGCAGCACCGCGCGCGGATCGGCGCGGTCGCTCTGCTCGAGCTGCGCCATCACCTTGTAGGTCTCGCCGCCGAGCTTGAAGGTCGAGAGCTCCTGGCCGCCGAGCAGCGTCTGCAGCGTCGACGCGATGTCGCGCGCGGACACGCCGAGGTCGCTCGCGCGGTTGCGATCGATCGCGACCTCGAGCTGCGGCTTGTTGATCAGCAGATCGGATTGCAGGTTCACCAGGCCCGGGATGTCGCGCGCGCGGCGCACGATCTCGTCCGCGTAGCGCGCCACCTCGAAGATGTCCGGTCCCTGCACCACCAGCGAGACCGGCGAAGAGCGCAGGCTCTGACCGAGCGCGTCCGGATTCACCGGGAAGGCCTGCACACCCGTGATCGAGGCGAACTGGTCGCGCCACTCCTCGACGACTTCCTGCTGCGTGCGCTCGCGGTCCTCCCAGAGCTTGAGCGAAGTGAACAGCACCCCTTCGTTCACGACGCCGGGCCCGCCCATGCCGAGCGACACGATCGAGAAGCTGCGCGCCACCTCGGGCGTGGCGAGCACCATCTTCTCGATCTGCTCCTGGTAGCGCGCGGTGTAGTCGATCGTGCTGCCCTCGGGGGCGCGCACGAACGAGAGCACGACCGCGCGATCCGATGCGGGCACGAACTCGCGCGGGATGATCGCGAGCAACACGAAGCCGAGCGCCACCCAGGCCGCGCCGCCGAAGACGACCAGGAACGGGTGCGCGAGCACCGGCTTCAGCGTCGCGGCGTAGGCGTCGGCGAGGCGATCGAAGCTGCGCGCGAGGAAGGCCTTGAAGCCGGACTCGGGGCCGTGCGCGCGCAGCACGCGCGCGCCGAGCGACGGCGTGAGCGTGATCGCGACGAAGCCCGAGATCGCGACCGCGGCCGCGACCGTCACGCCGAACTCGCGGAACAAGCGCCCGGTGGTGTCGGTCAGGAAGGCCAGGGGCAGGAAAACCGCGACCGTCGAGACGGTCGCCGCGATCACCGCGAACAGGATCTCGTTCATGCCGCGGCGCGCGGCTTCCATGCGCGGCGTGCCCTCTTCGATCCAGCGCGTGATGTTCTCGAGCACCACGATCGCGTCGTCGACGACCAGCCCGATCGCGAGCGTCACGCCCATCAGCGTGAGCGTGTTGATCGAGAAGTCGAGCGCGTACAGCACCGCGAAAGTGCCCACGATCGAAACCGGGATCGCCACCGCCGGCAGAAGCGTCGCGCGCGCGCTGCGCAGGAACAGGTAGATCACGATCACGACCAGCCCGATCGCCTCGAAGATCGTGCGCGTCACGTCCTCGATCGAGCGCTCGACGAAGATCGACGAATCGAAGGCGATCTCGGTGGCGACGCCGTCGGGCAGCTCGTCGGCGAGCTCCGAGAGCTCGCGCCGGACCTCGGCGGCCACGTCGAGCGTGTTCGCCTTCGACTGCTTCACGATCCCGAGCGCCACCGCGGCCACGCCGTTGAAGCGCACGAGCTTGCGCTCATCCTCCGCGCCGATCTCCGCGCGACCCACGTCGCGCAGCCGCACGGGCCCGGATTCGGTCTCGGCCAGGATCAGCTGGTCGTACTCCTCGGCGGTCTTCATCTCGCCAGGCGTGCGCACCGTGAACTCGCGCTCGCTGCCCTCGATGCGCCCGGACGGGATGTCGACGTTCTCGCGCTTCAGCGCGGCGGCGACGTCGGCGATCGTGAGTCCCTGGCCTGTGAGGCGCGTGTTGTCGATCCAGATCCGCATCGCGAAGCGCCGCTCACCCGCGAGCCAGACCGCGGCCACGCCCGGCAGCTTGCCGAGCCGGTCGCGTATGCGCGTGTCGGCAAGCGTCGAGAGCTCGATCTGCGAGAGCCCTCCGCCCGAGAGCGAGATCCACTGGATCGGACGCGCGTCCGCGCTCTGCTTCGCGATCACGGGCTCGTCGACGTCCTGCGGCAGATCGCGGCGCGCGCGCGCGACGCGATCGCGCACGTCGGCGGCGGCGGAGTCGACGTCACGGTACAGCTCGAACTCGACACTGATCGACGACACCTGCTCGCGCGAGACCGAGGTGACGTGCTTGATGCCCTCGATGCCGATCAGCTGGTCCTCGAGCACCTGCGTGACGGAGGTCTCGACCACCTCGGGGGCTGCGCCCGGATACACGGTCGTGACCGCGACCACCGGCGGATCGACGTCGGGCAGCTCGCGGTTGGGCAGGCGTTGCAGCGCGATCGCGCCGACCAACACGATCGAGAGCGACATCACGGTCGTGAGCACCGGCCGCTCGATGCACAGCTCGGGCAGTCTCATAGCGTGCTCTCCGCTTTGGGCGCCGGCGGCGCCGCGACCGCGATCGTGACCTCCGCGCCCTCGGTCACTTTCTGAGTGCCGGCCGAGACGATGCGATCTCCTGGCTCGAGACCGCCCGTGATCTCGACGCGCGCGGCCTTGCGCAAGCCGACTACGACCGGCGCGCGCATGGCCTTGCCGCCCGCGTCGACCCGCCACACGAACGAGCCCGACTGGTCGACCAACACCGCCGAGTCCGGCACGACCAGCGCGTGCTCGCGCATGGAGAGCTCGACCTCGAGGTTCGCGAACAGGCCCGGCTGCAGCTTGCGTCCGGGGTTCGGCACCCAGGCTTTCAGCGTGAGGCGGCGGGTGGCCGCGTCGAGCGTGGGCGAGACGAAGAACACCTCGCCGTCGAAGCGGATCTCGGGGAACGGCTTCACGGAGATCTTCACCGGCATACCGGTGCGCACGAACGGAACGCCGATCTCGGGCACCGCGAACACGAGCTGCAGCCGATCAACCGCGTCGATGCGCACGAGCTTCGTCATGCGCCGCACGCGCTCGCCCGGCGACACTCGCCGCGAGCCGACCACGCCGTCGAAGGGCGCGCGCACGCGCGTCTTCTCGAGCTCGACCTCGCGCAGCTGAACCTCGGCACGCGCGACCTCGAGCTCCGCACTGGCCTTGTCGTACTCGGCCTGCGCGGTGACTTCGCGCTGCGCCAGCGCGGTGATGCGCCGGAAGATCTCCTCGGCCAGCTTCGCGCGCGCACGCGCCTCGCGCACGTGCGCGTTCTGCTCGGCGTTGCGCAAGCGGATCAGCACGTCGCCCTTCTTCACCGTCTGGCCCTCGGTGAAGTCGATCGACTCGATGATGCCGTCGAGCTCCGGCTGCACCTCGACGGAGGATTCGGAGTCGAGCTGACCGACCAGCGTGATCGTGTCGCGCACCGTTTCGGGCTCGACGGTGATCACCTCGACCACGGGCGGCGGCGGCTTGAAATCAGCTTGGTTGCCACCGCGGCCACAGGCTGCGAG
This sequence comes from Deltaproteobacteria bacterium, assembly GCA_031396695.1. GTDB lineage: Bacteria > Myxococcota_A > UBA9160 > SZUA-336 > SZUA-336 > VGRW01. The sequence goes on from JANNLG010000097.1 coordinate 14,191, forward strand.
CAGAGTCGCGGCCAAGGCGGCCGCCACGGGGAGTGCGTTCCGGCGCATGTTGAAAGGTTATCAGGAAACTTGCGCAACTACCGCCCTGCGAGCTGCGTGTGGCCCCCCGGCTCGACCCTCAGCGCGGCGGAAGCGCGATGCGCATCCCGTCCTCCGCGATCACGACTTTGCCCTTGAACACGTCCGCAACTCCGGCGAGAAAGATGCGGCGCGTGAGGAAGTTGTTCGGCGACGGCACCAGGTGCGTGAAGACGAGCTCGGACACGCCCGCCTCGCGCGCGATCTCGGCCGCCTCGACGGGACTCGCGTGGTAGTCCTGAATGTCGCCCGCGAGCTTGGCCTGGCGGTCGCGTCCGAGCCGCTTCGAGGCCTCGACCGCGCGCGCGATCAGGGTTCGCTCGAGCGCTTCGTGGATCAGCACGTCCGCGCCCTGCGCGTGCACGACCATGCTCGCGCTCTTCGCACAGTCGCCCGAGATCACGACCGAGCGGCCGGCGAAATCGAAGCGGTAGCCGACCGCGGGTTTCACCGGATCGTGGTCGACGCGGAACATGGTCACCTTCAGGCCGTTGCGCTCGAACACGGTCGCCGACGCGTCGGGCGCGTCGCCGAGCGCGACCACGCGCGCTTCGGCGCTCGCTGCCGCGCGCGGCATGAACGCGTCGTCGTGGTGCGCGACGCGGTAGTCGACGTCGGAGGCGTAGGCTTCGGCGAAGCCCGCCACCACGCGCTCGACGCCCTCGGGTCCGTACACGGGGAGCGGCGCCGCGCGGCCGGCGATCCAACTCTGCGTGATCGCCTCGCCCAGCCCGCCGATGTGGTCGGAGTGGAAGTGCGTGAGCAGAACCGCGGAGAGCTTGCCGACCGGCAGGTTCGCCTGATCGAGCACCTCCCACGAGCCGGGCCCTTGATCGACGACCACGAACTCGCCGCCCGCGATCACCGCGGTGCAGGCGGCCGCGCGCGTCGGATCGGCCAGCGGCGAGCCGCTGCCGCAGATCACGACTTGCAGATCGGGCGACGTGAGTACCGACGCGTCGACCCGCGTCAGATTCTTCTCGAGCTGGCGCTCGATCAGGCGATCGCAGCCGACCAGCATTCCGGCCAGCGTGACCAACACCATGATGCGTTGCATGTTCCCACCCCCGCGGAGCTCAGATCTCCGAGTAGCCCGATCCTCGCACATCGAGACCCAGGCCGCGGCCCTTCTCGAGCCAGGCGAACTCCTGCAGGATCTGCTGGCTGTAGGTGACGCGGCCGCTCACCTTTTCGAGCGGCTCGGTCGCGAGCAGCAGCGCCGCGCGCGCCATCAACTCGACCGGCTCCGCGTTGGGCGCGTCGGGCCGCTCGAGCAGCTTGTGGAACATCACGCCGGGCGTCGGCACGACCTGTGACGGGCTCACGCAGCTGACGCTGACACCGTCGCGGTACACCTCGGCGGCGAGCCCTTGCGTGAAGCGCTCGAGGGCGGCCTTCTCGGCGCCGTACAGCGTGCCCCCGCGCAGCGGCGCATTCTTGTACGGCCCGCGGCCGGGACCGATCGCCGCGCCGCTCGAGATGTTCACGATCGCGCCCGACTTGCGCGCGATCATCTCGTCGAGCACGAGGCGACTCATGAAGAACGGCCCGTGCACGTTCACCGCGAACGACTTCAGCCACTTCTCGGGCGGGAACTCGGCGACCGGGATGAAGTACGTGAGCGCCGCGTTGTTCACGAGCACGTCGATCGGCCCGAGCGTCTCTCGCGCACTGCGCACGATCCGCTCGCACTCCGAGAACGACGACACGTCGCCCGCGATCGCGATCGCCTCGCCGCCGGCGTCGGCAATCTCGGCAAGCGTCGCGTGGAGCGACCCCTCGAGCCGGTGCGAGCCCTCTTCCACGGTGCGCGCGGTGATGGCGACGCGCGCGCCCTCGGCGGCGAACAGCTTGGCGATCTGCTTGCCGATGCCGCGGCTCGCACCGGTCACGATCGCGACCTTTCCCTCGAGTCTGGTCATGCGCGATCCTCCCTCAGAAGTTCCCGTAGCGCCCGATATCATAGATCCCGGCCTGGATCGGTTGCGCGCGGCGCAGGTCCTCGCGCAGCCAGTCGGAGGTGGCCCAGAAGCGCCGATCGGTGCGGCGCACCCCGAAGGTGTCGACGAACGACTCGAACTGCGCGGGCGTCGAGACGGCGCGCAGCGCGTCGACGAAGTCGTCGATGCGCGCGAGCTCGACCGAGAAGAAGAAGTTCGGATAGCTGCCGAACTGGCCGCGGAAGATCGTCACCGTGTCGTCGCCCGGAATGCGGCGCTCGTCCTCGCCGAACATGAAGGCCACGTTCTCGTGCGCGTCGTTGTGAATCAGGCTGTAGGCGAGATCGCGCTCGCCGCTGTCGTCGACGCGCACGCGCACAAGCGAGACCTCGGGCAGCGGCGCCACCCAAGCGCCTTTCACCGACGCCAGCCGCTGCAGCGCCGTCTCCGCCTGGCGCTCCGCGGGAGTCGCGTTCACCCGCAGACACGGCGGCTTCGCGCAGCGATTCAAGCGGTCGGGCGGTCCGGCCACGTCGGTGTCGCGCGCGAGAAGCTGCTCGATCAGCTGCGCCTGCACGTCTCCTGGCCCGAACTTCACCTGCGTCGCGTGACCGAGCGAGCGAATCTGGTTCGCGAAGAAGTAGTCGAGCTGGTGGGTCGCGCCGACGTACCACGAGGCGCGGATCGGCTTTCGATCGGGCTCGGGCAGGAAGCCGAGGAACAGGTTCTCGGACTGCATGCGCAGGTGATCCATGTAAAGCCGCGTCGAGACCTGGTGCGAGACGTTGCCGAACACGTTGAAGCCTGCGACCAGGTTGTAGTAGAGGCGCTCGAAGATCGGGTAGTCGATCACCCACGCGGTCTTCGACATGCCGCCTACGAAGCCGCGTACGACGGTCGCGTTGTCGAAGTTGCGGAACACCGTGAGCAGCGCGTTGGTATTGTGGCCGTCGCCGTCCCAGATCCAGTCGAGCGCGGGACCGCGGCGCTTCGGATCGAGCGCGTCGTAGGCGGCTTCGCGCGCGTCGAGGTAGCGGTGCTGATCGCGCGCGTAGCCGAGGAAGATGTCGCCGGGCAGAACGTTGCCAGCGTGCTCCGCAGGCAGGCTGAGCAGCGACTTCGTCTTCGCGAGAAACGTCGGGTCGATCACCGACAGATCGCGATCCGGGTCCAGGAACGAGACGAAAAACTGGTCTTGGATCACGTCGACAGCGACCTGTCCCCGGCAGACCGGACCGCGGATGAACGTCGTCACGAAGTACTCGGCGTCGTCGAGCATGTACTGGTAGCGGCTGCGCGGGGGAATCTCGGCGAAGGCGATGAAGGGGTTTGACGCGACGTCGACGTCGTAGGAGGGCAGCTCCGTCGGCTGCCAGTCACTCGCGATGAAGAGCTGCTTCAGGCGTGCCAGGCGCTTCGGTCCGAGCGCGTACACCATGTGCGTCTTGTGCACGATGCTCGACTCGATCGGCGCGAGCCGGTAGTAGAGCGTCGGGCCGGGATCGTCGTAGGGGCGGACGGTCGCGATCTCGTCGATCGGTTGCCCCGGCGCGCTGCGCGAGCGCACGATCCGGAAGAACCGGCCGACCGGCTGATCGTCGAAGTACAGCGATGCCGCGAACCAGTGCTCGTACAGGTAGCGGCTGCTGATGCGCTGCTTGAGCGAGTCACCGTTCAGGAACGACTCCCATTCCCGAACCGAGGCCTCGCTCACCTGCAACACCGGCGCGGGCGCGGGCCCCTTCGCGCCCTCTACCACCCACGACGTGAGCGTCGCGAGCTCGTCATGCGAGAGCGGCGCCACGCCGTACGGCATGCCGCCAAGCGGATGATCGCGTGTGTACTCCTCGAACTCGTCGCCCGCCGCGCAGGTGAGTTTGCGGTCGATGTCGAGCGAGACGGACTCGGGCAGCCGCTTGCCCTCGGCGAACGGATGCGCGCGGCCGAGCGCGAGCGTGCGCAAGAGCAGCGCGTCGCGGCCGCGCGCCACGCCCGGTTCGTCGGCAGCGTCCAGCACCGAGAAGAAGTCGCGCTCGCGCCAGGCGGAAACTCCGTGCGCGTCGATCCCCAGCCGCGTCGGCGGCTTCGCGCGCAAGCGCTCCGAGTCGTACACGGGCTCCTGGGCAGCCCCGCGCTGCGCTCCCTCGCGCGACGACAGCAGAAGCTGGCAGGGCGCGTCGTAGCACGCGTGGCAGACCACGCAGCGATTGTCGAGCACGGACTGCACGTCCAGCTCGAAGTCGACGGGGCGACCGAGCGACTCGAGCATCGGCAACGAGGCGGTGCTTTGCGCCTGCACCGGCGCGTCGGTCGACTGTCTCGCGCAGCCAAGCGCCGCAGCCGCGACCAGCGCGAGCGCGATGACTCCGGGACGAGGGACGAGCGAGAGAACGTGCATCGAGACCTCCCGGCGCGGATACTAACCCGTGGTTCGTCAGAAGGAGGAACGCGCGATGAAGGGCTTCCTGATCCGGCTCGCGATCGGCATGCTCGGACTCTGGGTGGCGCAGGCGATCGTGCCCGGCGTCGAGATCACCGGTTTCGGCACGCTCGTGTTGGCCGCCTTCCTGCTCGGGCTCGCGAACGCGGTCGTGCGCCCCCTGCTCGTGATCTTGACGCTGCCGATCACGCTGCTCACGCTCGGATTCTTCCTGTTGGTCGTGAACGCGGCGGTGCTCGCCGGGGTCGCGTCGATGCTCGACGCGTTCACGATCGCGGGCTTCTGGTCGGCCCTGTTCGGCTCGTGCGTGGTCAGCCTCGTGTCCTGGTTCGCGTCGGGCTGGATCGGACCGAGCGGCAAGTTCGAGGTTCTGGTCATCGATCGCCGGCCCGTGCAGTAGGATGAGCACCGGTCGCGCGAAGACGAGAGGGAGATGCCGATGACGCTCGCGAACGAAAAGCTCTTGATCGAGGCCCGCGAGGAGCTGCCGCGTGCGGTGACGCTGCGCCGCCGCATCCACGCGCATCCCGAGCTCGGCTTGGATCTACCGCAGACCACTGCAGCGGTGCTCGAATCGCTCGCGGGCATCGAACTCGAGCTCACGCACAGCCGCAAGACCCGCGGCGTGATCGCGCGCCTGCGCGGCGCGCGGCCGGGCAAGTCGATCTTGCTGCGCGCGGACATGGACGCGCTGCCCATGCCCGAGGATACCGGGCTCGCCTTCGCTTCGCAGAACGCCGGCACCATGCACGCCTGCGGACACGACGCCCACACCGCCATGCTGGCGGGCGCGGTGCGCCTGCTCGATCGACACCGCGACGCGCTCGCGGGCGACGTGCTGTTCATGTTCCAGCCCGGCGAAGAGGGCTTCGGGGGCGCGCGCGTGATGCTCGACGAGGGCTTGATCGATCCGGCCTCGATCTCGCGCGCGTTCGCGATCCACATCGATCCGCGCATTCCGGTCGGGCGCGTGGCGTCGAAGGCCGGCGCGCTGCTCGCCTCGGCCGACGGCTTCATCGTCGAGCTGACCGGACGCGGCGGTCACGCGTCCATGCCGCACGACACGATCGACCCGGTGCCGGTCGCGTGCGAGATCGTGACCGCGATCCAGACGCTCGTGACCCGCCGCATCGACGCGTTCGATCCGGTGGTCATCACGGTGACCAAGATCGCTGGCGGCACGACCGGCAACGTGATTCCCGAAACGGTGCAGATGCTCGGCACCATTCGCGCGACCTCGGCGCGCGCGCGCGAGCGCGCCCACGCCGGCCTGCGGCGCGTGGTCGAGGGCGTGGCCGCCGCGCACGAGGTGAAGGCGAACCTGTCGATCGGCATGGGCTACCCGGTGACGGTAAACGACGCCGACGCGGTCGGCTTCGCGCGCGAAGTGCTGCGCGACGTGCTCGGCGAGAATGCCTACATCCCCATGCCGCAGCCGGTGATGGGCGCCGAGGATTTCTCCTACGTGCTCGAGCGTATTCCCGGGGCGATGTTCTTCCTGGGCGTGCGCCCCGACGACGTCTCGCAGCCCGCGCCCTGCCATTCGAACCGGATGCTCCTGAACGAGGAGGGCATGGTGGCCGGAATCGCGCTGCACGCCGGCCTGGCGCTGCGCTCGCTCGCGGGCTGAGCGCGGCTCGCGATTCGCCCGACGCCTACCAGCGGTGCAGGCGCGGGCCGAACGCGGCGCCCGCCGCGTTGTCGTAGTACGTGACGGTGACACTGCGCGGTGGCGCGACCTCGTCGAGCCGCAGGCGGTCGGCGTCGCTCACGTGCACGGCCAGCGCGCCGAGATTGTCGTCGAGCTGCTCGAGCGTGCGCGGTCCGCAGATCGGTGCGGTCACGCCCGGCTGATGCATGCACCAGGCGAGTGCGAGCTGACCGGGCGTGCAGCCCTTCTCGCGCGCGATCTCGCGCACGCGCTCGATCACGGGGTGCATCGACTCGTTCGAGCGGCGGCCGGTGAAGTCGCGCCCGCTCGCCCAGCGCCCGTCGCCGGGTGTGAAGTCGCGCGCGTACTTGCCGGTCAAGAGCCCGCCTGCGAGCGGCGACCACGGAATCAGCGCCACGCCGAAGGTCTGTGCGGCGGGCACGAGCTCGCGTTCGATGGTGCGGTCGAGCAGGCTGTAGGCCGGCTGCTCCGAAACGAACCGGTGTAGCCCCAGCTCGCGCGAGGCCCAGAGCGACTCCACGATCTGCCAGGCGGGGAACATGCTGGTGCCCGCGTAGCGCACCTTGCCGGCGCGGATCAGGTCGTCGAGCGCGCGCAGCGTCTCGTCGATCGGCACGGACGACTGCGAGCGGTGGAGCTGGTACAGGTCGATCCAGTCGGTTTGCAGCCGGCGCAGCGAGTTCTCGCACTCCGCGATGATGTGCCGCCGGCTGTTGCCCATCGCATTCGGGTCGTCGGGCGTGGTGCGGAAATGCGCCTTGGTCGCGAGCACGGTGCGCGCGCGCCGACCGCCCGTCGCGAGTGCGCGGCCGACGATGCGCTCGCTCTCGCCGCCCGCGTAGACGTTCGCGGTGTCGATGAAGTTGATGCCGCGCTCGAGCGCGCGCTCGATCATGACGATCGACTCCGGCTCGGGGGTCTTGAGCCCGAACATCATCGCGCCCAGGCAGAGCGGACTCACCTTCACACCCGTGCGGCCGAAATCCCGGTACTCCACGTGCGCGAGTATACTCTCGACTCACCCGAGGCTGCGCCGATGGAACTGCTCGTGATCCGCCACGATCTCGCAGAGCCGCGGGAACCCGCGGGCGGACCGCGAGAGGACGCGGAGCGGCCGCTGTCCGGCGACGGGCGCAAGCGCGCGCGCCGCGCCGCGTCCGCGCTGACGGGCTTGGTCGGAAAGCTCGACGTGCTCGCGTCGAGCGGGTTGCGCCGCGCCGACGAGACGGCCCACGCGATCGCCGAAGAGTTCGGCGGCATCTCCGTCGAGCGCGTCGACGCGCTCGCACCGGGCGCGAAGCGGGAAGCGCTCGCCGATTGGCTGCGCGGCCTGGCTGGCGCGGAGACGGTCGCGATCGTCGGCCACGAGCCTGGCCTGTCGGCGCTCGTGACCTGGCTGGTCTCGGGTCTCTCGAAGAGCTGGCTCGAGCTCGGCAAGGGAGGCGCGTGTTTGATCGAGCTGCCCGGTCGGATCGCTCCGGGCGAGGCGCGACTCGTCTGGCTGCTGCGACCCAGCCAGCTCCGCAGGCTCCGCTAGCGACACGCGATGGTGGAGCTCGAACCCGCAGACGTGAGCAGGCCGGCCGAGGCGGGCGCGCGCCTGGTGGCGTTGCGGCAGCTCGACGAGGCGCGCGCGGCTTGCGCGCGGGTGCGCGACCCGAGCGACGCCGAGGCGATCCACGACCTGCGCGTCGCGCTTCGCCGTCTGCGCAGCACGCTCTCCGCCTACCATTCGTTCCTCGATCCGGACACGACGTGCGACGCACTCTCGGGCCTGGGACGGCTCGCGTCGTGGACCGGCGGCACGCGCGATGCGCAGGTCGCCCTCCACTGGCTGCGCATCGAAGGCGCCGAGCTTCGCCCCGCGCGCGGCCGGCTGCTCGAGCCGCTGGTCGATTCGCTCGCTGCGCGCGTCGCTGCGCAGCACGCGGGCGAGTGCGACGGCGTCGCCAGCGAGTTCGCGCGAATCGAACGCGAGCTGCGGATCTCGCTCGAGACCTACCGCGCGCGCGTATCGACAGAGGGCGATGTGCGCGGGCCGAGCCTGGCCGCGGCCGCGAGCGGCGCGCTGCAGACCACCGCGGCCGAGCTCGAGAGCGCGCTCGCGCGCGTGACCGGACCCGAGCAGATCGAGGCCGAGCACGAAGCGCGCATCGTGGCGAAGCGCCTGCGCTACCTGCTCGAGCCGGTGCGCAGGCTGTCCGACGACGGCCCTGCCCTGCTCGAGGAGCTCCGGCACCTGCAGGATCTGATCGGCGACCGACACGACCGCGACATGCTCGACTCGATCCTGACGGCAACGCTCGAGCAAGCCGCGATCGCGAACGCGGACGCGCTGGCCGCTTCGATTCGCGCGCGCGACCTCCACGCCGAGCGCCGCCTGCGCGCGCGCGCGCTCGAGAATTTGCTGCTCGAGCTCTTGCAGCGCTCGCTCGAGCAGGCGGACGCGCTGTTCGCGCGGCTCGCCGCGGATTGGCTCGGCGAGAAGAGCGCGGACTTCTTCGCGCGCCTCGCCGAAATCTCGACGGCGCTGCGCCAGCAGGACGGCGCGCACGTCGAGATCGAGCGGAAGTATCTTTTGCGCGATCTGCCCGAGCGCGTGCGCGGCGCGGAGTCGACCGAGCTCGAGCAGGGCTACCTGCCCGGCGGCGTGGTGCGCGAGCGTCTGCGCCGCGCGCTGGGTACGCGCGGCGCGCGCTTCACGCGCACGGTCAAGCTCGGCACCGGCATCGTGCGCGCGGAGTTCGAGGAAGAGCTGCCCGAGCCGGAGTTCGCGCGACTCTGGCCGCTCACCGCCGGCGCGCGGCTGCGCAAGCGGCGCTTCCGTGTGCCCGACGGCGCTCTGGTGTGGGAGATCGACGAGTTCCTCGACCGCGAGCTGGTGCTGGCCGAGATCGAGCTGCCGACCGCCGACAGCGAAGTCGTCGTGCCCGAGTGGCTCGCGGCCTCGATCGTGCGCGAGGTGACCGACGAACCCGCCTTCTCGAATTTGCGGCTCGCATCTCAGCCAAACACGACGCGCTCATACGGATGACGGCGTTTCTCGATCGTCAGCTCCGCTGAGGCGGATTCACGAGGAACGCAAGCACGGGATCGGCCGAGTCACTCGCTCGCCCGGCCAGCTCGCGATCGACGAACTCGAGCAGGGCTCGCTCGTGATCCGTGATGTGACGGGCCAGCGCGCGATCGGCCTGCGGCGCCGTCGCCTCGGCCTGCTCGAACTCGCCGACGAAGCGCGCGAGCTCGGGCCGGAAGCCCTTCATGAACAGCTCCCAGGGCACGCGGGCGAGCGTCCGGCCCAGCGCGTCCCCCTGCTTCCAGCGCTCGGCACTCTCTTCGACGCGCACGCCCTTCGCGTCGAGCGCGCGCGCGATCACCTGCTTGGTCTCGCGCTCGAGCGCCTCGAGCACGCGGATCTTGTAACGCAGCGCGGTGTCCTCGGCTCTCTCAGCCATCGTCGCGAAAATCGACTCCCCGTACACCTCGCCATCGTGGCGCTCCACCAGGTAGGCCTGGAAGCTCGCGCTGGTCTCGTCCGTCATGCGCGCGAGCATCTCAATGCCGGGGATCGGACGCAA
>JANNLG010000143.1:0-1879 GCA_031396695.1 Deltaproteobacteria bacterium
CCGGGACGGTAGGGCCCGGTCGAACTCTTCTGTGGATGGACCGCCATGCTGCCGCGCCGTGTGTACCTGCACCACGTGACCCACTACGTGCCCGAGACCGTGCTCGACAACCGCGTGCTCGAGGGGATCCTCGACACGACCGACGCGTGGATTCGCGGCCGGGTGGGAATCGCCGAACGCCGCGTGATGAGCGACTACCGCGGCAGCTTCCCGGTGTTCGAGATCGCGCGCCGCGCGGTCGATCGGCTGGTCGCGACGACCGGCTTCGACCTGGGCTCGGTCGATCTGATCCTGTCGGCGAGCTGCACGGACGACCTGCAGTACCCGGGCCCGGGCAACATGCTGTCGCAGCACTTCGGCCTCCACGTGCCGGCGTTCCAGCTCAAGAACGCCTGTTCCTCGGTGGTGTATGCGCTCGAGGTCGCGCGCGGGCTGCTGCAGCTCGGCACCTACCGCCGGATCCTGATCGTGAACGGCGAGCCGTTCACCATGCAGACCGACTACACCGACCGCACCTCGGCGATCCTGTTCGGCGACGCGGCGTCGGCGCTGGTCGTGTCGAACGAGCCGGGGTCGCTCGAGCTGGTCGACGTGGCTATCGGCGGGCGCGGCGCGTGCGTGATCAACGCCACCGCGCCGGGCGCGACGCCCGCGCGCACGATTCGCGACGTGTTCCCGGCGCCCGCGGGCGCGCCGGCTGACGATCACTTCAGCGGCGTGGCGCCGCGCTTCGGCCGCTTCCAGCAGTCGGGCCGCGAGGTGTTCGACTTCGTGGTGAACGACATGCCGCGCGAGATCGGCGCGTTCCTCGCGAAGCGAGAGCTCGCGATCGACGACATCGACTGGTTCATCGGCCACCAGGCGAACCTGTCGATGCTCGACGCGCTGTGCAAGAACCTGGGCGTGCCGGCGTCGAAGCACCTGTTCAACATCGACCGCTTCGGCAACACGAGCTCCGCGGGCTGGGTGACCGTGCTCGCGGAGTCGTTGGCCGAGAAGCGCTTCGAGTCCGGCGATCAGCTGCTCGTCTCGGTGTTCGGCGGCGGGCTCGCGTGGGGTTCGCTCCTCGCGCGCGCCGCTTGAGCGCGGAGACGCGCGTGGCGATCGCGAAGGTCGGTGTCGTCGGCATCGGATTGATGGGCAGCGGCATCGTGCAGGTCACCGCGCAGGCGGGCCTGCGCGTGGTCGCGTGCGACCAGAGCGAAGCGCAAAACGCGCGCGCCCGCGCGGGCATCGAGAAGCAGCTCGGCAAGCTCGTCGAGCGCGGCAAGCTCGATGCAGGCGAGGCCACCGTCACGCTCGGCCGCATCGAGTGGGCGGTGGGTGTGGCCGCGCTCGCGGACTGCGACGCGGTGATCGAAGCGATCACCGAGGATCAGCCCGCGAAGGAGGCGCTGTTCGCCGCGCTCGACGCGGCCTGCGCCGCGCCACGTCTTCTGATCACGAACACGAGCTCGATCTCGGTCACCGCGCTGGCCGGCCGCACGCGCGAAGCCTCGCGCGTGGTCGGCATGCACTTCTTCAACCCGGTGCCGGCCATGCGGCTGGTCGAGGTCGTGCGCGCGCTGCAGACCGACGACGCGAGCTTCGAGCGCGCGCTCGCGCTCGGCCGCGCGCTCGGCAAAGAAGTGGTGAGCGTCAAGGATTCGATCGCGTTCCTCGTGAACCGCACCTTCCTGCCGTTCGTGAACGAGGCGATCTTCGCGCTCGCGGAAGGCGTCGGCACGCCCGAAGACATCGACCGCTCGATCAAGCTCGGCCTGAACCACCCGATGGGCCCGCTCGAGCTGTGCGACCTGATCGGCCTCGACACGCTGCTGCAGGTGCTCGACACCATGCACCGCCAGTTCGGCGACTCGAAGTACCGCCCGTGCCCGCT
>JANNLG010000164.1:0-7121 GCA_031396695.1 Deltaproteobacteria bacterium
CAGGCCGCGCCCTTGCTCGACCTGGTGCTGACTTCGCGCGAGAAGGACACGGCGTCGGCGGTGCCGATGTGCGGCGTGCCGTTCCACGCGCTCGAGGGCTACGTGCGCCGGTGTCTCGCGGCCGGGCTCTCGGTCGCGATCGCCGAGCAGACCGAGGATCCGCGCCAGGCCAAGGGGCTGGTGCGGCGCGAGATCGTCGAGATCGTGACGCCGGGCCTGGTCGCGAACGCGGATCGGCTCGAGGGCGCGAGCGCGAACTACCTGGCGGCGGTGATCTCGGACGCGGGCCTACACGGCGTTGCGTATCTCGACCTCTCGACCGGCGAGTTCGCGGCGACCGAGAGCGACCGGCGCGAGATCCTCGAGGCCGAGCTCGATCGGATCGCGCCGCGCGAGCTGGTCGCGCGCGAGGTCGAGAAGGAGCTGCCGAGTCGATTCGCGCTGCGGCGCGCGCCGGACTTCGACTTCGACCCGCGCGCGGTCGCGACGCGCGTCGGACGCTTGCCGCACGGGCTCGAGGCGCACGAGACGAGCGCCTCCGCGCGCGCGGCCGCGGCGCTGTTCGCGACCGTCGCCAAGCTCCAGCCCGCCTCGCTCGACCAGCTCGGCGAGCTGCGCCGCTACCGGGCGTCGGAGTTCCTCACGCTCGACCGTGCGACGCGGCGACACCTGGAGCTGTTCGAGAATACGCACGACGGCGGCCGCGAGGGTACGCTCGTCGAAGCGCTCGACGAGACGCGCTCGCCACTCGGCCGGCGCCGACTCGCGACCTGGCTCGGTGAGCCGTTGCTCGATCCGCAGGCGATCCGCGCGCGCCAGGACAAGGTCGAGGCGTGGCTCGAACCGGACTCGGTGCGCGAGGGCTTGCGCGCCGCGCTGCGCACGGTGGGCGACGTCGAGCGCGCGCTCTCGCGCGCCACGCTCGCGACCGGTGGACCCCGCGAGCTCGCGCAGCTTCGCGCCTGTCTGCGCGGCGTCGCGCGCGTGGCGGAAGCCGCGCCGATCGCGGATCCGCTGCACGACGTGTGCGCCGAGCTCGAGCGCGCGCTGATAGACGACCCGCCGCAGGCGCCGCGCGGCGAGCCGCACGTCGGCTACGTGCGCGACGGGGTCGACGAAGAGCTCGACGAGATCCGCCGCGCGTCGCTCGAGGGCGAGTCGTTCTTCGCCGAGCTCGAGACGCGCGAGCGCGCGCGCACGGGCATCCCGACGCTGAAGGTCCGCTACAACCGCGTGTTCGGCTGGTCGATCGAGGTCACGAAGGCGCGCCTGTCCTTGGTGCCGTCCGACTACCGGCGCAAGCAGACCACCGTGGCCGGCGAGCGCTACACGACCGATGAGCTCGAGCGCTGGGAGGGCGTGACCCTGCGCGCGCGCGAACGCGCCGCCGCGGCCGAAGCGCGCGTGCTCGACGCCCTCCGCGCGCGTCTGCGCGCGTCATCGGACCGAGTGCGGCGAAGCGCCGGAGAAGTCGCCGAGCTCGACGTCGCGCAGTCTCTCGCCACCGTCGCGCGCGAGCGCAGCTGGGTGCGGCCCGAGCTCGACGAGACGCTCGCGATCGAGATCGAGGCCGGCCGACACCCGGTGGTGGAACGCCGCGCGCGCGACTTCGTCGCGAACGACGTCCGGCTCGATGGCGAGGACGTGCGCTTCCTGATCCTGACCGGGCCGAACATGGCGGGCAAATCGACCCTGCTGCGTCAGGTCGCGCTGATCGCGCTGCTCGCCCAGATGGGCTCGTTCGTGCCAGCGAAGCGGGCGCGGATCGGGATCGCCGACCGGATCTTCACGCGCGTGGGGGCGTCCGACTCCCTCGCCACCGGCGAGAGCACCTTCATGGTCGAGATGCGCGAGACGGCGGCGATCCTGCGCGAGGGCACCCGCCGGAGCCTCGTCCTGCTGGACGAGATCGGCCGCGGCACCTCCACTTTCGATGGACTTTCGATCGCCTGGGCCGTGGCGGAACACCTGCACGACGCCCCGGGGTTGCGCGCGCGGGTCTTGTTCGCGACCCACTACCACGAGCTTGCGGACTTGGCTCGAACCAAAGCGGCGGTCAGGAACTACCACTTCACGGTCGCCGAGCAGGACGGAGAGATCCTCTTCCTGCGCCGAATGGAGCCGGGAGCCGCAAGCCGCAGCTACGGAATCGATGTGGCGCGTACGGCCGGACTCCCCCCCAAGGTCATCCGACGTGCGCGAGAAGTGTTGCGCAACCTCGAAGGGGGGGAATTCGATGAACGCGGAGTGCCGCGCCTGGCGCGTACGCCCGGTGCAACCTTCGATTCGGCTCAGCTCGGCCTGTTCGCGCCCGAGCCGGATCCGATTCACGCTGCGCTCGCGGCGCTCGAGCTCGAGCACATGACGCCGCTCGAAGCGCTGGTCGCGCTGGATCGTTTGAAGCGCCTGGCGGGGGACGACTCGTGATCCGACCGCTGCACGCGCTCGCGGTCGCGCTGCTCGGAGTCTCGCTGCTCGGCGCGGGCGTGCGGCCCGAAGGGCTGGGCGACGTGCGTTCGATCGCGATCGAGAAGACCGCGGCACACACGCGTGTCGTGATCGAGCTGTCGCGCAAGGCCGCCTTCTCGGTCGATGAGCTGGCGAGCCCGCGCCGTCTGTACGTCGACATCGACGAAGTCTGGATCGAGCCCGACGTGGCGACCGCGCGCGCGGTCGCGGGCGATTCGGCGCTGCGGCTCGTGCGCGGCGGACAGAACACGCTGCGGCGCTCGCGCGTGGTGCTCGAGCTCGAGCCCGGCGCTCCGAGCCCGGTGTTCTCGACGCTCGACGCGCCGTTCCGGATCGTGGCCGAGCTGCCGGTCCGTCCATTCCTGCCGGAGGTCGCGGCGGGGGCCGATTCCGAGGACTGGGATCAGCGCGCCGTGCGCCGGATCGTGATCGACGCGGGCCACGGCGGAAAGGATCCGGGTGCGCTCGGCGCGGAGAAGGCGCGCGAGGCGGCGATCGTGCTCGCGATCTCGCGCGAGCTCGACCGCGAGCTAACGCGCCGCGGCTTCGAAGTCGTGATGACGCGCAAGACGGACGTCTTCCTGCCGCTCGAAGCGCGCACCGACATCGCCAACCGGCGCGACGCCGACTTGTTCATCTCGGTCCACGCCAACGCCGCGCGCAACCGCAAGCTCGCCGGCGTCGAGACGTATCTGCTCGACACGCGCTACGACCGCCAGACCGCACGCGTCGCGGCGCGCGAGAACGGCACCACCGTCGCTCAGCTCTCCGAGCTGCACAAAATCCTGGCGTCGCTGCGGCTCGGCAACAACGAGCGCTACGCCGCGCGCTACGCGGAGCTGGTCCAGAGTTCGCTGGTCTCGCGCCTGCGCAAAAGCTACCCGGGCACCGTGAACCTGGGCGTGAAGCGCGGACCTTTCCTGGTGCTGTTCCAGGCGGACATGCCCGCGATCCTGGTCGAGGTGGGCTTCGTCTCGAACCCCGCCGAGGGCAAGCGGCTGCGCAGCTCGGGCTTCGCGCGCGTCGCGGCGCAGGGCATCGCCGACGGCGTCTCCGCCTACCGCGACCAGCAAGCGCGACGACTCGTCGCCAGGCGCTAGGCGCCCGCCGTGCAGCCGCTCTGCGACGACTTCTTCGGCTCGGCGCCGCCGCGCGGCACGGGGCCTTCGTCGCAGTACCTGAATCCGTTCGTGCGCTCGTACCTCGACGCGGTGCGCGCGCACCTGCTCGAGATGCACGACGCGGGCGCGCCCTCGCGCAGCGTCAACGAAGAGCACGCGGAGCTGGTCGATCGGCTGATCCGCAAGCTGTTCCGGCTCGCCGAGGATCGCTACTTCGACGCGTTCCCGCGGCTCAACTTCCGGCTCGCGGTGGTGGCGGTCGGCGGCTACGGCCGACGCGAACTCTCGATCGCCTCCGACATCGACCTGTTGTTCCTGTATCGGGGCAAAGAGAACCCGTACATCGAGACGATCACCGAGACGATCACCACGCGGCTGTGGGATTCAAAGCTCAGCGTCGGCGCTGCGACACGCACGATCGGCGACGCGCTGCGCGTCGGCCGCGAGGATCTCTCGACGCTGACCTCGTATCTCGACAGCCGCTTCCTGATCGGCGATCCGGCGCTGTTCGCCGAGCTCGACCGCGATGTGCGCGCGCACATCCGCGAGCACGGCGACGAGTTCATCCGCGGCAAGCTCGCCGAGCAGGCGAAGCGGCACGAGAGCTTCGGCGAGTCGCTCTACCTGCTGCAGCCGAACTTGAAGGAGAGCGTCGGCGGCCTGCGCGACTACCACAGCGCGCTCTGGATCGCGCGCGCCACGATCTGGGAGGTGCGCCGCACGGACCAGCTGCGCGTGCAGGGCTTCATCGACGAGGAAGAGCAGAACCAGCTGCTCGAGTCGCTCGACTTCATGTGGCGCGTGCGCAATCAGCTGCACCGCAAGGGGCGCAAGGACGACCGGCTGCACTTCGAGGCGCAGGAGCAGCTCGCGGAGTATCTCGGCTTCCGCGAGAGCAAGGCCGTGCGCGGCGTGGAGCGCTTGATGCGCACGTACTACCTGCACGCGCGCGCGATCCAGCGCATCTCGCGGCGGGTGATCGACCACTCTCGGCAGGTTCGCGCCGCACGGCTGACCTCGGGACGTCACATGCCGAGCCCGGTCGCCGAGGGCTTCGCGATCAGCAACGGACGGCTCGAGATCCCCGCCGCGTCGCTGGTCGACGAACGGCCGCTGCGCCTGCTCTCGGCCTTCGCGGTGGCGCAGCACCACGATGTCGAGCTCTCGGCGCGCGCGCAGCGGCTCGTGCGCCAGAAGCTCGCGCTGGTCGACGACACGTTCCGCGCCGACCCCGAGGCGAGAGCGGTGTTCCGCCAGATCCTCTCCTCGCCCACGCGCGTGTACCGGACGCTGGCGACCATGGACGAGGTGGGACTGCTGGGCGCCTACATTCCGGAGTTCGCGCACCTGGTCGGGATGTGGCAGCAGGACCTGTACCACACCTACACCGTGGACGTTCACTCGCTGTTCCTGGTCGAGCAGCTGCGCCGCATCCAGCGCGGCCGCTACCGCAAGGAGCTGCCGCTCGCGACCGAGCTGATGCGCGAGGTACGCAATCCTGTGTGGCTCTATCTGGGCTGCATCCTGCACGACATCGGCAAGGGCCGCGGGGGCGGGCACTCGGGCAAGGGCGCGACGCTGATCCCGGAGCTCGCCCAAAGACTGGGCATCGGCGCCGAAGAGACCGAGATCGTGCAGTTCCTGGTCCTGCACCACCTGACCATGAGCGCGATGGCCGAGCAGCGCGACGTGAACGATCCTCGGCTGATCCTGCGACTCGCGAAGCTGTGCGGCTCGCGGCTGTATTTGCGCCTGCTCTACCTGATCACCGTCGCCGACATCCGCAGCGTGTCGCCGGTCGCGTGGACGACCTGGAAAGCGGGCCTGCTCGAGGCGCTGTACCGCAACGCGGCCGAATGGCTCGAGGCGGGTGAGGAAGCCGAGGCGGCGCCGCAGTTCTTCCTCGATCGCGCCATGAGCCAGGCGACCGGGACGTCGGCGCGCGTGGTCGAGATGCTCGCGCAGGTCGGCGTGGAGAAGCCGGAAGCCGAGGCCCTGCTCGAGCAGATGCCGCGCCGCTACCTGCTCGAGAACGAGGCCGAGGAGATCTCGGCCCACCTGCGCGCAACGCTGCGCTTCCTGGAATCGGGCGCGACGGCGTGCGTCGAGCCGTTCCGCGCCGCCGCGCCGAGCGCGCCATCGTGGGGCATCGTCGTGCTCGCGCGCGATCGCGCGGGACTCTTCGCGACCGTCGCCGGCGTGCTGTCGGGCTGCGGCCACAACATCCTCGCCGCGTCCGCCTACACCACGCGCGACGGGATCGCGCTCGATCTCTTCCACGTCGATCCGATCGCAGGTGGACCGGCGGAGCAGGAACTGGAGCGCGAGCGAATCGAGAAACGCCTGACTGCGGTCTTGCAGGGCACCTCGGCGATTCCCGCGCCGCCTCAGCGGGCGCCCCTACCGCGCGCGCTGCGCGTGCAGGCGCCGAGCGCGCGCGTCGAGAACGACGAGTCCGACTTCTACACGATCATCGACGTCGAGGCGATGGACCGACCCGGCCTTCTGCACGACATCGCCCGCACGCTCTCCGAGCAGTCGCTCTCGATCGTGGCGGTGCGCGCGTCGACGCGCGCGAGCCGCGCGACCGACGCTTTCTACGTGACCGACGCCGACGATCTGAAGCTCACGGACCCGGCCCGGCAGCACGCCGTCGAAGCGGCGATCCTGGCCGCGATCGAACAGGCGCCGGCGTGAGACTCGACGCCGCGATCGATGCGTTCCTCGCGCATCTCGCGGTCGAGCGCGGACTGTCGCAGGCGACGATCGAGGCGTACGGTCGCGACCTCGCTTCGCTCGCGACCACGCTCGGCGAGGTCGAGGTCGCGAGCATCGATGCGAACGCGCTGCGCGCGCACGTCGAGCGGCTCGCGAAGCGCGGGCTCGCCGGCTCGACGCGCGCTCGCTCGCTCTCGGCCATCTCGCGCCTGCTCGCCTGGCTGCGCGCCGAGCGCGTGCTCGTGCACGACCCGCTCGCCGATCTCGATCGGCCCAAGCAGAGCCGCAAGATCCCGCAGGTACTCTCGCTCGAGGAAGTCGTCGCGTTGGTGCGCGCACCCGACGAGAGCGATCTCGGTCTCCGCGACCGCGCGCTGCTCGAGCTGCTCTACGCCGCGGGCCTGCGCGTCTCGGAAGCGACCGGCTTGCGGCTCGCGGATCTGCAGCTCGCCTCGCGCAGCCTGACGGTGCTCGGCAAGGGCCGACGCCAGCGGCTCGCGCTGGTCGGCGAGCCCGCGGTCGAAGCGATCGGGCGCTACCTCGCGGAGGTCCGGCCGCGCTGGGTGCGCGACGCCGACGTGGCCGAGGTGTTCGTCACGGCGCGCGGCGCGCGCATGACCCGGCAGGCGGTCTGGTACCGGCTGCGCGTCTACGGCCTGATGGTGGGCGTCGCGCACAAGCTCACGCCGCACGTGCTGCGCCACTCGTTCGCGACGCACCTGCTCGAAGGCGGCGCAGACCTGCGCATCGTGCAGGAGATGCTCGGCCACGCCGACATCGGCACCACCGAGATCTACACGCACGTGAGTCAGA
>JANNLG010000175.1:0-14422 GCA_031396695.1 Deltaproteobacteria bacterium
CCAACTCGGGAGCGCGATTCTCGCCAGCATCGCCGCGATCGTGGCGGTCCGCTCGAAGTCGCCGAGCCGGCACTTCGCGGCGATCGCTGCGGCCTTCGCGATCGCCGTGCTCGTGCCGTACTTCCTGTTCTTCCAACGCACGAACGCGGGCTTCGCCGATCCCGCCGCCAACGTCGACGCCGTCGCGGCGCAGCTCGCGAGCTACGCGGCGTGGCAGTGGCTGCGGATCGGCTTCGGCGCGATCGCCTTCGGGTCGTCGCTGCTCGCGCTCCACGGCCGAACGCGTCAGTAGCCCGGCGGCGAAGCGAACCCTCCGCAGATCTCGCCGACGCGGCGCGCGAAGTCGATCGTGGTTCGGTCCTCGAGGTACGGACCGACGATCTGCAGGCCGACCGGCAGCCCGTCGCGCGTGCGTCCGACCGGCGCGACGCTGGCGGGCAGGTAGCAGAGCGTCGCGGGCGAGATCCACTTCAGCATGTCCACGTAGTCCGCTCGGGCGCCGTTGATGCGGATCGAGCGCGTGGTCAGTTCGCCCGCTTGATCGTGCGGGATGGCGGGCACGGGATTCACCGGCAGCAGCAGCACGTCGAAATCCCGGAAGAACGCCGCGCAGCGCGCCCGTAGCTGCGCGCCGGCTTCGGTCGCGTACGCCCAGTCGCGGTGGCGCTGGACGCCCGCGCGCGCTGTCCGGCCGAACGCGCTCGGGTCGGCCGGATGGGCCTCCGCGTGGGCGAGGAACGCCTGGAACACCGGCTCGGGCATGCCGGCGATCATCGCGCCCCAGAGCAGGCGCTCGTACACGTCGAAGGCCTCGCGCGCGTCCGCGAACGGACGCGCCGTCTCGTCGACGCGAGCGCCCGCGGCGCGCAGTGCCGCGACGGCCGCGCGCAGGCTGTCACCGACCTGTGTATCCACGGGAAACTCGCGGTCGTCGATCCAGGCCGCCACGCGGTACGAGCGCAGGTCCGTGTGCCGCGGCTTGGGCAGCGCGAACTGCCAGGCCACGGCGCGCTCGTCGGTCGGACCGGCGAGGATGCCGAGCGACAGATCGAGATCCTCGGCCGAGCGCGCCATCGGTCCCGCGACGCCGAGGTCCATCTCGGAGAGCATTCCCGGCGGTCCGGGGATGTGCCCGCGAAGCGGAATGATTCCGTGCGTCGGCTTGTGCCCGAACAGCCCGTTCCAGTGGCAGGGCGTTCGGATCGATCCTCCGATGTCGCTGCCGAGCTCGAGCGCGCACAGTCCGGCCGCCAGCGCCGCCGCCGCGCCGCCCGACGAGCCGCCCGGTGTGCGCGTCGTGTCCCACGGGTTGTTGGTCGTGCCGAACACGGGGTTGTAGCTCTGCAGGTCGCCCGCGAAGACGGGCAGGTTGGTCTTACCGAAGATCACGGCGCCCGCGTCGCGCAGCCGCTTCACCGCGTCCGCGTCCTTCGCCGGCACGTGGTTCGCGAGCGTCGGCGAACCCGAAGTCGTGCGCATGCCCGCGGTCTCGAAGCTGTCCTTGATCGTCATCGGCACGCCGTGCAGTGGCCCCCACGATTCGCCGCGCGCGAGCGCCGCGTCGGCAAGCGCCGCCCGCGTGCGCGCGCCCTCGACATCGAGCGTGACCACCGCGTTCAGACCGGGATTGTGCTTCTCGATGCGCGCGAGGTAGACCTCGAGCAGCTCGCGGCTCGAAAGCTCGCGACGCCGGAGCGCTGCGGCCAGCTCGGATGCGGAGCGGAAGTGCAGCTCGGTCACGTCGATGCCCTCCTGTCAGGCTGTGACCGCATCATCGCATGCCGTGCATAATCGGCGCCGAAAGGCAGGTGCTCATGCACGCGCTCGTCCCCCGGATCCTCGCGCTCGCGGTCCTCGCGTCGTTCACGGCGTGCGAGGACGGCGCGGCGCCGCGGCCGAGTGCCGAGGGCGATGCCGGAAGCGAAGCCGCCGACGCGAACGGCTTCAGCGCGCCCACGACCTACACGCAGGCCGCGCAGGCGGCGGTCGCGCTCGAGCTCGCGCTCGACGATCCGCAGGACTTCGAGGACGCCAAGCGCGGCCTGGTCGCGAGCGATCCGAACTTGATCGTGTCGGGTCCGGACGGCAAACCGATCTGGGATCCGAAGGCGTTCGACTTCGTGCAAGGCGACGCACCCGCGAGCGTGAATCCGAGCCTGTGGCGGCAGGCGAAGCTGAACGGCATTCACGGACTCTTCCAGGTCGCGGACGGGCTGTATCAGGTGCGCGGCTACGACGTCGCGAACATGACGCTGATCCGCGGCCAGCGCGGCTGGATCGTCGTCGACCCGCTCACCTCGAAGGAGACCGCGGCGGCCGCCCTCGCGCTGGCGCGATCGAAGCTCGGCAACGATCCGATCACGGCGGTGATTTTCACGCACTCGCACGTCGATCACTTCGCGGGCATCGAGGCCGTGCTGCCCGCCGATCCCGAAGCGCGCAAGGGGGTGCGCATCATCGCGCCCACGGGCTTCGTGACCGAGGCCACCAGCGAGAACGTGCTGGCCGGCGTCACGATGGGGCGCCGCGCGATCTACATGTTCGGCCTCGGCCTGCCGCGCGGCGCGCGCGGCTACGTCGATACGGGGCTCGGCAAGCCGCCCGCGCGCGGCACGATCGACATCGCCGAGCCGACCGAGCTCGTCGACCACACGCCGCAGCCGCTCAGCATCGACGGCGTCGATTTCGTGTTCCAGTACGCGCCGCACTCCGAGGCGCCCGCCGAGCTCTCGTTCTACTTGCCGGTGCAGAAGGCCTGGTGCGCGGCCGAGATCGCGACCCACACGCTGCACAACTTGTACACGCTGCGCGGCGCGAAGGTGCGCGACGCGCTGCTCTGGGCCGGCTACCTGGACGAGGCCATGCAGAGCTTCCCCGAGACCGAGATCGTGTTCGCGAGCCACCACTGGCCGGTGTGGGGCGCCGAGCGCGTACGCGCGTTCGTGAGCGGCCAGCGCGACACCTACCGCTTCATCCACGACCAGACGCTGCGGCTCGCGAGCGACGGCGCCACGCCGCGCGAGATCGCGGAGCAGATCGTGCTGCCGAAGTCGCTCGGCTCGAGCTTCGCGAACCGCGACTACTACGGAACCGTGAAGCACAACGCGAAGGCGGTGTATCAGCTGTACTTCGGTTGGTACGACGGGAATCCCGCCAACCTCGATCCGCTGCCGCCGGTGGAGCTCGGCTCGAAGTACGTCGAGGCCATGGGCGGCGCCGCCGCGGTGAAGCAGACAGCGAACGAGGCCTTCGCGCGCGGAGAGTACCGCTGGGTCGCGACGCTGCTCGACCACGTGGTGTTCGCGAATCCGAACGACGCGGAAGCCAAGGAGCTGCTGGCGCGCGCCTACGACCAGCTCGGCTACGTCGCGGAGTCGGGCCCTTGGCGCTCGGTGTATCTGACCGGCGCGTACGAGCTGCGGCACGGCGCGCCGACGCAAGGCGCTGGCGTCGCGAACGCGCTCGGTCTGCTGCGCGCGGTGCCGCTCGACTACTTCTTCACCGCCATGGCCACGCGCGTGAACGGCGCGGACGCGGCTTCGAAGTCGATGAAGCTGAACTTCGTGTTCACCGACGTGGGCGAGACGCACGTGCTCGAGCTCGGGAACGGTGTGCTGCACCACACGAAGACGGCCGCCGACCCGAAGGCGGACGTGACCGTGAAGCTGACGCTCGATTTCTTCCTGCGCCTCACCACCGGTCAGGCCGGCTTGCGCGACCTGGTGTTCTCGGACGACCTCGACGTGGAGGGCAGCCGCATGCAGCTCCTGTCGTTCTTCTCGCTGCTCGAGCGGCCCGATGGGCTGTTCCCGATCGTGACGCCGTGAGCGCGCTCGACGAGCCCGCAGCGCTTCGCGAAGCGCGCGCGCTGCACGCGGAGATCGCATCGCGTGGCGACGAGATCGAGTCCGGCCGGCGGCTGCCGCCCGAGCTCGCCAAGCGGTTCGCGGCCGCGGGCTTCTTCTCGATCTGCGTGCCGAAGCAGTACGGCGGCGGCGAGCTCTCGGCCGCCGACGCCGTGCGCGTGATCGAAGAGATCGCGCGCGCCGACGGCGCGGCCGGCTGGTGCGTGATGATCGGCGCCACCACCGGCATGCTGGCCGCGTCGCTCTCCGACGCGTGGGCGAGCGAGATCTACGGCCGGAACCCGCAGGTCATCACGGGCGGAGTCACCGCGCCGGTCGGCGTCGGCTCGGCCGCCGACGGCGGTCACCGCGTGACGGGACGCTGGACGTTCGGCAGCGGCTGTCAGCACTCCGACTGGCTGGTCGGCGGCACGCGTCTGGGAACGGCTGACGCGCCCGATGTGCGGCTGATGTTCTTCGCGCCCGACCAGTTCCGCATCCACGACACCTGGCACGCGTCCGGCCTGCGCGGCACGGGCAGCCACGACTTCGAGGTCGAGGACGCGTTCGTTCCCGAGGGCCGCTCGGTCGTGCTCGGGGGACACCCGCGCGTGTCGGGCGCGCTGTATCAGTTCCCCACGCTCGGGCTGCTCGCGCTCGGCGTGTGCGCGGTCGCGCTCGGCATCGCGCGCCGCGCGCTCGACGAGTTCGTCTCGCTCGCGGGCGGCAAGGTGCCGACCGGCAGCGCGCGTACACTCGCGAACCGACCGGTCGTGCAACGGCAGGTCGGCGAGGCCGAGGCGGCGCTGCGCTCCGCCCGCGCCTACGTGTTCGAGTCGATCGACGCGGCCTGGCAGATCGCGAGCTCGGGTCGTGCGCTGCCGATCGAGCCACGCGCGGAGCTGCGGCTGGCCGCCGCGAACGCGGCCTGGCGCGCGGCACAGGCGGTCGACTTGGTCTACCACGCGGGCGGCGGTACGGCGGTGTACGCCTCGAACCCGCTGCAGCGCTGCTTTCGGGACGTGCACGTCGCCACCCAACACATCATGGTGGCGCAGCCGCTGTTCGAGATCTTCGGCCGCTCGGTGCTGGGCCTGCCGGTCGAGCGGGGCACGGTCTAACCATGGCGCCGCTGCGCGTCGGCACACTCGGCACGCCGCGCATGCTGCGCAGTCCGGTGAACGAACGCCGCGCACTGCTCGCGCGCGTCGCCGACGCGGGGCTCGATCACCTGTTCGTGGCCGACCACGTGAGCTTCTTCGACGGGCGCGGCATGGACGGCCTGGTGAACGCGGCCACGCTGCTTGCTTCGCACCCGACGCTGCACCTGTACGTGGGCGTGTACCTGCTCGCGCTGCGTCACCCGCTGCCGGTCGCGCGCCAGATCGCGAGCCTGTGCGAGTCGGCTCCGGGGCGTCTCTCGCTCGGCGTCGGTGTGGGCGGCGAGGACCGGCACGAGATCGAGATCTGCGGCGTCGATCCGGCCACGCGAGGTCGGCGCACCGACGAGTCACTCGCCGTGCTCCGAAGACTCCTCGCGGGCGAGCGCGTGACCCATCACGGCGAGTTCTTCGCTTTCGACGACGCGCTGATCCGGCCCGCGCCGTCGCCCGCGGTGCCGATCGCGATCGGCGGGCGCTCGAGCGCTGCAGTGCGGCGCGCCGGCCGTTTCGGCGACGGCTGGCTCGGCGTCTGGTGCTCGCCGAAGCGCTTCGCGGAAGTCGTGCGCGAGACGGAGACGATCGCCGCCGACGCAGGCCGCGCGAATGTCGAGTGGAGCCACGGCCTGCAGGTCTGGACCGCCTGCGATTCCGAGCGAGGCGTCGCGCGCGCGCGGCTCGCGGCCGCGATGGAGGACATGTACCGCACGCCGTTCGCACGCTTCGAGCGCTACAGCCCGGCGGGTAACGCGGGCGAGATCGCCGACTTCCTGGCTCCCTACGTCGAGGCCGGCTGCCGCGAGTTCAACGTCATGTGCATCGCGGAGAGCGACGAGGCATCGATCGATGCGGTGGCGGAGGTGAAGCGGCGCCTGCTCGGGTCAGCGCGAGCGTAGCGGCGCGAGCAGCATGGCCGCGAGCGAGCGCGACCACGCGTCGCTCGATCCCGCGAGGCCCGTCGCGAACTGGGCCGCCGATGTGTCGGGCCGCAGTGTCCGCGCGATGCGATCCCAAACGCACAGGATCGTCCCGTAGTTGGAGTCGCGCTCGCTGCGCTCGGTCGAATGGTGCCGCCGATGCAGAGCGGGCGTGACGAGCGCGAACCCGACGATTCGCTCGAAGCGGCGCGGAAGATCGAAATTCCCGTGCTCGAGCACGTTGGCGATGGCGAAGATCGCCTCGAACACGACCACCCCGAGTGCCGGCGCGCCGAGCGCGACGATCGCGGCGAGCCGAACCGGCAGCGAGAGCAGGAGCTCGCCGGGGTGGAAGCGAAGCGCCGTCGACACGTGGAAGTCCGCGTCCGCGTGGTGCACGCGATGAAAGCGCCACAGGAACTGGAGCTGGTGATTCGCGCGGTGCCAGAAGTACGAAACCAGATCCAGCACTGCGACCGCTGCCGCGATGCCGAGCCAGAGCGGCGCGTCGAGCGCGTTCAGCAGACCGACACCAGCGCGCGTCGCCCACTCCGCGACCGCGAAGCCGCACGTCCCGCACACGATCGCCAGCAGTACGCCGTCGATCGCCCAGAGGCCCAGGTTCGCACTCCATGCGGGCCGCCGCGCCGCGTGGGGCGCGAGCCGCTCGAGCGCGAGACCGAGCGCAAACGCCGACAGCGGCGCGACCGCGCGCAGGACCTGAGCCTCTGACTCGCCCAGCGTCACCGCTTGTCCGGCTCGGACTTCTTCTCGTCCTTGGTCGGCTCGATGCCCGTCTCGCCGCCGAGGCGCGGTAACGCATCGGTCGGCGAAGCCCACGGCGCGTGCGAGTCGTAGAAGACGTGGACCTGCGGTGTGCGATCGATCGGCCCGTTCATCACCGCCAATGGGATGTCGACGCGATCGGGGTGCTGCGTGTTCGTGCAGAAGAGCGAGCTCCCGCAGCGGCGACAGAAGGAGCGGCTGCCGTCGGTCGACGACGCGTAGCGAACCAGGTCCTCGGCGCCGGAGTCGAGCTTCAGCGCTGCGGGTGGAACCGCGAACCAGGTGACGAACGCGGCGCCGTGGTTGCGCTGGCACATCGTGCAGTGGCAGTGCACGCAGCCCAGGCTCGGAAGCGTCGCCGTGAAGCGCACCGCGCCGCACAGGCAAGCGCCGGAGGCGGACGTTGCTGCGGTCATGACTCCTCCAGGCTGATCCGCGAAGTCTACCGCGCCGCTCACGCCAACTCGCGCTCGCTCTTCACCACGACCCAGCCGTCCGGCGCTCGAAACGGCTCTTCGCGCGTGGGCAGCACGACGCCGTACCGATCCGGCTGGTCTTCGAACAGGCGCCAGCCGTGCGCGACCATCTTCTTGTCCTCGAACACGACGGGCACGAGCTCTCCGCCGCCGATCGGCCGGCCTTCCGCGTCGCGCGCGGGGTAGCGCAGCAGGACGACGCGCACGAGCGCCCCTGCGCGCGCGTGTCCGCACATCCAGCCGACCACGTCGACGGCGAGCGGACCGCCGCCGTACACCACCGCCTCGAGCACGGCGCTCTGCATGCCCGGGCTGGCGCGCGAGCAGGAAGCCGCCACTTCGGCCGACGGCGCCGCGGTTGCAGTGGCGTGTGACTGGAACGACAGGAGCGCAACGATGGCAAAGACGAGCGACCGCATGCCTTCATCACTAGCAAGCGTCATGCCCTCGCGCACTCAGAGCCAGCGCAGCAGCACCGCAGCCAGCCGGTCGAGCAGGCGCTCGACCAGGCCGCGGCGCGCGAGCGAGTCGAGATCGACCGGCCGAGCGCGAGACAGATCGGCATCGATCCGGTCTCTCAGGCGCTTCGCCACGTCCGCGTCCTCGATCACCAGGTTCACCTCGTAGTTGTGCTCGAAGCTCTGCCGGTCCAGGTTCGAGCTGCCCACGATCGCCCAGCTCTGATCGAAGCAGGCCAGCTTGGCGTGCATCATGTCGCCGTCGTACTCGTGCACGCGCACACCGCGTTCGAGCAAGCGGGGCAGCACCGCGTGAGAGGCGCGCCTCAGCGACGGATGGTCGGTGCGGTTTCCAGCGAGCAAGAGCACCACCTGTACTCCGCGCGCGCTCGCCTCGGCCAGCAGCTCGAGCACGCGTCGACCGGGCGCGAAGTAGGGCGAGACCAAGCGAACCTCCCGTTCGGCTTCGCGCAGCGCCGAGATCAACAGTTCGCGCATGCGCCGGCGGCGGTGCGAGGGCCCGTCCGAGAGCACCGCGCAGCGCACGTCTCCCACGCGCGGATTCTCGGTCTCGAGCAGCGCGTGCCACGCGAGCGCCGGTCCGTCGGCGCGGAACCAGCTTTCCAGAAACACGGCCTCGAGGTCGCGCACGCACGGGCCTTCGACTCGCACGTGGGCGTCGCGCCACTCGCCGTCTCGCTCGCTCGCGCCGAGTCCGCTCACGTACTCGTCGCCGATGTTGAGGCCGCCCGTGAACGCCAGCTTGCCGTCGACGACCAGGATCTTGCGGTGATCGCGGCGCCGCGGAGCGAAGCGTGGCCAGAACCGCGAGAGCGGGTTGAACGCGACTACGTCGCCGCCCGCCGCCCGCAGCCCTTCGAGCGCGCTCTCGGCCAGCCCGAACGAGCCGAGCCCGTCGTAGAGCAGGCGCACTTCCACACCCGCGCGAGCACGCCGCTCGAGCGCGCCGAGAAAGCGGAGTCCCGTCGCGTCCGAGTGCAGGATGTACGTTTCGAGGTGAATTCGCCGCCGCGCGCTCTCGATCGCGGCGAGCATGGCCGCGAGGCCCTCGCGTCCGGTGTCGTACAGGTCGACGCGGTTGCCCTCGGTGAAGCGCAGGCTGCGATCGCGGATCAGCTCGACGATCGCCTTCGGCCGCGGCACCAGGCCGTGACGGCGAAGCGGCGAGGCGAGACGACTTCGACGACTTCGCTTTCCGCGCGACACCCGCTCAGAGTAGCTTGCGAATGTGGCGGTACGCCTCTTGGATCTCGTCGACCAGGTTGCGCGCGGCCTCGCCCACGTCGCGCAGCGCGCCGCGCGACTCCTTCGCCACGAACTCCGCCTGCCCCTCGAGCTTGTGCCAGCTCGTCTCGGCCTTGGCGAACCGGTCGCGAGCCTCCTTGCCCGCCAGATTGAGCTGAACGCGCAGCTCGTCTCGCAGGGTCTTGAGTGTCTCGATCTCGTCCTCGAACGCGCGTCGATGCTCGGCCATCGCTGTCTCTCCTTCCTCGCCGGATCGGTCGTCGATCGGAGTGTGGCGGAGCATCGCGCGTGCCAAGGCCGGACGGAGCGGACGAGGTTCGGGTCGATCTTGCTGCGACGAGAAGCC
Organism: Deltaproteobacteria bacterium; assembly: GCA_031396695.1. Lineage (GTDB taxonomy): Bacteria > Myxococcota_A > UBA9160 > SZUA-336 > SZUA-336 > VGRW01. The sequence goes on from JANNLG010000175.1 coordinate 9,255, forward strand.
TCAGAGTCGGTCGGTTCGGGGCAGTTCGCCCCGATTTCGGACCTCGACGGGACCCGCGCGTGGCACCCTGGTTGCAGCTCGTCCGAGTCGCCGGATGTCCCGGTCGGAGGTGTGTGAGTGACGACGGCTTCGAGCCCGGCGCGCGCGCCCGGAATCCTGGGCGGAAGCTCCTGGCGGATCGCGCGGGTGTCGGGAATCGACATCGCGATCGACCAGAGCTGGGTGCTGATCTTCGTGCTGATCAGCATGTCGGTCTCGACGCAGCTCGCCGCGTCGCACGCCGATGATGCGCTCGGCGGGCGTTGGCTCGCCGCGCTTGCGGTCGCCTGCGCGTTCTTCGCCTCGATCGTGCTGCACGAGCTCGGCCACAGCCTGGTCGCGCAGTCGCTCGGGATTCGCGTTCGCTCGATCACGTTGTTCGTGTTCGGCGGGGTGGCGATGCTGGAGAGCGAGCCGAAGAAGCCCATGCACGAGGTCGGCATCGCGCTCGCGGGTCCGGCGGTGAGCGTCGCGCTCGCCGGCCTGTTCAGCGTGCTCGCCGGAGGCGTCGGCGAATCGACGCTCGCGGGCGCGGGGCTTGGTTGGCTCGCGCGCGTGAACCTCGCGCTCGGCGTCTTCAACCTGGCGCCCGGCTTTCCGCTCGACGGCGGGCGCGTGCTGCGCGGTGTGCTGTGGGCCGCGACCGGGAGCTTCGCGCGCGCGACGCGGATCGCTTCGCTGGCCGGGTCGGCGATCGCGCTCCTGCTGATGGCCGCGGGCGCGGCGGCGGCGCTCGTGGCTCGCGACCTGGTCGGTGGGCTCTGGCTGGCGTTCCTGGGCTGGTTCCTGCTCAGCGCCTCGCGCAACGCGGTCGGCGCCATGGAGGTCGAGCGCATCCTCGGCGCGGTGTCGATTCGCGAGGTGCTCGAACCGGTCCGACACGCGATCGTGTCGCCGGGCGCGACGGTCGCGGAGCTGGTTTCCGCGCACGTGCTGCGCTCCGGCCTGCGCACGCTCTGGGTGGTCGATCCCGCGAGCGAGCGCCTGCTCGGCATCGCCACGCTGCGCGAGCTGGCTAGCCTGCCGCACGAGGCGCGCGAGACCACGCGGATCGAGTCGGTGATGCTGCCCGCCGCGCGCGCGACCTCGGTCTCGCCGCGCGACACGGCGCTGGTCGGCATGCAGCGGCTCGCGGCCGCCGGCGTGAACCAGCTTCCGGTGCTCGAGGACGGCGTGTTGGTCGGCGCGCTCACGCGCGAGCGGCTGCTCGGCGTCTTGCAGGCGGGGCTCTGGCTCGGCGAGGCGCGCGCGCCGGATGCGGCCTCGCGTTGAACGCGAGCCTCGCCTTTCTCGGAGCCGTCGGCACCGTCACCGGCAGTCGCTTCCTGGTGCGGGCCGGCGACCGCAGCGTGCTGGTGGACTGCGGGTTGTTCCAGGGGCGCAAGGACCTGCGCCTGCGCAACTGGGAGCCGCTCGGCGTGCGCGCCGACTCGATCGACGCGGTCGTGATCACGCACGCGCACATCGATCACGTCGGCTACCTGCCGCGGCTGGTTCGCGACGGCTTTCGCGGACCCGTCTACGCGACGCGAGCGACAACCGACCTGGCCGAGATCATGCTCGCCGACGCGGCTCACCTGCAGGAAGAGGACGCCGCCTACGCCAACCGCAAGGGCTTCTCGAAGCACAGCCCGGCGCTGCCGCTGTTCACGCTCGACGATGCGCGCGAGGCGATCCGCCGCTTTCAGCCGCTCGCACTACACCGCACGGTGGAGCTCGGGCCCGGACTCTCGCTGCGGCTGCGCAACGCCGGCCACATTCTGGGCTCGGCGACGGTCGCGCTTGCGATCGAAGGCGCGCAGCCGCGCACGATCGTGTTCTCCGGCGATCTCGGCCGGACCGATCCGCCGCTGCATCATCCGCCGGAGCCGTATCCGGAGGGGGCCGAGACGATCGTGGTCGAGTCGACCTATGGCGATCGCACCCATCCGCCGCGCGAGCGGGTGCTCGAGGGCCTGGCGCGCGTGCTCAAGTCCACCTTCAAGCGCGGGGGCTCGGTGCTCGTGCCCGCTTTCGCGATCGACCGCACACCGGGGCTCTTGTTCGCGCTGCGCGAGCTGTTCGCTGCCGGGGAAGTCCCGAACGTGCCGGTCTTCGTCGACAGTCCGCTCGCGCTGCGCGGGCTCGCGATCTACCGCGCGCACCACGAGCTCTTCGACGCGGACGTGCGGGCGCTGATTGCGCGCGGCGAGGACCCGTTCGACCCCGGTCACCTGCGCATCGCGGCCACGCCCGACGAGTCGCGCGCGATCAACGCCTGCCGCTTCCCGTGCGTGATCCTGTCCGCGAGCGGCATGGCGACGGGAGGTCGCGTCCTGCACCACCTTGCGCAGCGCCTGCCGGAGCCGCGCGATACGATCCTGCTGGTGGGATTCCAGGCGGAGGGGACGCGCGCGCGTTCGCTCGCGAACGGCGCGAGCACGGTCAAGATCCACGGCCGCTATGTCGGCGTGAAGGCCGATGTGCGCACGCTCGACGGCTTCTCGGCGCACGCGGACCAGGGCGAGATCCTGAACTGGCTGCGCACGTTCGGTCGCGAGCCCGAGACGGTGTTCGTCGCGCACGGTGAGCCGGCTTCGTCCGAGGCGCTCGCGCGCGCGATTCGCCGCGAGCTCGGCCGGACGGCGGTCGTGCCCCGGCTCTTCGAGCGGGTCTCGCTCGGATGAGCAACGCGCCGCGCCGAGTCGTGCGCGCGGTGATCGGGCTGCTCGCGATCACCGCGTTCGGGACCGCGGGCTACATGGGGATCGAGGGACTCAGTTTCCTCGACGCGCTGTACATGACGGTGATCACCGTCGCGACGGTCGGCTACGGAGAAGTGCAGCCACTCCACCCGGCGGGGCGGATCTTCACGATGGTGCTGATCGTGAGCGCCGCCAGCACGGCCGCGTACATGTTCACGCAGATCGCGCAGGCGCTGGTCGAGAGCAGCCTGCGCGAGATACTGACGAGGAGAGCCATGGACAAGCAGATCGCCGCGCTCGCAAACCACGTGATCGTGTGCGGCTTCGGGCGGCTCGGCCACGTCGTTGCCGAAGAGCTGGCGCGCAACGGTGTGCCGCTCGTGATCGTCGAGAACGACCCCGCACGCGAGCCGGCGCTGCGCGACTCGAGCTACGTGTACGTGATCGGCTCCGCGGTCGACGACGAAGTGCTGCTGCGCGCGGGCATCCAGCGCGCCCGCGCGATCGTGGCCGGCACCGGCTCGGACTCCGACAACGTCTTCATCACCCTTTCCGCGCGCGAGCTGAACCCCGGCCTGCGCATCCACGCGCGCGGCGAGAGCGACACCGCGCTGCGTCGGCTCGAACAGGCCGGTGCGCACCAGGTGGTCTCCGCCTACCACATGGGCGGTACACGCATGGCCAACGCGATCCTGCGGCCGGCTGTGGTCGACTTCCTCGAGATCGCGCGCCCGCGCTACGGCGAAGAGGTCGACCTGGAAGAGGTGCGCATCGCGCCGGGCTGCGTGCTCGCCGGCCAGAGCGTTCGCCAGCTCGAGCAGCGCGCGCCGCGTCTGCGCGTGGTGGGGCTCAAGCGCGGCGATGCGCGCATCGAGCTCGTGCCCGACGAAGCCACGCAGGTGTTCTCGGGCGATCTGCTGGTCGCGATCGGCGACCGCGAGAGCCTGGCCAAGATCGCGCAGCTCGCCGCCTGTCCTTGAGCGCCGCGCGCTACCATCCCGCGATGCATTGCAGCGAGGAAATGCTTTGAGCGAGGTGCGCCTCACCGAGCTCGTGCCCGCCGGCGGTTGAGCCCGCAAGCTCGGCGCTGAGGACCTGGTTCAGGTCCTTCGTGGGCTCGCGCCCTTCGATCATCCGTGGGTCTCCGGTGAAGTCGGAGCCATGGAGGATGCCGCACTCGTGTGCCCGGAAAACGGTCCGGGTCTGGTGTTCACGGTCGACTTCATCACGCCGGTCGTCGACGAGCCCGAGGCCTTCGGCGCGATCGCGGCCGCGAACGCGATCTCGGACGTGTACGCGATGGGCGGCGAGCCGATGGTCGCGCTCGCGGTGTGCGGCTTCCCCGACGACAAGCTCTCGAAGGACGTGCTCACGCGGATCTTCCGGGGCGGACGAGACAAGGCGGCCGAGGCGGGTTGCGCGATCGTGGGCGGACACACGGTGCTCGACCCGGAGCTGAAGTACGGCCTGGCGGTCGTTGGCACGGTCGATCCGGCGCGCGCGCTCTTGCAGACACGCGGGCGTGTCGGTGATCGGCTGGTGCTGACCAAGCCGATCGGCACGGGCATCGCGGCACAGGCGATCAAGAACCGCACGTTGGCGCCCGCCGACATCGCGCGCGTGATCGCGCTCATGAGCATGCTGAACCGCGAGGCCAAGCACGCGGCGCTCGCGGCCGGCGCGCACGCGGCGACCGACGTGACCGGCTTCGGCCTGCTCGGCCACTTACACAACCTGGCGTCGGCTTCGGGTCTCTCCGCGCGCGTGACTGCATCGGCCGTCCCGGTGCTCGACTTCGCGCGCGCGTTCGCACGCGAGGGCAAGGTGCCCGGTGGCACCAAACGCAATCTGACCTGGGTCACTCCGAACACGAAATTCGCCACGGATCTCGCGGATCATGAGAGACTGATCCTGTGCGACGCGCAGACATCGGGCGGTCTCTTGATCGCGGTGCCGAGGGAGCGGGAGGCGGAGCTCGTCCGGGACCTCGAGCGGCGCGGCACGCCAGCCGCGGCCTCGATCGGGGAGCTGATCGCCGGCCCTCCGGGCTCGCTCGAGATCTCGCCGTGAGCGCGCGCGCGAGCGCATGCGTCGCGCTTGCGGCCATCGCGCTCGTCACGCTCGCGGAGCCTGCGCGCGCCGCCGATGCCGTCCCGCTGTCGTCGGCCGAGGTGGCTTCGCGTTGGCCGCAGCGCTCGGCGACTTCGGCGACCGCCAGGCGATCCTGTTCAAGCCAGCGGCGCGCCAATTGCATGCGCCATTCGCTCAAAAACTCCATGGGTGTCTTGCCGACATAGGCGTTAAAGCGCTCGGCAAAACTGGAGCGCGACATGAACGCCCGTTCCGCCAAGCTGTCCAGCGTCCACGGCTGGGCGGGCTGGTCGCACATGGCCGCCAACGCGGCGCCGATTTTTTTGTCGGCCAACGCCGCTAACAGCCCGGCCG
>JANNLG010000078.1:0-6838 GCA_031396695.1 Deltaproteobacteria bacterium
TCAAGACGCAGAAGATCCAGAGCACAACGCAAGACATAGCCTCATCGAATCACTCCTTTGGGAGGTGGCCAGCCGAGCGCTTGCACTCGGAACCAACGTGATACTGGATTTCGGCTTTTGGGCTCGTGAGGAACGAGAAGATTTGCGGTCACGAGCGAAGCGGCTTGGAGCGAGCAGCGAAGTCCATTTTCTCGATGTTCCGCACGATGAACTGCTTCGGCGGTTGGCGCAAAGAAACACACAACCTTCGGAGCTCTCCTTCCGAATCCCGGAAGAAATGATGAAACCGTGGATTGCGTTCTTCCAGAAACCGACGCCTGATGAATTGCGGCGAAGAGACTGACCAAGACCGGCCTCTCCCGGTATTCGAGCCCAGCCCCGCTAGCCGCCGCTACTCGCGCATGACGCCGTCGCGGACGAGCGCGTCGATACGCTCTTTCGTGTAGCCGAGCTTGGACAGGATTTCGCGGCCGTGCTCGCCGAGCTCGGGCGCGCGCGTGGCGTCGCGCTTGGGTGCTCCGTCGAGGTGGATCGGGCTGTCGATTGTGCGCAGGCCCGGCCGCACGCCCGGACCCACGACCGGCCGGAACACGCCGTTTGCGTTCAGCTGCGGATCGTTCGGCAAGTCGTCGATGCGCGCGATGATGCCGAACGTGACGCTGTGCCGGTCGAGCTCCGCGCGCCAGTGCGCGAGCGGTTTGGCGGCGAAGATCGGATCGAGGGTCCCGACTAGCGCCGGCGCGTTCGCGCGCCGCGCGGGGATCTCCGCGAAGCGCGGATCGTCGCGCAGCTCCGGCTTGCCCATGGCGTCGGTGAAGCGCTCCCACTCCACGGCCTCCTGAACCAGGGCCAGGTACAGGCCGCGACCGTCCGCGCAGGTGTAGCTGTTCACGAGCGCGTTCAGCGAGCTCGTGCGCGGCGGCGCGGCGTACGTGCTTCCGCCGCACAGCGCCGCTTGCAGCAGGATCGAATTCGACCAAGCGCCGTTCGCCATCAGCGACGTGCGCACGCGGCGGCCCTTGCCCGTGCGCTCGCGATCGAACAGCGCCAGCGCGATCGCGCCGAACAGCGCGACGGCGCTCGGGTGATCGCCCATGCCGGCGGTCGCGAACGCGAACTCGCCGCCCTTCGGCCGCACCGTGTCCATCAGGCCCGAGCGCGCCCACCACGCGGTCGCGTCGTAGCCGGGCTTCTCGACCTCGCCGCCCTCGTCGCCGTAGCCGGTCGCGTGCGCATAAATCAAACGCGCGTTCTCGGCCGCGACGTCCTCGTAGCGCATGCCGAGCTTCTCGAGCACCGACGGGTGCAGGTTGGTGATGAACACGTCGGCAGAGCGCACCAGCTCGAGCGCGACCGCACGGCCCTCGGCGCGCCGCACGTCGAGCGCGATCGATTTCTTGCCGCGCGAGGTCAGGATCCAGCAGTAGTTCTCGTCGCACTCGGGCAACGGCCGCAGGTTCGGCAGATGGCGGTACGCGTCGCCCATCTGCGGGTGCTCGATGTGCACCACGTCGGCGCCGAAATCGCCCAGGATCGTTCCAGCAGCCGGCGCGAACACGAAGGTCGCGAGCTCGACCACGCGGATGCCCTCGAGCAGTAGCTTCTCGGTCATGTGCGGTCCTCCCAGCGGGGTTCGTGCCAGCCGAGTTTGACAGCCGGAAGCGCGAAACGCGCGCGTGTCTCCGACAGCTCCGCGGCGTGGCGAACCGCGCGCAGGCGCCCGAACGCGGAGTCGCTCTCCTCGAGCCGGTCGGCGGCTTCGGCGAGCGTGGGATCCGAACAGCTGAGGCCCGCGTCGACGCGACCGAGGTTCCAGAGCCAGCGCCCCGTCTGCGCGAGCGACGCGCGCACGTGGTAGCTGCCGCCCTCGCGCACCTGTCGCGCGCGCGCGGCCATCGCGGCGAACGCCAGCAGCTGACCCGAGCCATGATCGAGCGCTTGCGCGGGCAGCTCCTTCGGGCCGTCCACGCCCGCGGCCCGCCCTTCTTCGTGGTTGAAACCGGTCGCGGTCTGCACCAAAGAGTCGAAGCCACGCCGTCCGGCGAACGGGCCGACGTGCGAGTACGCCGACAGCGAGACGTACACGATTCCGGGTCGCAGGCGCGCGACGTCCTTCGGGGCGAAGCCGAGCGCGGCCAACGCACCCGGCCGATAGCCCTGCACGAACACGTCCGCCTGCTCGACCAGGCGCGTGAGCGTCGCGCGTCCCTCCGCGCTCGAGAGATCGACGAAGGCCGAGCGCTTGCCGCGGCCGGTGTCGATCACGAGCCACGGAATGTACGGCAGCGACGGCGACGCGATGCGCAGCACGTCGGCGCCGTGTGCGGCGAGCGTGCGCCCGCACACCGGCCCGGCGACGACGCGGGTCAGGTCGAGCACGCGCAGACCGGAGAGCGGTCGCGCTCCCGGCTCGGCCGGCCTCGGACGCGGCTCGAGCGCACGGGCAGGCGCGTCGTCGATCCGCTCGATCTCGAACGTCGGCAGCTTCGCGAGCGCGTGCGCTTGCGGGTGCGCGCTCCAGTCGACGGCGGAGCGCAGCATCGACACCACGCAGCCCGCCTGGTTCGCTTCGGTCTCGAACGCCTCAGCCCGCCAGCCCGAGAGCGCGGCCTGCACGGACTCGCGCGTGTCGGCGCACGCGAGCAACTTCACGACCGCGCTGCGGTGGTGCGGAAAGTTCGTATGCAGGCGAACCGTGCCGCCGTCGCCCGTCCGGTACAGACCCGCGATCGGATCCCAGAGCGAGCCGGGCGCGGCTCCGTCGACGCGCAGGTAGCGCTCGCTGCGGAAGTCGATCGCGGCTGCGCGCATGTCGACGGCGACGCGCTGCTCGCGGCCGGTGCGCAGCCGCCACAGCTCCGACGCCGCGAGCCCCGCGGCGGCGATCGAGACCTGCGCAGCGCAGCCGATCGCGAACGACGACGGCAGCACCGGGTCGTCACCGGTCAGTGTCACGCGCTCGAGCGCCGCCGGCTCGCAGCCCGCGAGCTCCCAGAGCGCGCGCAGGGCCGCGCGCGCGTCCGTCATCGGTCGCCCATCATCGAGCGAGGAAAGGCGTCACCACTTCGAGGAACTTCTCGAGCTGGTCGTGGTGCACCCAGTGACCGGCCTTCTCGATGTTGGCGACCTGCGCGCTCCGGAAGTACGCTGCTCGACCGTCCTTCAGCGGGTCGCTTGCCCAGCTCTCGGTGCCGCGCACCAGCAGCGTCGGGCAGGCGATCCGGCCCCACAGCTCGCGCGCTTCCTCGGCGTTGAACGAGTAGGGCGAGAACGCGCGCACGTAGTTGTCGAACTTCCAGCTGAAGGTCCCGTCCTCGTTCTGGTTCACGCCGTGAACGGTCAGGTGGCGCGCCTGCTCGGGCGTGAGCCGCGGGTTCTCGCCTTGCATGCGCGTGAACGCCTCTTCGATCGATGCGTACTTGCGCGGCGTGCGGCCGGCGAGCGAGCGCATCGAGTCGATCCACTCGACCATGCGCTCGTGGATGTGCAGCTTCGCGCGCGCCGCGATCATCGCGGGCGGCGGGCCGAGGCCCTCGATCGCGACGATCTTCGAAACGCTCTCGGGGTAGATCCCGGTGTAGGACAGGCTGATCGAGCCGCCGAGCGAGTGCGACAGGATCGTGACCGGCGCGAGCTTCTTCTGGTGGATCAGCTGCGCCAGGTCGTAGACGTAGTCGATCATCCCGTAGTTGGCGCCGGTGACCCAGGCAGAGTCGCCGTGACCACGAAGATCGGGCGCGAGGATGTGCCAGTCGCGGCGCAGCCGCTCCGCCACCCAGTCCCAGTTGCGGCAGTGGTCGCGCCCGCCGTGCACGAGCACGAGCGGCGGTGCGCCCTCGTTGCCCCAGTCCACGTAGTGGAGCCGGAGCCGGTGCGACCAGTAGTACTGCGAGGCGGGTCCCTGGAGATCACGTGTCATGCGCGCATGATGGCAGGCTCGCGTCGATCGGGTAAAGATCAGCCATGGCCAAGCACGGATCGCGCGCATCGGGTCGGCTCTCGCGGGCCGAGCTCGAAGAGCTGGTGCACAACGGCGAGCTCGACACCGTCGTCACGGTGATACCCGACATGTACGGACGCCTGGTCGGCAAGCGCATCAGCGGGCAGTTCTTCCTCGACGAGACGGCCGAGCACGGCATGCACGTGTGCGACTACGTGCTCGCGTGCGACATGGAGATGGACCCCGTGCAGGGCTACGCGTTCACCTCCTGGGAGAAGGGCTACGGCGACGTGCTGTGCAAGGTCGACTGGCCGAGCCTGCGCCGTGCGAGCTGGCTCGAGAAGAGCGCGATCGTGATCTGCGACGTGTTCGACGAGCACGCGGGCGGGCCGGTCGCGATCGCGCCGCGGACGATTTTGCGCAAACAGCTCGCGCGTGCACGCGAGCGCGGCTACTCGGTGCTGGGCGCCTCCGAGCTCGAGTTCTTCGCCTTCAAGGAGAGCTACGAGAGCGCGGGCGAAAAGGGCTACCACAAGCTGAACACCTTCGGCACGTACGTCGAGGACTACCACATCCTGCAGGGCACGAAGACCGAGCCGCTGGTCGGCGCGATCCGCCGACACTTGGAAGCGTCGGGGATTCCGGTCGAGTTCAGCAAGGGCGAGTGGGGGCCAGGCCAGCAGGAGATCAACCTGCGCTACTGCGATCTGCTCGAGATGGCCGACCGCCACGTGATCTACAAGACCTGCGCGAAGGAGGTCGCCATCTCGCTCGGGCTCGCGATCACGTTCATGGCCAAGTGGGACGCGTCGATGGCCGGCAACAGCATGCACGTGCACACGAGCCTGTGGGACGTGGCCGGCGACACCAATCTGTTCGCGGGCGACGAGCCGCTGCCGGGCAGCTCGCTGCGCGCGTCGCCGATCTTTCGCTGGTGGCTGGGCGGGCTCTTGAAGCACGCGCGCGAGATCGCGCTCTTCCTCGCGCCCACCGTGAACAGCTACAAGCGCTTCATGGAGGGCACCTTCGCGCCGACCTCGATCGCGTGGGCGTCCGACAACCGCACGGCGGGCTTCCGCATCGTCGGTCACGACTCGTCGCTGCGCAGCGAGTGCCGCATTCCCGGCGCCGACGCGAACCCGTACGTGGCCTTCGCGGCGCTGATCGCGGCGGGACTCGACGGCATCGAGAAGAAGATCGAGCCGCCGCCGATGCTGTCGGGCAACCTGTACGGCGCGAAGGACGTGCCGCAGATCCCGCGCACGCTCGGCGACGCGATCGCGGCCGCGGAATCCTCGGCCTGGGTGCGCGCGGCGCTCGGCGACGACGTGCTCGACCACTACCTGTTCTTCGCGCGCGTCGAGAAGAGCAAGTTCGAGAACAGCGTCACGACTTGGGAGCGCGCGCGCTACTTCGAGCGGATCTGACGAATGCGTGAGCGCCGGCCGCGGATCGGGATCACGACCTACGGGCCCGAGGGCGAGCGCTCCTCGTTCTCGCTCCCGCGCTGGTACACGGACGCGGTCGTGGCCGCGGGCGGAATGCCGGTGCTGCTGGTCTCGGGGGCGATCCCGACCGACGAAGTGCTCGACGGCGTCGACGCGCTGATCGTCGCGGGCGGCGGCGACATCTCGCCGGATTCGTACGGCGGCGACGGCCACGAGACGATCTACAGCGTGAACCCCGTGCGCGACTCGTTCGAAATGGCCCTGTTGCGCCGCGCGCTCGAAGAGCCTGCGCTGCCGGTGCTCGGCATCTGCCGCGGCATGCAGGTGATGAACATCGTGCTCGGCGGAGATCTCGAGCCGCACCTGCCGGACGTGTACGGCGAGTCAGTCCTGCACCGGCTTCCGCCGCGCGAGCCGACCATTCATGCCGTGCGCGCCGACCGCTCCGGAATCTTCGGTGACATCTTTCGCGACGCGGAGTTCCCCGTCTGCTCCTGGCACCACCAGGCGGTGCGCAAGCTCGGCGACGGCCTGCGCGCCACCGCGCATGCACCGGACGGTGTCGTCGAAGGCGTCGTCTTCGACCCGCACCCGTTCGCGCTCGGCGTGCAGTGGCATCCGGAGATGCAGGCGCTCGAAGATCCGCGCCAGCTCCGGGTGTTCGAGGCGCTGGTCGCGCGCGCCCGTGCGCGAACCCGCGCATGAGCGAAGAGCAGGGCACGGTGCTCACGGTCACGCGCGGCGGCTGCGACGTGGTGCACGGCGACCACGTGATGAGCCTGACGCTGGTCGGCAAGCACGCGCACCGCGAGACGTCGCTCGCGGTCGGCGACATCGTCAGCTTCGACCCCGTGCGCAAGATCGTGATCGACGTGCTGCCGCGCCGCACTTGGCTCTCGCGCCGCCGCAGCTCCGCGAAGCAGCGCGAGCAGGTGCTGGCCGCCAACGCGGACCGGCTGGCGATCGTCGCGTCGGTGTCGAGCCCGCCGTTTCGCTCTGGCGCGGTCGATCGCTTCCTGGTCGCCGCGCACGCGGGCGGCCTCGAGGCGATCCTGGTCGTGAACAAGCTCGACCTGCTCGCACCGGGTGAATCACTCCCCGACGAGATCCGTGCCTACGAAGCGGTGATCGAGTTGTTCCCGGTCGCGGCGAAGACCGGCGTCGGCATCGAACCGCTTCGCGCGAAGCTCGCCGACAGCACGACCGTGCTCGCCGGTCACTCGGGCGTTGGCAAGTCGTCGCTGATCAACGCGCTCGAGCCGGAGCTGCGGCTCCAGACCGGCGAGATCAGCAAGTACGACCGCGGCGCGCACACCACCTCGGCGTCGACCTGGCTGCGGCTCGCCGGCGGCGCGGTCGTGATCGACACGCCGGGGGTGCGCGAGATCGGCACGGGCCCGGTCGATCGCGATCTGCTCGGCCCCGTCTACCCCGAGATCGCGCTGCTCTC
>JANNLG010000217.1:0-7585 GCA_031396695.1 Deltaproteobacteria bacterium
AGGTCTTAGGGGTCCCGGCGCGCGGACGGCCGCACGCCACCCCGACTACGCTCGCCTTTGGCTCGCTGCGCGCGAGCGCATTGCGCTCGCTTGCCGGACACGTCCTCCAACGGTGACCAATCTGCCCTCCACTTTGACCTGGCGTCGGTGCGCGAGACCGGCGCCGTCCGTGGACGCCCGCCGCGGCGCCCCGCGCAAGCGACGCGCAGCGGCGCGCGCAGCGAGGCGAAGCCGAGCGAAGTCACCTCGGGCGCGAGAACCAGAACCAGAACGGCACGCCGCTCGCGATCACGACCAGACAGGCGAGCGACTCGAGCGGGTTCCCGCGCAGCATCACGAACGCGACGAAGACGTTCGCGACCAGGTACGCGGCCGGCAGCCACGGGTAGCCCCAAGCGCGGTACGGACGTGGCATGTCCGGTCTTCTGCGCCGCAGCGTGTAGAGCGCGAGCGTGTCGGCGATGGTCGCGAGCACGATCGCGAAGGTCGTGAAGTCGAGCACGCTCGGGAAGCGCCGCAGCACCAGCAGGAGCACGCACGCGACGCCCGCCTGCACCCAGATCGCCACGTGCGGCGTCTGGTAGAGCGTGTGCACGCGATCGACGCGCGCGAAGAAGCGCTGGTCGAGCGCCATCGCGTAGGCGATCCGCGGCCCGACCAGGATCGTCGCGTTCAGCGTGCCGAGGATCGAGCCGAGCACGAAGAACGACAGGATCTTCCCGCTCACCGGCCCGAACAGCGCGTGCGCGGCCGCCTCGCCGGCATTGCCGAGCCCGCGCATCTGCTCGACCGGAATCGCGTACAGGTAGACCAGGTTCACGAGCAGATAGATCACGATGCAGATCGCGAGGCCCAGGAACAGCGAGCGTGGGATGTTGCGCTGCGGCTCGCGGATCTCGCTCGCGACGTAGACCGCCGAGTTCCAGCCCAGGTAGCTGAACAAGACCGGCGAGAGCGCGAGCCCGAACGACGCGAGCGAGATCCCGCTCGCGCCCGAGACCAGCGGCGACAGGTTCGCGAGGCTGCCCTCGTTCGAGCACGGCGCGAGCAGCACCAGCGCGGCGAGCGCGCCGACCTTGAGCAGCGCGGTCGCGTTGTTGAAGCGAGCGCTGTCGCGCACGCCGACCACGTTCAGCCAGCTCGCGGCGATCGTGACGGCCAGCGCGACCGCGATCTTCCCGCCCTCGCCCAGATCGATCATCGGCGCGAGCGCTTCCGAGAAGCCCGCAGCGAGCGTGGCGACGGTTCCGGTGAAGATCGCGAAGAACGTCACCCAGCCCATCAGGAAGCCCGCGAACTCCGAGAACGCTTCGCGCAGGTACACGTAGTCGCCGCCCGCGTGCGGGTACATCGCGCCGAGCTCCGCGTTCGCGAGCGCGCCCGCCAGCGAGAGCAGCCCGCCGACGATCCAGACCGCCAGGATCAACCCCGCGTGCGGCAGCCGCTCCGCGATCGCGCCCGGCGTGAGGAAGATCCCGGAGCCGATCACCGCCGCGACACAGAGAAGCGTCGCGTCGCCGAGCCCGAGCTCGCGGCGCAAGCGGTCGCGCGGATGCCGATCCGGTTCTCCCCCCATGCCGGCGAGGCTAGCTTGCGAGCGTGTCCTCGTACAGCCGGCGGATCTCGGCGATGTGCTCGTCGAGCGACTCGCGCGTCCAGCCGCGCGTCGAGATCGGCGGGTGCACGACCACGTCGATGCGCGCGGGCCGGATCACGAGTCCGTGCTTGGGCAGCGCGTCGAGCGCGTTCTTGATCACGATCGGCACGATCGGCACGCGCGCCTGCATGGCCATGTGGAAGGCGCCTTTTTTGAACGGCGCCAGCCGCGGCGTGGGCGTGCGCGTGCCTTCGGGTGCGATCGCGAGCGAGGTTCCGCCGCGCAGCGCGTCGACGGCCGGCTGCAGCGCTGCGATCGCCGACTTCGAGTTCTTGCGGTCGACGAAGACCGTGCCGGTCCAGGCGGCGAACGTGCCGAGCAGTGGCACGCGTCGCAGCTCCTGCTTGGCCACGCCCACGAAGTCGCGCCGCAGGAGCTTGCACAGCAGCAGCACGTCGAGCGCGCTCTGGTGGTTGAAGATGAACACCGCGGGCCGATCGGACCACAGATGCTGCTCACCCTCGACGTCGAGCTCGATGCCCGCGAGCGCGGTGCCGAGATCCCCCCAGGCCGCGATCGAGAAGTCGACCAGCTCCTTCGGCCGCCCGGTGATGAACGCGAGCGGCAGGCCGAGCATGACCGCGGTCGCGCCCGAGGTCGTCGCGAGCACAGTTCGCACGACCTCGGCCAGGCCCGGACGCCCGCGGCTCTTGAACGCGCGCACCGGCCAGGCGCGGTGCTCGGCGATGCGCGAGAGCCGCGCGTCGGGATTGGTCGGGCGCGGCTTGCCCACGATCTCGAACAGCGGCAGATCCTCGGCTGCGTCGCTGTAGAAGTAGCTCTCGGAAAGGTCTACACCGTCGCGCGTCGCGAGCTCCTGCACCGCGCTCGCCTTGCCCTCGCCCCAGCACGGCGGCGAGATGTAGCGGCCGGTGAACTTCTCGCCTTCGACTTCGAGCTGCGTGCACAGCACGTGCTCGATGCCGAGATCGCGCGCGAGCGGCTCGACCTGGTAGCGCGTCGCGGCGGACACGATCGCCACCGTGTGTCCTCGGCGCAGGTGCGCGGTCACCAGCGCTCGTGACTCGGGATAGACGAGCGCCGCGAGCTCGGAGTCGAACAGGCGCTCTCCCGTCTCGACCAGCTCCTGCTCCGGCGTGCCGCGCAGCATGCCCGACCAGGCGGCCAGCATGCCCGAGAAGCCGATCCGCCCGCGCTGGAAACCGACGAATGCGAGCAGATTCTCGGACACGTCGGAGAAGCTCATCTGGCCCGAGAGCAGCCGGTCGCGCCAGAACGCCATGGCGGAAAAGCCCGCCAGCAGCGTGCCGTCCACGTCGAAGAACGCGCCGACCTTCGGCCCGGCCGGACCGCGCTCGATCTCCTGCGTCAGGAAGGTCCGTTCCCGCATGCGGATTCGCTCCCGAAGCCATCGTACCCCGGTCGAGTCGCGCGCGGCGACCACTCAATCGAAGTCCGCGCGACACCGAAGAGTTGTGTGGCGTGATGCGCATCACGAGACACGCAAAGTCGGCGGCAAGCCTGCTGGCCGCCGCCCTGATTCTCGCCGCATTGCCGGTGGGTGGGGATCCGTTCGCCGCTGAGACTGCGGAGAGCGAAGAGGCGGCGGTCGAGACCGAGGCTCCGGCGCGCAGCTGGAACCTGCTCGACTCCGACGCCGGCGCGCTCGAATCGAGTTCGCCGCTCGAGTCCGAGTCCTCTCGCGCGCGCTGGAACGCGCGCCACCGACCGCTGCCGGTGCTGCCGATACCGGCTCCGGGGCCGGCCGAGCCTCCCTCGTTCGGCGAGCTGGATCGCTTCGTGCCGCCGAACGCGCGCGCGTCGCTTCACGAGAGCTGGCAGCGCTGGGCGCCGCGCATCGAACGAAGTCTCGACGCGACCTACGGCGCGTTGCCCGACGACTGGCAGGTCCCCGCCGCGCGCGTGGCCGACTTCGCGACCCGGCCCGGCGGACGCCGCACGCTGCTCGCGGCCTTGATCGCTCTGGTGGCGCTCGTGCTCGTGGTTCGCACCGCGCGCGGTCACGGAGATCTGGTGGTCTGCATCGCCTATCCCGACGATCTGCGCGGCAGCTTCACCGTCACGCTCACACGCGGAAGTCCGCGCGCCGCACGCGCGCAGCGCGGCGAGCGCGAGGCCACGTCCGGGCGCGTCTCCACGCGTTCGGAACACTACCTGGTGGCGCGCGAGACGCAGTACCGCGGGCTCGCGCCGGGCCGCTACTGGATCACCGTCGACGGCGATTTGTTCTCGGGCTCGAGCGACGAACCGATCGAGCAGCCGTTCGAGTCACAGCAGGTGCTGGTGCGCAGCCGCGACACGCACCGACTCGAGTTCGATCTGCGGCCGCGCTCGTGCCCGGTCGAGGTGCGAGCGATCTGGGAAGGCCAGACGGTGCGCGACTGCGCGATCGCCGCGCACGGCCGGCCCGACACGCTGCGGCACACGCGCGGTCAGGCGGTGCGCATCGGTCTGCCGATCGGGCGCCACGTGATCGCGGTCGGCTCCGGCGATCGCGTCGCGGAGCGCGAGGTGCTGGTCGACGACTACGCGACACAGGTGCTCGAGGTGGATCTCGGCCAGTCCGACGGCGTGCTGTTCAAGGGCTGCCCGCCCGCGGTCGCGCCGTATCTGCAGGGCGACGTGCCGACCGCGGCGCGCGCACTCGCCCGCGAGGGCCAGGACAAGGTCTCGAACTTCCTGCTCGCGCGCATGCACCTGGAGCAGGGCAACAAGTCGCGCGCGGCCGAGCACTACGAGTACGCGGGCTACTTCCCCGAAGCGGCGCGCCTGCGCGCGGAGCTCGAGGAATGGGCGAGTGCCGCCGCGCTGTACCAGAAGGCGGGTCAATCCCTGCGCGCGGGCGAGATGTACCAGCGCGCGGGCGATCTCGTGCGCGCCGGCAAGGCCTACGAAGCGGCGTCCGAGCTCGATCGCGCGCTCAGCTGCTACCGCGAGGCGCGTGACACGGAGCGCGTGATCGGCGTGCTCGAGCGCCGCGGCGAAACCTTCGAGGCCGCGCAGCTCGCGCGCGACTCCGACGACCGCAGCCGCGCGATCAAGCTCCTGCAGCAAGTTCTGCCCGACGACCCGAACTACACCGAGGCGTGTCTGATGCTGGTCGACGCGCTCGAATCGGAGGGGCACGTCGACCTCGCAGCGCACAAGCTCCACGAGCGGCTCGAACGCGGCGACGCCACGACCGCGGTGCCGGAGCTGCGCGCGCGTCTGTCCGAGCTGTGGGAGCGCAGCGGCGATCTCACGCGCGCGCTCGAGTCGTGGGAGAGGCTGCGCATCGACGCACCGACCTGGCCGGAGCTCTCGACGCGGATCGAGAATCTGCGCAAGCGCCTGTCCGCGTCGAAGGCGCCGGGCGGCGGTCGCACCACGCTGCCGGGCGCGACGTCGCAGGCGCCGCCCGAGAGCCGCTACGAGCTGATCGAGGTGATCGGCCGCGGTGGCATGGGCGTGGTGTACCGCGCGCGCGATCGCCGGCTCGGGCGCGAGGTCGCGCTCAAGCGCCTGCCCGACAATCTACGCGATCACCCGACCGCGGTGGAGCTGTTCCTGCGCGAAGCGCGCGCCGCCGCGTCGCTGAACCACCCGAACATCGTGACGGTGCACGACGCCGACCAGGAAGACGGCACCTACTTCATCACCATGGAGCTGCTCGAGGGCGATCCGCTGCACGTGATCCTGCGCCGCGCGGGGCGGCTGTCGCCGCGCGACACGGCGCGGCTGGGCGTGCAGATCTGCACGGGCCTCGAGTACGCGCACGAACGCCGCATCGTGCACCGCGACATCAAGACCTCGAACCTGTTCTTCACGCGCGGCAAGGTCGTCAAGATCATGGACTTCGGGCTCGCCAAGATGCTCGAGGAAGTGCGCCGCTCGGCGACCGTGATCGGCGGCACGCCCTACTACATGGCGCCCGAGCAGGCAGCCGGTGAAACGCTCGACGCGCGCGCGGATCTGTACGCGCTCGGCGTCACGTTCTTCGAGCTCGCGACCGGCAACGTGCCGTTCCGCGAGGGCGACGTGGTGTACCACCATCGCCACTCGCCGATCCCCGACCCGCGTCAGCGCGCCGAGGGCATCCCCGACGAGCTCGCCGAGCTGATCCTGCACCTGCTCGCGAAGGACCCGGCGCAGCGCTGTGCGAGCGCGCGCGAGGTGGCCGCGCGTCTCGCTCCGCTCACGTCCTAGCGTCGCGCGACGAAGCGCCGGCGAGCGCGAGCCCGAAGCCGACGATCGTGAGCGCGAACAACACGCCGATCACGACCGTGAGCGCGATCGGATCGTCCGGCCCGTGGTCGGGCTCGCCGAAGTGCTGCACGTGCGAGAAGAAGCTCGCGTAGAACATCGCGCAGGTGAAGCCCCAGGCTCCGCACAGCAGGCCGACGCCGCGCGGTGTCGGCCGCGAGACCGCCTTGCGCCAGCCGACCAGGAGCAGCGCCACGGCGATGTAGTCGACGATCCAGAACGGTGCGTAGCCCCAGTCCCCCCAGTTGCGGCGGATCTCCGCCAGCGCCAGGAAGATCGCGAAGCCGAGCGCGAGTCGGCCGCTCACGATCAGCGCGCGGGTCGGTTGCGTCATCGCTCGCGCTCCTCGTCGCGCTTGCTGCGCTCGTCGAAGAGCGTGCGGAAGCGCTCGAACGCGACGGCGATGAACAAGCCGTCGGCCTCGGCGCACAGCGTGTCGCCGGCGAAGAGCTGACCGGTGGTGAAAATCTTGCGGCCCTCGGTCTTGTCGAAGCGCCCCTCGAAGCGCAGCTCCGTGTGCAGCGGGGTCGGCTTGCGGTAGCGGATCGTCAGCGTGCCGGTCATGCCGGGCGTGCCCGACAGCGAATTCGCGAAGCCGAGCACCTCGTCGAAGGCGGCCGCGATGTAGCCGCCGTGCACGCAGCCGGGCGGGCCCTCGTAGGCGGAGCCGAAGACCGCGCGCCCGTGCACGCAGCGGCCGTCCGCGTCGGCGCGCAGCTCGATCGGCGGCGCGAGCGGATTGGAGAGACCGATCATCGGGCTGTGGTCGAAGAAGCTGCCCACGTCGCCAGACGCCGACGTCTCCGACCAACCCTCGTAGCGGTTGGGGCGCGGGTGGCGGGCGAGTCGCGCGGCGTAGCGCTCGAGCCCGTCCGCGGCAGCGGCGAGCTCGGCTTCGGGCGCCTCGATCTCGACCAGGCGCGAGATCACGCTGCGCATGGCCGCGGCCAGCCGACGTTTCTCCTTCCACGCACCGGTCACCTCGATACGCCCGGTCTGCCAGCGCGCGAGCCGCGGATTCGGAGACGCGTCGTCACTCATCGGTGTACCTCAGACGGGCGGCAACTTGGCGAGCGCGGGCGGCAGCGGCGGGTAGCCGGCCTCGGCCGGAATGATCAGCTCCGGCTTGCCCTCCGGCGTGCGTCCGAGCGCGGGCCGCACGGTGACGAGCGGTCGCGCGCGCGTGCGCGCCAGCGCGTCGGCGACGTCGCCCGACAGCCCGAGCAGGTTCAAGTTCATGAGCGTCGGGAAGATGATCGTGCGGCGGCCCGCTTCGGCTTCGGCGAGCGCGTGCTGCGCGGTCGTCCAGACCGAGTCCACGGATTCGCCGCCATCGTGCAGCGCGATCTGATCCGGCGGGGCGGCGACCAGGAAGAAGTAGGTGTCGAAGCGCTTCGGCACCATCTCGGGCGTGACCCAGTGCGCGTAGGGCACGAGCAGATCGCAGGCGAGCTCGAGGTCCTCCGCCAGCGCGACGTCGACCAGCCCGACTTCGTCGGAGTTCAGGCGATCGCGGAAGCGCGTCTCGATCTCGCGCAGGCGCTCGGCGCCGACCAGTACTGCACCGCCGCGCGGGCGCGCGAGCAGCACGCCGCACTCTTCGAAGGTCTCGCGGATCGCGCCGACGCGAACCGCGAGCGCGTCCGAATCGAGCGCCTCCGCGCCCTTGCAACGCGCGCGCAGACGCGGATCGGCGTCGCCCGC
>JANNLG010000233.1:0-11743 GCA_031396695.1 Deltaproteobacteria bacterium
TTTTCTCGCGCGCACGGTAGGCGTCGAGGTCGCGCGCCAGCCGCTCCGCCTCGCGGCGAAGCTGAGCGTTCTCGCGCACCACGTCCTCGAAGTCCGCCACGACGGTCTCGAGGAACGCCTCGACCTCGCCCGCGTCGAAGCCGCGGAAACGCGTGCTGAAGCGGTGCTGACGGATTTCGAGCGGCGTGAGGCGCATCTCTAGTACGCAGAATCGACGGGAACCCCCGTCTGCTTGAGCCGAACGTCGCTGGCCCGGCCGATCGGGCTACGAGCTGCCGAGCTCTTTGGAGCGCTTTGTCGCCGCGCGCACCGCCGCCAGGACCGCCTCGCGGAAGCGGCCTTCGGAGAGCGCGGCGAGCCCGGCGACCGTGGTTCCGCCGGGCGACGTCACGCGCGCGCGCAGCAGAGCGGGGTCCTCGCCCGACTCGAGCGCGAGCCGTGCGGATCCGTGGACGGTCTCGAGCGCCAGCGCGCGCGCGGTCTCGAGCGGAAGCCCTTCGCAGACACCCGCTTCGGTCAGCGCCTCGACGAAGGCGAACACGTACGCAGGTCCGGAGCCGGACAAGCCCGTCACCGCGTCGAGCGCGGCTTCGGGAACCTGCACGACGCTGCCCACCGCGCGCAGCACCGCGCAGGCGAGCGCGAGATCCGCGGCGTCGACGCCGGTGTCGTTTGCGACGGCCGTGACGCCGGCTCCGATCAGTGCGGGCGTGTTCGGCATGCTGCGCACCACGCGCGCGCGCGCGCCGAGCAGCACGCGCAGCGAAGCGCTGGTCGCGCCCGCGACGATCGACAGGTAGAGCGGCCCGCCGTCGCGGGGCAGCGTCGCCGATGCGGACTCGAGCTGCTGGGGTTTCACGGCCAGCACGACCAGCTCCGACGAGCGAACCACGTCCTGGTTGTCGGCGCTCGCGCGCACGCCGAGCTCACCCATGCGCAGCCTGCGACCCGCGTCCGGATCCGCCGCGCACAGGGCGCTCGGAGGCATGCCCGCCTTCAGCAGACCGCGCAGGATCGCCTCCGCCATGTTGCCGGCGCCGATCGTGCCGACGCTCCTGGGCAAACCCGTCATGCGTCTCCTCTCTCGCCGAACAGGGCCGTGCCGACGCGCAGCCAGGTCGCGCCTTCCTGAACGGCGACCTCGAAGTCGCCGCTCATGCCCATCGACAGCTCACTGAGCCGCCGCTCGCTCGCGCGCGAGCGATTCAGCTCGGCTTGCAGCGCGCGCAGCCGCGCGAACGAGGGTCGCACCTGTTCCGCGTTGTCGCACAGCCGCGGGATCGCCATCAGCCCGACCAACTCGAGGTTCAGGCACTGATCGGCGGCCTCGAGCAGTGCGGCGGCGGTCGACGGCATGCAGCCACCCTTCTGCGGCTCGCGATCGATGTTCACCTGCAGGAAGATGCGCGGCCGGCGGCGTGTCTCATGGGCCGCCTGGTCGAGCGCGAGCAAGAGCTCGGGCCGGTCGACGGACTGGATCACGTCGCACAGTTCGACCGCGCGGCGCGCCTTGTTGCGCTGCAGCCCGCCAATCAGGTGCCACTCGAGGGGAGTCGCGCAAACGGCTCGTACCGCAGGGATTTTATCGCCGGCCTCCTGGACGCGGTTCTCGCCGAAGGCGCGCAGACCCGCGCTCACGGCTGCGAGCACGCGCTCGGGCGGCTGGGTCTTCGAGACGGCCAGCAGCTTCACGGCGCTCGGATCGCGGCCGACCGCGGCGGCGGCGCGCTCGATGCGCGCGTGGATATCGGCGAGACGCGCCGCGAGCTCGCTCATGCCGGCTCGACCCCGAGCTTCGCGAGCTGCGCGATCACGGTCTCCATCGGCAGGCCGATCACGTTCGTGCGCGAGCCGCGGATCTCGGCGACGAAGCGTCCGCCCTCGCCCTGCGCCGCGTACGCGCCCGCCTTGTCGAGCGGCTCGCCGGTCCGAGCGTAGGCGCGCGCGGTCTCGCGATCAACGGGGTGCATGCGCACCTCGCTCTCGACCACGCCGTGCTCCTCCACGCCCAGCGCGCGCACCACGAGTGCGAAGCCGGTCAGCACGCGATGCGTGCGGCCCTGGATGCGCAGCATCATCTCGACGGCCTCGTCGACGTCGCGCGGCTTGCCCAGCACGTCCGCGTCGACCACGACCAGCGTGTCGGCCGCCAGCACGCAGGCTTCGCGCGCCGAACGCCCGGCGACCACGCGCGCTTTTTCGAGCGCGAGCCGGCGCGCCTGCGCCTCGGCGGATTCACCGCGCAGGGCGCGCTCGTCGATGTCGGGCGCCGAGACTTCGAAGGCGAAGCCCGAGGCCGTCAGCAGATCCCGGCGGCGCGGCGAGTTCGAGCCGAGCACGAGCGGCCGAGACGTTTCACCCATCGGTGTTGGCGAGCCGTTGGCGCGCGGCGCGTGCGCCGCGCACGAGCGAGGGATCGGGCGAGCCCTCGAGCGCGTCGAGGGCGCTCGCGATCTCGCCGCGCAGCTCCGGGTGGAAGCGCGCCAGGTCCGGCAGCACTACCGTCGCGATGCGCGCCATGCGCGGATCGGGATCGGCGCCGCGCGCGAGCGAGAGCGCGCGTTGGGCGAGCGCCTCGTCGGGGTCGGTGAGCTTCGCGAAGCAGGAGAGGGCGGCGCGGCGCACGTCGTCGTCCGGATCCTCGAGCGCGCGCAGGAATACGGCGCCGGTCTCGACGCGTTCGGGCGCCAGCTCGCGCAACACGAAGATCGCCATGCGCCGGCGAGTGGCCGATTCGGCCGCGCCGGCGTCGTGCAACAGCACGGGCAGGACCTCCGCCTGCAAGCGGCCGAGCGCGGTCAGCATCTGCGCCGCCTGCCAGCGCAGGTCTCCTTCGGGAAGCTCGAGCGCGTCGAGCAGCGCGGGCAGCAGGCGCAGCGTCGGCCGCTCGGCCTGGAACAGCACCCACAGCGCAGAAAAGCGCGCGAGCGCGTTGTCGCTCCGCAGCAGTCCGCGCAGCGTGTCGCGCAGGCCGGCTTCGCTGCGCAGGCGCAGCAGCGCCTCGTCGCACGCGCCGCGCTGGATCGCGCGCTGGGCCGAGCCCAGGCGTTCCAGAAGTGTGTCGGGCTCGGTCACGACAGCGCCCAGTGCTCCTCGCCGTCGACATCGCGGCTGCGCACCGCGCGGCGCTCGCGCTCGAGCTTGAGCAGGTGCGAGAGCACGGATTGGCCCGCGGCCGGCCACAGCGCGCGCGGCGTGTCGACGTAGATGCGCTCGACCATGCGCTCGACCGTGGTCGCGCCGGAGCGCGCGGCCGCCACGATCTGCAGCTCGCGTTCGCGGCGGTGCGCGATGTACTCGTGCAGCTTCGCGGCCGGGTCCGCGATGAACGGTCCGTGGCCGGGATAGATGCGCGCGAGTTCGAGCTCGAGCATGCGCGAGAGCGATTCCAGGTACAGACCCATGTCGCCGCCGTCGAGCGGGATGACCGTAGTGCCGGCGCCGAGCACGACGTCGCCCGTGAACAGCGCGCGCTCCTCTTCCAGGTAGAAGCAGATGTGGTCCTGCGCGTGGCCGGGCGTGTGGATCGCGCGGAGCGTCGCGCCCTCGCTGCGGAACACATCGCCCGCGCGGATTGGCTCGAGCGCGAGCCCGTAGCGCTCGTCCTTGCCGGGCCAGGGCATCTTCGAGACGCGCCGTGGGCCGTAGCGCGCGAGCACGCTCGCGACCCCGCCGATGTGGTCCCCGTGCACGTGCGTGACGAGCACGTCGCCGGGCGCGTCGGTTCCGACTTCGTCGACCAGCGCGCGGTCGAGCAGCGGCAGGTAGCTCGGCTCGCCCGAACCGGTGTCGATCAGGAGCGGCCGCGCGCCGGTCCCGACCAGATAGGTGTTCGTGCCGGGCCCCGTGAACGGACCCGGGTTCTGGCCGCGCACCACGACCACGCGCGGCGACCAACGCTCGATGTCCGGGACTTTCATGCCCCACATGGAATCCACGCGTGCACTCTACCCGCTGGGACTCGCGCGCGCGAAGGCCTACAGCCGCTCCGCGAACTGGGCCCAGTCCGTGAGCACGTCGCTCGTGCCGGCGGGCGCTCGTGGGTCGTAGCGAAAGGCGCGCAGACCGGCGGCTCGTGCCGCAGCCACGCAGTCTGCCTCGCGGTCGCCCACGTAGACCGCGGTCTCGGGATGAGCGCCGAGCCGCGCGAGCGCCAGGCGGAAGATTCGCGGGTCGGGCTTGGCCAGTCCGCAGTTGGACGGCAGCACGATCGCGTCGAGCAGAGCGGCGAGACCCAGCGCATCGAGCAGCGCCGGCAGGCGCGCGTCCATGTTGGAGACGATCGCAATGCGCACGCCGCGCGCGCGGGCCGCCGCCAGGGCTGCGCGCACGCCGGCCACGACGAGCCAGGCGTCGGCGCGCGCGAATGCTGCGAAGATCGCGTCGAAGCACGGTCCGTCCGCGGCTTCGTCGCCGAGCGCCTCGCGCGCGATCGCGCGCCAGCCCTCGCGTTCGCGTGCGGGAACGTCCGCGAGCGGAACGCCGTCGAGCGGCGGCGGGGCGATGCGCGCGTTCGCGAGTGCGCGCGCGACGTTCGCGAGCGGACGCGGGGTTCCGTAGTGCGCGGCGATGCGCACGTACACGGAGGCCGCCGGCTCGCGGAGCTCGAGCACGGTTCCCGCCGCGTCGAGCAGCAGCGCGTCGACGCGCGCGCTCACCGCGCGTGCGCTGCGAGCGGCACGAAGAGCGGTTGCTCGAGCGTGCCGCGCAGCTCGGCCGCGATCGGCAGCGGTCCGGTCGGAAGTCCGGCCATCGTGAACGCTGAAAGCGCCGGCTCTTCGAGCCGCGAGATCTCGATGTCGAGCTCGAGCGCGCCGTCGGCGGAGATGCGCCCCTGCGCGCTGCCCGAGAGCGGCGGGCCGCGCAGGTCCGCGTAGCCGACGCGCCAGCCGCCGTCGTCCTCGCGCGCAGCGGTGACGACCAGCTGCATGAACGGAATTTCCATCTGGAGGGGGCTGCGCAGCGCGACGGCTCCGCGGCGCACGGTGGCCTCGAGCGAGTCGCGTTCCTCGAAGCGGTACACGCCGTCGACCGTGCCATGCAAGCCGAGCGCGCCGGGCAGTACGGCGGCGAACGCTTCGAGCGGGAGCGCCTGCGCGCGGATCAGGGCGCCCCGCAGGGTCAGCTCGCGTGTGCTCAGGAGCAGCGTTCCTGCACCGACGCTTCCCTCCACGCGAACTCCCGACGACCGGACCCGAGCACTCACCTCCGTGAACTCGACCGTTCCGTCCGCGCGCGCAACGACGACCTTCGCCGCCGTCATCCCCCAAGGCAGCGCAGGCCTCACCCCGTCGAACTCGTACTCGACGCCGTCCGACGCGAGCAGCCGTGCAACGACGCCGGGCAGCAACAGCGCCGGCGCGATCCACAGGCCTGCAGCCAGCACCCCCGCAGCGAGCACGATTCCGCGCAGCACCCGCGCCATACCGCGAGCCGCCCTCAGGCGCGCTCGAAGCTCGAGACCGAGAAGCTCACGTCGAGCACCGGGCCGTTCGGACCGTCGCCGCGCGAGCGGATCTTGAGCGAGCGCACGATCAGGTGCGCGCTCGAGGTCTCGATCTTCTGCAGGAACTCGACCATCTGCTCGAGCGACGTGCCCTTCAGCCGCACTTCCGCGCGCGTCTCGGGATACTTGGCGTTGGTCGACGGCTGCTTGGGCTCGATCGACTCGAGCTGCTCCTGCGAGATTTTCGCGTCGGCCGCGAGCGTGGAGAGCAGCGCGATCAGGTTCGTATCGGAGCCGGGCTGGATGCGCGCCTCGACGCTCGCGAGCTCGCCCTGCAGGCCGCGCATCTCGCGCGCGACGCCCACCGCGCGGATCAGGTCGAGCTCGAGCTGCGCGACGCGCAGGTCCGCGCCGCGCGCGCGTTCGCGGAGCGGCGCAACGATCGTCGAGTACACGATCACGAGCGCCAGCATGCACACGCCCGCCACCAGCAGCCAGCGCTCGCGCGGCGAGCGCGACTTCAGGTAGCTGCGCAACGGCGCGAGCAGCTCGTTCATTCCTCGCTCCCTCCCAGCCGGATCGACACGGTGAAGGTCTTTCCGCCGCGGCGCGTGTCGGTCTTGACGTCTGTCACCAGCACGCGCTCGAAGCCGTCGAACTTGGACAGCTCCGCCTTGAGCTGATCGGCGGACACGAAGTCCGCGCTGTGTCCGCGCGCGACGATGCTCTGGCGCTCGATCGAGAGCTCGTCGAGCGAGATCTCGAGCGACTCGGAGGTGAGCGCCGAGATCTGGCGCAGGATCTCGAGCACCGAGAGACCCTTCCCGGTGACACCGAGGTGTGCCGCCAGCTCGCGCGTCTCGGCGGCGTTGCGCTCGAGCGCCTCGAGCGGCGTGTCGGAGGGTTGGGCCTCGGGGAACACCGTCGAATAGATCGCGGCGATCTGCGCGTGCGAGTCGTCCACGCGCCGGCTCTCGAGCCAGGCGCGCAGCGACGCGCTCGCGACCCAGAGCGTGAGGAACAGCGCGAACAGTCCGACCGTGAAGCGGAGCTGCGAGCTCAAGCCCGACAGGTCGGGCGAGTAGGCGAGGTCGCCCTGGCGGAAGTCGCTCTGCGTGACGCGCTCGGTGGACGAGCCGCGCAGCGCCAGCGCGGCCGCTTGCGCGAACAGCGCGGGACCCGCTTCCGCGAAGCGCTCGCCGCCCTCGTCGCCGAGCGTTACTTCGAGCACGTGCGTCGACAGGCCCGTGCGTTCGGCGAAGTACTTGGCGAGCCCCTCGAGCCGCGCCGAGCCGCCGCACAGCAAGATCTCGGTGGGCGAGACGGGATCGAGCGGGTCGCCCACGATCGACTGCACCGAGCGCTGCACCTCGCGCGCGAGTCGCTCGAGCACGTCGCGCACGCCGGGTGAGATCGGCTTCGAGCTGCCCAGCTCGAAGATGCTGCGGTCGTGCTTCTGCTGCTCGGCCGCGTCCGGCGAGAGTCGAAGATCGCGCGCGAGCGCTTCCGTGATGTGTTTGCCCGCCAGCGGAATGCGGCGCAGCGCGATCGGCTTGCCGTCGACCAGCAGGCACAGGTTCGTCTTGCTGTGCCCGATGTCGAGGATCACGCGCGAGACGTCGTCCAGGCGCAGGAAAGCCGACAGGTTCGCGAGCGACGCGCCCTCGGTCTCGACGATGCGCGGCTCGAGCTCCATGCGCCGCATCGAAGCCAGGTGCTCTTCGACGTCGGTGCGGGTGGCGATCGCGACCAGCACGTCCGTCTGATCGGGGCGGGTCAGCACCTGCTCGTGCGCGAGCACGACGCTCGACAGCGGCAGCGGCAGCTCCTCGTCGATCTCGAACGCGAGCGCCGCCGCGACGCGCTTCGCGCCCGCGAACGGGAAGCGCAGGTGGCGCTGCGTCAGGCGCTCGGTGGAGAGCGCGGTGATCAGGATTTCCGGCGCGAAGTTTCGGCTCTGCACCCAGAGCTGGATGGTCGCCTCGATCTCCTCGGACGGCGCGTTGCGCGGTAGCTCGAGTTCGGCGAAGCGAGCGAACCTTGCCCCGCGCAGTCCCGCGCTGAGCTCGGCCACCTTGACCGACCACGAGCCGATGTCGAGACCGATCACGCTGCGCTCGAGCATCAGCAGCCCAGCCTGAAGTAGAGCGTCTTCGGCGCGCTGCCGTCGCCGCGGTCGACCACCGAGCTCACGCACGCGCGCGTCTCGCCCACGCGCGCTTCGGAGTCGATCCGGAACACGCGGGAAGCGAACGAGATCGGCGGGAAGATCTGCTCGCCCTCGGCAATGCCGAGCGTGCGGAAGAAGTTCGTGCACGGCTCGGGGGCGTCCGCCGGACAGAAGATCCCGCCTTCGCTGCGCACCTTCAAAAGCTCGAAGACGTCTCGCGAGTCGAGGAGCTCGAACTCCTCGCCCAGACCGTGATAGATCATCCCGAGCACGTGCGGTGGTGCGGTATTCAGGTTCGCTCCTCCGCCTTCGGCCGGCGGGAACATGGGGTAGGTCGTAAAGTAGGCCTTGAGCGCTTCTAGCATCAAGGCGTCCAGGCCCGGAACGGCGGTCAATTCGTCGAGTGAGAAGACCGGGCGGTTCAGCGGCGCGCCCGCGGCCTTCTTGATGCCGACGTAATATTCCTCCTCGGGCGTGCCCACCCGCGTCTCGTCGTCCTTGTCGAGCCAGTCGAGCAGCGCGTCGGCCAGGTCGTCGACATCCTCGTCGCCATAGCTCGACGAGCCCTTGAACGCGGGCGCGGTCTCGGCGATGTGGGCGAGGGCGGCCTTCAGGAATGACTTGCTCGCCTCGCCGATCCGCTTCCCTTCGCGGTCGACCAGCGCGTTCAGGTTCAGCTTGCCGCCCACGTCGGTCACTTTGACCCGAAGCAGCGCGTCGCCGGGCAGCGCGATCTCCTGTTGCGACAGAAGCGCCCAGGCGTCCAGGCTCGACTCGACCGCGCGCGTGGTTTCGTCACCCTCGAGCAGGTCGTCTTGCAGCGTGCGCACGGCCAGCGCGACACCGGAACGCGCCAGCAGCGTCGCGCGCGCGTGTTGCAGGTACTGGCGCGTGCTCATCACCTCGATCAGCGCGGTCTTGCCCAGCGCGTAGGCGGTCGAGATCGCGACCACCACGAGCACGAGCACGAGCAGCAGCACCACGCCTTGCTCGTCGCGCACGCGGGTCATTGGCACGCGCCGTCGTCGAAGCCGGGCAGGCCGCTCATCAGCACCTTCAGACGCTCCAGGCCGGCGGAGGGCTGCGGGTCGTTCCAACAGCCATCAGGGATTTGTGACTGGGCGTCGTTGATCGCGGCGGCGAGCGAGGGACTGGCCGCGCCGATCGCGTCCGCGAACTGGTTGATGCAGACGGCGACGGTCATGCCGGTCTCGCAGCCCGCACCTGCAACGCCTGCCGCGTCGTCGGGCGCGAGTCGGAACGGCCGCACCGGTATCTGCACGGTGCGCGTGACCTCCAAGCCTGGCCACGGTTCGCCGTCGGGTCCCGCTTCCCAGAGCGCGATCGTGACGTCGATCGACTCCGGCATGTCGTCGAGCTGCTCGACGCCGGTCGAGTCCCAGCCCGCGGCCGCGCCCGTCGCGTCGCCGCCGAGACCGAGCGTGAACGTCGCGACGTTGTCGGCCATCAGCTGCGGACCGTCCCACTCGACCTGCTTGGCGAGAATCGCCGGCACCGGTTCTTCCTGGCGCAGAAGCGCGAAGCCGGGTCCGGTCTGCGACGCCGTCACGCCGTAGGTCACCAGCGCCAGCGCCGCGGGCGGACTGCCGGGCGTGCGCAGAGGCGTCTGCGTGATGAAGCGCAGCTCGAAGCCGGTCGAGCCCTCGAACTCGCGCGGCTCGGCGAAGAAGAAATACGGATGGAGCAGAGGATCCGAGCCTTCCTCTCTTTGGACCAGCACCGCGCCGGTGAGCTCGCGCTCGATCCGGTCGAGCAGGATGCGCGCAGCGCGATCGCGCGACGTGACCTCGCTGACGCGCGTGAAGGCCTCCGCGATGCCTCTGTACGCCTGGAAGGCGAACGTGATCACCAGCGACATGATGAACACGGCGACCAGCACTTCGAGCAACGTGAAGCCGTCCGGCTCGCGCGCGCTCATTGTGGCGGCTCCGTCGACCCGTCCGGGAGCTGCGGAATCGCCTGCTGCTGCTGTTGCTGGAGCTGCGAGATGCGCGCTGGGTCGGGCGGCGACGTGACCAGCAGCACGAACGGGTCGACGCTCGTGGGATCGACGTCGGGCGCGTGTACGCGCACCTCCACCAGCCGCAGCGCGGGCGGCGGGTCGTCGGGGCCGGTCGGGCGCGGGGGCTCGGCCGAGCCGGCCAGCGCGAAGAGCGGCGAGGGCGACGTCTCGCCCGGATAGTCCGCGGGCAGATCCAGCGTGTGCGCCGACACCGAAATGTGCCAGCGCAGATCGTCGTCGGGCTCTTCGTACACGCCCTCCGTGATGCCGTCTTCGATCTGTGCGCCGCTCGCGAGGTCCAGCTCGATCTGGCGCGCGCGCAGTTCGGCGAGCTGCATCGCGCGCGCCTCGAGCCGCGCGCGGCCCAGGTTGGACAGATTCGTCGTCACTGATTCGAGCAGCAGCCCGAACACCAGGCTCACGATCAAGAGCGCCGCCAGCACTTCGATCAGCGTGAAGCCGCGCGGGCCTCGCTTCGGGCCGTCAAGGTGCGTCAGGGTCGGCCTCCTCGACGCGGATCTCGCCAGTGAACGCGATCAGTCGGATGCGCAGGTCGTAGCCGCCGTCGTCGCGCAGCCAGATCTCGGCCGGGTCGCTGGCACCGTCGGGCGAGAACCCGATCGCGACCGCACCCTCGGTCTTCGCAACGCTGGCCAGCCGGACTTCGCGGAAGTCGACGTCGTCGGCGTCGTCGAGCGCGTGCCACTCGCCCAGCCGGCCTTCGATCGGCTGGAACTCCGCCTGCGTCGGCGGCGGCGCCAGGTCGAGTCCCTCGGCGTGTTCGGGCAGTGGCGCGTCCGCGGTCGGCTCCACGAACGGCAGCTCTTCGACGCGGAACACCTGCTGGTCGAGATCGATCACGATCCGCTGGGTCTGGCCGGTGGTGACGGCGCGCTGCCCGATGTACTCGAGCTCGGCCGAGAGCGTGCGACCCGCGTTGCTCAGGTGCACGCCGAAGCCGCCGCCGACGGTGGTCGCGAATACGCCCGTCACGAGCACGATCAGGAGCAGCACGACGAGCAGCTCGAGCAGCGTGAAGCCGGACTCTTCGCCTGTACGGGTCACGAATCAGTTCGGCGCGGCGATTTCCCAGTTGCCGATCTCGCCGTTCTCGCCGTCGCCGCCGGGCTGCGCGTCCGCGCCGAGCGTGTAGAGGTCGAAGCTGCGCGCGTTGTTCTTGCCCGGCCGCTCGTACTTGAACGGGTTCTGCCACGGATCGATCAGATCCTTCGAGGTCACGTAGCCGCCCTCGGGGTAGCGGCGCGGCTTGGGATCGCCGGTCGGCTCGCGCACCAGCGCGTCGAGGCCCTGCTCCGCACTCGGGTAACGCTGGTTGTCCAGCTTGTAGAGCTTGAGCGCCTGCATCAGGTTGTTGATGTCGGCCTTGGCCGCGGTGGCGCGGGCGTCGTCGGTGCGGTCAAGCACGTTGGGCACGATCAGCGCAGCCAGCACGCCGATGATGACCAGCACGACCATCAACTCAATCAGCGTGAAGCCGCGGTGCAGCCGGGCGGTGAGGCGGGGCCGAAAATCGAAGGCGGGGATCATGGGCGGCGGGCTTGGAGCGGGTTTGGAGCGGTTTTGGGGGTGATCTGTGGGGCGATCTGTGAAGCGATCTGTGGTGCGGTCGGCGGGGCGGTCAGCGGGGCGTCATGTGGCCGTGGCGAGGTGCAGCTGCAGGGCGGTCAGGGCAGAGGCAGCGCGGTGCTTGCAAGGGGTGCAGCGCGGTGTGCTTCGCCCCATTTTGCTGGGGCCGATGCCACCCGAAGCGCCGGATCAGCGGGCCTGTTTCGGCGCAGTCCTGCCACCGCCTTCCATCATAATCGTCGCATGACCGCACGCTGGATGTCGCTGCTGATCTGGGCCGCCCTGGCCGCCAGCGGCGTGTACTGGGGGCTGCGCTTGTTCGTCCAGCCGACCCCGGTGCCGGGCGCTGCCGTCGTGGCCGCCGCTGCGGCGCCCGCCGCCGGCAGCCTGAGCCGCTTGTTGGGCGAGCCGCCGGCTGCGCCGGTGCTGGGCGACAACCCGCCGCCGATGACCGACAGCCGTTTCAAGTTGATCGGCGTGGTGGCGCCGCGTGGCGCCGCGGCCAGCGGGTTGGCGC
>JANNLG010000086.1:0-8686 GCA_031396695.1 Deltaproteobacteria bacterium
GCGAGTGCGATGCGCCCGACCAGCGCCGCGTCCGCCTGGGAGACGATCACGGGCCGCAGCAGCCAGGGCCGCGCGACGCGCACGCACACGCCGAACAGCAGCAGGCCGAGCAACACCAGGTTGCGGGGTCGGCGCAGCACACTGAGGCCGGCCACCCAGGCGGGGGGGATCATCGCGGAGAGGATACCGCGGCGTAGGCGTTCAGATCGGCGCGGCGCGTCTCCCACCAGTAGCGCAGCGTCGAGCCCGACCAGTTGTTGGTGATGCGCCCCGACTTGGTCTTGTACCAGCTGTGGTCGGTGCGGGCCCAGACGGTGCCGGCGAGTTCGCGCTGAAGCTTGGCGTTGAAGTCCTGCATCGCGGAGCGGCGCACGTCGATCGCCGCCAGCCCGCGCTCGCGCATCTGGCGCAGGCAGTCGACGATGTAGTTCGTCTGGCACTCGAGCATGAAGATGATCGAGTTGTGGCCCAGGTTCGTGTTGGGCCCGTACATCATGAAGAAGTTCGGGAAGCCCGACACGCACAGGCCCAGGTGCGCTTCCGCGCCGGGTCCCCAGAGCTCTTCGAGCTTCAGGCCGCCGACGCCCTCGATCTGCATCGGCGCCAGGAACGTGGTGGTCGCGAAGCCGGTCGCGAGGATGATCGCGTCGACCGGGTGCGTCACGCCGTTCTTGGTCTCGATGCCGTCGCGCGTGATGCGCGAGATCTCGGACGTTTCGACCGCCACGTTCGGCCGCGCCAACGCAGGATAGAAATCGTCGTCGATCAGGATGCGCTTGCAGCCGACACGGTAGTCGGGCGTGAGTGCCTCGCGCAGCTTGGGATCGGGAATCGCGCTCTCGAGCCAGGCGCGCGCGCCCTTCTCGAAGGTGCGCGCGATTCGACCCTCGCCGCCGAAGGCGAGGAAGTTCTTCTCGAGCTGCCAGTAGAAGTACCAGCGGTACAGCTTCAGCAGCCACGGATACGAGCGGAAGATGCGCTTGGCGCGCTCGCTGTACGCGTAGTCGCCGCGCGGCACGACCCAGTTGGCCGAGCGCTGGAAGATGGTGAGTTGCTTGGCGATCTTCGCGACCGGCGGGATGAACTGGATCGCGCTCGCGCCGTTGCCGATCACGGCCACGTTCTTGCCGGTCAGGTCGTGTGCGTGCTGCCAGCGCGCAGAGTGGAACGAGACGCCCTCGAAGTCGGAGAGCCCCGGCAGGTCGGGCACGTGCGGCCGGTTCAGCTGGCCGACGCCGCTCACCAGCACGTTGGCCGTGAGCTCCTCGCCGTTGTTCGTGCGCACGCGCCACATTCCGGCGCGCTCGTCGAAACTCGCGCTCGCGGCCTCGGTGCCGAAGCGGATGTGCGGCAGGACCTGGTACTTCTCGGCGCAGCGCTGCAGGTAGCGCTGGATCTCGGCCTGACCCGAGAACTTCCGACTCCAATCGGGGTTGGGCTCGAACGAGTAGCAGTAGAAGTGCGAGGGCACGTCGCAGGCCGCGCCGGGGTACTGGTTCTCGTACCAGGTGCCGCCGACCCGGTCGGACTTTTCCAGAATCGTGAACGACGAGATGCCCGCCTTCAGGAGCTGGATGCCGGTGCACAGGCCCGAGACGCCGGCGCCCAGGATCACGACCGTCGGTGTTGCCGTCATGGCGCGGAGTATGCCACGGCCGCGCGCCGTGGCATCCTTGCGGCCGGGCCCGCGCGCAAGCGCTCGGAAGGAGACCGGCAGATGGCGCTCGAACACCTCGATCCTTCGACCAGCGGCGAGAAGATCGCCGAGCTGCTCGCGCGCGACGGCGCCTGCATCGTCGACCGCGTGCTCGGCGCGCCCGTGCTCGCGAAGCTGCGCGCAGAGCTCGATCCGTGGCTCGACGCGACCGCCATGGGAACCGACGGCTTCAGCGGCCGGCGTACCAAGCGCACCGGCGGCCTGGTCGCCCGCTCGCAGACCGCGCGCGACGTCGTGCAGAACCCGCTCGTGCTCGACGCGGTGAAGGCGACACTGGTTGGTGCCACGAGCTTCCACCTGCACCTGACGCAGGTGATCGCGATCGGCCCGGGCGAGCCCGCGCAGATGATCCACCGCGATCAGTGGGCGTTCGACTTCTTCCCGTTTCCGAAGGGCTACGAGGTGCAGTGCAACACCATCTGGGCGCTCTCCGAGTTCAGCGAGAAGACCGGCGCGACGCGCGTGATTCCCGGCAGCCACCGCTACGACGACGGCCTCAAGTTCGAAGAGAAGGACACGATCCCAGCGGAGATGGCGAAGGGCTCGGTGCTCCTCTACACCGGCGCGATCTACCACGGCGGCGGGGCGAACCGCTCCGACGAGACGCGCTACGGATTGAACATCACCTACGCGCGCTCCTGGCTGCGCCAGGAAGAGAACCAGTACCTGTCGGTTCCGCACGAGATCGCGCGCGAGCTGCCCGAGCCGCTGCTGCGCCTGATCGGCTACCAGCGCGGCGCGTACGCGCTCGGCTACGTCGACGATCTGCGCGATCCGCTGGACGTGTTGGGGCGGGGCTCGGCGGCCTCGACGGGCCTGGGCGATCTCGAGTCCACGCGCACCAGCGCCGAGGTCAATCGCCTGGCGGTGCCCAGGGCGCTACGGCGCTAGCTCACCCGCTACGGCGTCGCGTGCGCGAAGCGACCGTTCTTCAGGAACTGCACCGTCTGAGCCGCGACGATGTCGGAGCGCATGATCCAGGTGTGCGCGGAGTCGACGGTGATGAAGTCGGCCATGCCGTCGAGTCGCGTGCTCGCGACGGGCACGGTGCCGTCGCTCTCGCCGTCGAGGAGCAGCGCCGTGAAGGGATTGCGGCTCGCGGTGCCGGCGATCACGCCGACTTCGAAGTCGGCGGCGGGGAGAGTGTTCGGAAAGCTCGCGGGGTCGGTGCCGAGGCGCGCGGCCGTCGAGCCGAGCAGGAAGCGAAGCGTCGAGGAGCCGGCGACCAGGTCGGCGAGCGGGCTGCCGCGGTTGGGCGGCGCGAGCATCACCACGCGCCCGAGATTCGCGGGCCGATGCGCCGCCAGGTACGCGCGCGTGACGATGCCGCCCAGCGAGTGCGTGACGAAGTGGAGCCTCGGCGCGTCGGCGCAGCAGTTCGCAAGCTCCGGGTCGAGCGCAGCGACGATCGCCTCGGGATCTTGCGAGCGCGAGTCGTAGCCCAGATTCACGACGCGGAATCCGGCGTGTCGAACCGGCGCCTCCAGCGGACTCATCGAGCGCTCGCTGCGGTAGAGCCCGTGCAGCAGCACGACGACTTCGGGCGCGGCCGCGGTGGCCGTCGGCGAGGAGAACGCGAGCAGCGCAGCGCACACGCCGACGAAGCGGAGTCTCATCCGCCGAAATCCACCGGGCAGTTCAGCGGCCGGCGGAAAAACCCCGTGCGCTGGTAGTTCACCAGATCCTCGCGGTGGCGCGCTCCCACGGGCAAAAAGTCCAGCGCCGAATCGATCATCGCGCGCATCTCGGAGCGCGCGAGGTGCACGCCGATGCAGTAGTGCGGGCCGTGGCCGAAGATCGTGAGATCGCCGTTGTCGCGGTCGATGTCGAATTTGTCGGGATCGGGGAACACGCTCGGGTCGCGGTGTGCGCCGGTGAACGAGAGCAGGATCATCTGGCCCTTCTCGATCTGCTTTCCTCGCAGCTCGAAGTCGCGCACCGCGTAGCGCGGCAGTCCGCCGCCGCCGCCGAACGCGTAGCGCAGGATCTCGTTCACCGCGGCGGGAATCAGCGAGCGATCGCGGCGCAGACGCTCCAGGGTGTCGGGGTGCTCGAGCAGCGTCAGCACCGAGACCAGGCCGCCGATCGCGGTGGTCTCGCTGCCCGCGCCGATCAGGCCGGTGACGAGCGTGATGATCTCGTCGTCGCTCATCGCGCGGCCCTCGTCCTTGGCGCGCACCAGATCGCTGATCAGATCCTCGCGCGGTGAATGGCGGCGCTCGTCGGCGAGCTTGCGCACCCACTCCGCGAGCTCCATGAATGCCAGCTCGCCTGCCTTCTTGGCGTCGGCGTCGGAGAACGCGAAGAAGCCGCGGATGGTGGCCTGCGCGAGCTCGCGGAAGCGCACCTCTTCGCCGGACTTCGCGGGCACGCCGGTGATGCGGCTGATGG
This sequence comes from Deltaproteobacteria bacterium, assembly GCA_031396695.1. GTDB lineage: Bacteria > Myxococcota_A > UBA9160 > SZUA-336 > SZUA-336 > VGRW01. The sequence continues at coordinate 4,109 of JANNLG010000086.1, forward strand.
TCGCGTTCGGAATCGGGTCGCTGTACTCGGCCATCAGGTCGACCACGCCCGTGCGCCCGTGCAGCGGCGCGGCGAACTGCCCCACCACGTCGAGCACCTGCGCGTCCATGCGCGCGACCGCGCGCGGCGCGAACGCGCTCGACACCAAGCGGCGCACGCGCGCGTGCTGCTCGGGCGGCAGCGAGAACAGGCCGTTGTCCGAGACCCAGCGCTGGAACGTGCCCTCGGCGGGCGCGACGTAGTACTGCCACGCGCGCGGGTCGTTGGTGACGTTCGGATCGGTGAACAGCGCGCGCACGTCGTCGTAGCGCGTGGCCAGCCAGAACGGCAGCCCGGGCACGAAGTGGATCGGGTCCTCGGCGCGCAGCCGCGCGATCACCGTGTGCGGGTCGGTGACGTATTCCTCGGAGTTGACGGGGGACGGCTCGATTCCGCTGTTCTGGCTCATACACCGATCCTAGACGGCGCGCGGAGGCGAGTCCAATCTGCGATGATGGCGTCATGTTGATCACCGACGGCACCGATCTCCTCGATCCCCCGCGCTACGCGAGCAAGGGCTACCCGCACGACATCTGGCAGCGGCTGCGACGCGAGTCGCCCGTGCACTGGTGCGACCCGGTCGAGCTCGTGCCGTTCTGGGCGATCACCAAGCACGCGCACATCTCGGAGATCTCGAAGCAACCCGACGCGTTCGTCTCCGGCAAGGGCATCGTGCCCGCCACGCGCGAGGTCGCGGAGCGCATCGCGCGCGGCGAGAAGGGTCCGTTCGACGTGATGCAGACCATCATCACGATGGACCCGCCCAAGCACCGCAAGTACCGCAAGGTCGCGAGCCCGTGGTTCACGCCGCAGGCGCTCGCGCGCGTCGACGAGGTCGTGCAGGCGAGTGCGCGCCGGCTCGTCGACAAGCTCTACGACGCTCAAGCGAACGGCGAGGGCACCTGCGACTTCGTGACCGAGATCGCGGTTCAGCATCCGCTGCGCATCCTGTGTTCGATCCTGGGCGTGCCGCAGGCCGACGAGCCCGTCATCCTGCGGCTCACGCAGGAGCTGTTCGCCGGTGAGGATCCCGAGTTCAAGCGCTCCGAGGCCGACCGCAACGCCGCGATGCAAGCGCTCGGCATCGAATTCCTGCAGTACTTCGGCAAGATCATCGCCGACCGCCGCGCCAACCCGAGCGGCGATCTGGCGGGAATCCTCGCCAACGCCGAAGTCGACGGCGCGCGCATGGGTGACATCGAGACGCTCGGCTACTACCTGATCACGTTCACCGCCGGCCACGACACCACGCGCAACGCGATCGCCGGTGGCATGCACGCGCTGATCGAGAACCCCGCCGAGCGCGCGAAGCTGCACGCCGATCCCGAGGGCCGCGTCGCCGATGCCGTCGAGGAGATCGTGCGCTGGACGACGCCGGTGAACTACATGATGCGCACCGCGACGCGCGACTACGAGCTCGGCGGCGCGAAGATCCGCGAGGGCGATCGCGCGCTGCTCTTCTACGCGTCGGCCAACCGCGACGAGGACGTGTTCGAAGCGCCGTACGAGTTCCGGATCGACCGGCACCCGAACCCGCACCTGGGCTTCGGCATCGGCGAGCACTTCTGCCTCGGCTCGCACCTCGCGCGCCGCTCGCAGCGCGCGCTGTTCTCGGAGCTGATTGGCCGGCTCGACGACGTCGAGCTCGTCGGTCCCGCCGAGCGGCTGGCCGCGAGCTTCGTCGCGGGCATCAAGCACCTGCCGATCCGCTACCGGCTCGCACCGCGGGCCTAGTCAAGCGTCCGGCGCAGAGCGCCGAAACGCAGGCCGTGGACATCGACCGCCTGCGCGTGCGGCCCGAACCGCACCGGCCCGTCGAGGTTCAGGTGATGGGCCCGGGCTTTCTCGACATCTTCCACGCGCGCGACGTAAGCCAGACCGGTCTCGGCATCCTCGTGCCGCACGGGTTCGAGGGCTGCGACCTGCTCGGCCCCGTCGAGCTGATCGTCACCCTGCCCGGCACGCCGTCGTTCTCGGCCACGGGGAACCTGCGCCACCGCACCCGACACGGCGCGCTCTCGTTCTTCGGCGTCGAGCTCACCCGGATCTCGTCCCGCGACGGCCTCGCGCTGCGCGCCTATGTGACTGCGCGACACGCGGAAGAGTCGGCGCTCGAGGAGTCGAAGCGCAAGGCATGACAGCCGGAGCGGCGCGCTGGGCGACGGCGTATGCTCCACCGGTGATCCGGCCGATCCTCTCACTCGCCGCGGGAGCCGCGAGCTGGACGCTGGTCGAGTACCTGCTCCACCGATTCGTGTTCCACGGCAGCTCGCCCAAGGCGATCGGCGCGGTTGAGCACCGCCAGCATCACGCTCGTCCGGACTACTTCGCTCCGTGGTGGCAGAAGGCGCTGGCCGCGGCGGCCGCCACCGCTCTGATGCTACCTGGCGTCGCGCTCGTCGCCGGAGCCGAGACCTCGCTCTGCTTCACGCTCGGATTCATCGCGATGTACCTGCTCTACGAGGTGCTGCACCGGCGCGCTCACACGCGGCCGCCGCTTGGGCGCTACGGTCGCTGGCGGCGCCGGAACCACTTCGCGCACCACTTCGCGGACCCGCGGCGCGCGCACGGCGTCAGCCTTCCCGTGTGGGACCGGGTCTTCGGCACCCGCCTTCCGCTCGATCCGGTGCGCGTCCCGCGCCGACTCGCCATGTCCTGGCTCGTCGACGAAGGCGGCCGCGTTCGCGCAGCCTTCGCGTCGGACTACGTGCTCGTCGGCTTCGCGCGCGAAGACGAAGGCACGCGCCGCGACGACAGCGACGCGGCGCTGGCGAATCGCAGCCCCGCGTCCGACTGAGTCCGATCCGCTCTCAGCCCGGCAGTCCGAGTCCCCGCGTCGCGATGATGTTGCGCAGGATGTTGTTCGTCCCACCCTGAATCGTGTACGCCGCCGCGTACAGGAACGTGCGCGCGGCGCGGCCGGCGAACGGAGCGCGCGGATCGGTCGCGTCGAGCGAGCCGTCGGCCCCCAGGATTTGTGACACGAGATCGGTGATGCGCTGCTCGAGCGACGTGCAGAACGTCTTCGCGACGGCGGCTTCGTGGTTCGGCACGCGACCGGTCGAGAGCATCTCGGCGACGCGGTAGATCAGGCCGCGGCCGGCGCGCCAGGCGATCTCGATCTCGGCGATCTTCTCGCGCAACACCGGATCGCGTCGCGTGAGTCCGCGCTCGCGCGCGAGCGCCTTGGCGTCGCGCCAGAGCGGCGCGTTCGAGACTAGCCGCTCGATGCCGCTCCGCTCGAAGTCGAGCTGCTGCATGATCTGGTAGAAGCCCGAGTCGAGCTTCCCGATCAAGGCGGTGCGGGGCACGCGCACGTCGTCGAAGAACAGCTCGCCGAAGTGCGACTCCCCGACCATGTCCTTGATCGGCCGCACGGTGATGCCGGGCGCGCGCATCGATACGAGCAGCTCGCTGATGCCCTTGTGCTTGGGCGCTTCGGGATTCGTGCGCGCGACCAGGTAGCAGTAGTCGGCGTGCTCGGCGAAGCTCGTCCAGGTCTTCTGGCCCCGAATGACAAACTCGTCGCCGACCACGTCGGCGCGCGTCGAGAGCCCGGCGAGATCGCTGCCCGCGCCGGGTTCGCTCATGCCGATGCAGAAGCTGATCTCGGCGCGTGCGATGCGCGGCACCAGCTCGGACTTCTGCTCGGGCGTGCCGTGCGCGAGCAGCGCGGGGCCGATCTGGCGATCGCCGAACCAGTGCGCGGCGACGGGCGCGCCGGCGAGCAGCAGCTCTTCGGTCACGATCAGCCGGTCGAGGTACGATCGCGCCTGCCCGCCGTACTGTTTCGGCCAGGTCATGCCGAGCCAGCCGCGCGCGGCGAGCCGCTTCGAGAATGCGGGATCGAAGCCCGCGATCCAGCCGTCCTCGAGGAACGGGCGCGCGCGCACGGCCGGATCGGCAGCTATGAACTCGCGTACTTCGGCGCGCAGCCGCGCTTGCTCGGGCGAATCGCGGAAGTCCACGCTCAGGCCCGCATCGTCAGGAGTCCAGCTCGCGGCGCACGCGCGCGAGGGCCTCTTCGATGCGGTCGCGCTTGCCGAACGCGGACAGCCGCACGAATCCCTCCCCGCAGGCGCCGAAGCCCGCGCCCGGCGTGCACACGACGTTCGCCTTCGAGAGCAGCCGGTCGAAGAACTCCCACGAGCCGAGCGAGTCGGGCGTCTTGATCCACGCGTACGGCGCGTTCTCGGCGCCGTACACGCGCAGGCCCACCGCGGTCATGGCTGCACGGATGATGCGCGCGTTCTCCATGTAGTAGTCGATGCTCGCGCGCGTCTCGCGCCGACCCTGTTCGGTGTAGCAGGCCGCGGCGCCGGCCTGGATCGGGAAGCTCGCGCCGTTGAACTTGGTGGTCTGGCGGCGCAGCCACAGCCGGTGCAGCTCGACCGGGTTGCCCTTCGCGTCCTTACCGACGAGCTCCTTCGGCACCACCACATAGCCGCAGCGCAGGCCCGTGAAGCCGGCGAGCTTGGAGTAGCTGCGGAACTCGATCGCGACCTCGCGCGCGCCGGGGATCTCGTAGATCGAGTGCGG
>JANNLG010000248.1:0-22085 GCA_031396695.1 Deltaproteobacteria bacterium
GCGCGAGTTCTGCGCGGAGTGCGGCACGCACGTCGTGACGCGCGCGCCCGGACTTCCCGGCGCGGTGATCGTGAAGGTCGGCTCGCTCGACGATCCGAAAGTGTTCGGCTCGCCGCAGATCGCGATCTTCACCGTCGACAAGCAGTCGTTCCACCAGATTCCACCCGGCGTCGCGGCATTCGAGCGCGTGCCCGGCTGAGCCCCGCCCGGACGCGCGGGTCCGGCTCACACGTCGGTGCTCGTGAAGCTCATGCGCAAGCGACTGGCCCCTGACCAGCTTCTCGCTGCGCGCGCTGGTCGAGCGCTCGGTGCTGACGGGTCAGGCGAGCGCGGCGGTGGCGAGCCGCTGCAGCGTGGCCGGCGGGCCGGAGTGCGACGTGCGCGACTACGCGGTGTTCCGGCGCGCGATTGCCGGCCTGGGTCCGGGCATCTCCTCGGTCTGCGCGAGCGCCGTGCGCGGCTCGCAGCTTCCGGCTTCACCCTAGGCTAGGCTCGCCGCTCCCATGGAAGTCGACACTCCCGGCCCCGCATCGCTTCTGCGCGAGGGACTCGGCTTCCTCGAGCTACCGCGCCTGCTGCTGCGCGCGCCCGAGCTTTCGCGTCTGGCGCGCGGCTCGGGACAGCCCGTGATGGTGCTGCCGGGCTTTGCGACCACGGACGCGTCGACGCTGGTGCTGCAGGCGTACCTGCGCCTGCTCGGCTACCGCGTGCGCGGCTGGCGCATGGGCGTGAACACCGGCCGTCTGGCCACGCTGCTGCCGCGCGTGCTGCGGCGCGTTGCGCGCACGGCCGAGCTCGCGGGCGAACCCGTGCGCCTGGTCGGCTGGAGCCTCGGGGGCGTGCTCGCGCGAGAAGCCGCGCGCGAGCGGCCCGAGCTCGTGCGGCGCGTGATCACGCTCGGCTCGCCGATCGTCGGCTCGCGGCTCGAAGCCCGCGAAGCGACGCCGATCCGTGTACCCATCACCGCGATCTGGTCGCGCGCCGACGGCATCGTCCCCTGGCAGGCCTGCATCGACCGGCGCAGCCCCGACGTCGAGAACATCGAAGTCGGCGCCACGCACATCGGTCTCGGATTCTCGCCGGACGTGTACCGCTTGATCGCGGAGCGTCTGGCGCGCTGACCGGCTCGCCCGCGCGCGGTCAGCGCTCGTGCACGACGCAGAAGCGGTTGCCCTCGGGGTCCTGCATCACGGTGTAGCCGCTCGTCTCGCGCACGATCGACGCGCCGAGCGCGGACAGCCGCGCGACCTCGCGCGCGCAGTCGCTCACCGCGAGGTCGAGATGGATGCGCCCGCGCGTCGCGTCCACCGAAGGGACTTGCTGAAAGCACAGGCTCGGCCCGGGTCCGTCGACCAGCACGGTCGGGTCGGTCTCGGGCGTGAACCCGAGCCGAGCGAGTCGCGCGATCTCGGCTGGGTCGTAGTCGCGCACGTGATAGCCGTCGAGCGCGTTCGCCCAGAAGCGCGCGAGCGCGGAGGGGCGCGCGCAGTCGAACACGACCTGATCAAACGCGCCCATTCGCGTTCCCCCAAGCCTTCGCGCCAATTCGGTACAAGACGTGCCGGCGCAGCGGATGTCCCTCGCCGATCAGCGGGTGATCGAAATCGTCGGCCGGGTCGCGCGTCATGCCGACCTTCTCCATCACGCGCCACGACGCGCGGTTCGCGGGCACGGTGAACGACAGGATCTCGTCGAGCCCGATCTGCTCGAAGCCGAACGCGAGCGCCGCGCGCGCCCCCTCGGTCGCGTAGCCGCGGCCCTGGAAGCGCGTGGCGAGGCGCCAGCCGACCTCCACGCAGGGCATGAAGGGCGCGTCGAAGCGCGGCACGGCGAGACCGACGAAGCCCGCGAAGGCGGACTCCGCCACCACCTCGACCGCGAGATTCGCGAAGCCGTGCTGCTCGAAGTGCTCCTCGAAACGCGCGGCGAGCGCGTCGCTCTCGTCGCGCGAGAGCGTGCGCAGCAGGTGCTTCATCACTTGCGGATCGGCGTTCAGCGCGGCGAAGGGCTCGAGATCCTCGGCGCGGAAGCGCCGCAGCCGCAGGCGCTCGCTGCGCAGCTCGAACGCCAGCGAGCGCGTCACGACGAGCTGCAGGGCGCGTCGCTCTTGCGCCGGAAGGTGTAGACGACGCTCTCCGACGTCAGGCGGTAGCCCTTCACGGCTTCGTCCCATAGGAATGTCGTGCCGTTCTGCGGATGGATGTCGGCGATGCCGACTTGGTCGTAGCACGTCGTGGTGTAGCGCGCCGACCATTCCAGTACGCGTCGATCCACGTCCGGCTCCGACTGCCACGAAGTGCGGATGGACACGAACACGAGGTATTCCGGGTGGGCTGCCTGCACCTGCCGCATCATGTCGTCCTGCATGGTCGCCGACAGGCCGTGCCGTTCCATGAGCGGGTACATGTAGATGTAGCCGGTCGCGGATCGGCGGCCGGCCAGAAAGTAGATCTGCGGCTCCGAGCCGAACACGGCGATCCGGTCATCGTCGCCGGTGTGCGCGCGGAGGTAGCGTGCGATTTCGGCCGACTCGACGAACGGGTTGGAGCCGTAGCGAATGCGGCTCACCTGCTGCGGGCTCCAGTGGAACAGGTAGTCGCGCTCCGGGATCAGGTACGACGACGCGAGCAGGAGTCCCGCGACCGCGACGGCGATCCGCGCGGCGGTCGCGGGCGCGAAGCGCGCGATCGCGCGCTCGGCGCTCTCCGCCGCGACGCCGATCAGCAGCGCGAGCGCGGGCAGAAGCACGAGGAAGTAGTGCTCGCGAAAGTAGAAGCCCGGAGTCAGCGCGAGCAGCGACGCGCCGAGCAAGCCGCTGAGCACCACGCGAGCTTCGCGCGAGCCGCCGCGCAGCCAAAGCGCGCCGAAGCCGAGCGCGGCCGCGATCCAGAGCGCGCGATCGGCGCGGGTCACCGTCTCGAGCATGCGCACGAAGCGCGCGCGCGCTTCCGACATCGACACGACGGACACGTACTCGCTCGCGTAGCCGAAGGTCCAGAACCAGAACGCGCCAAGCACGCCCTGGAACGCGAAGACCCCCAGCATGAGCGCGAACGGGAGCGCCGAACCGGCCGCCAGCCAGCCGACGCGCAAGGCCGCCACGCGCCTACTCTCGGGCGAATGGAAACTCGCCTGCCAGGCGACCAACGCGACCGCGAACGGCAGGTACACGATCGCGTGTTGCTTCATCAGCACCGCCACGCCGAGCAGCGCGCCCGCGCCGAGCAGGCCAACCCGCGACCCCGAGCGCTCGGTGCGCAGCAGCAGCCAGAGCGCGGCGGTGACGGGCAGCGCCACGAAGTGGGTGGCGTGCGCGAAGATTCCCATCACCCAGCGATCGAGCGAGAGCAGCAAGAACGCGCAGGTGGCGATCGCGCCCGCGAAGTCCCCGAGCAGCCGCCGCCCCAGCAGGAACACGAACAGCGCGGTCGCCGCGTTCACGAGCAGGAGCCCCAGGTGCACGCCGCGCGGCGTCTCGCCGAAGACCGCGAGGATGGCCGCGTACGCGTAGTACACGCCGGGGAATTTCATGTTGTAGGCGAGCTCGTACGGCGGCACGCCCTGCAGCAGGAGCTGGCCGGCGTAGGCGTACTCGCCCTCGTCGCGTTCGAACGGCACGTCCGCCAAGCGAACGCGGACGGCCGCCGCAAACAGCAGCGCAACCACGACTGCGGCCACTGCGAGTCGTTCGGCGACGCGCTTCGCGGGCTCGCGCGGCTCATTCTGCTTCACTCGTTGATCACTTCTTCGCGAGGTAGCTCGTGATCAGGTTGCGGTAGTTCGGGATGTACTCCGAGAACAGCGCGCCCAAGCCCTCGATGTCGTTGCGCCAGTCGCGGTGCAGCTCGCAGGCGATGCCGAACCAGCTCATCAGCTGCACGCCCGCCGCTTCCATTCCCGACCCGTCCGCCAGCCGCGTGACCTCGTTGAAGCTGCCGGCCGCGCGATGTACGGCGCGGTCGGGAACAGCTGCTTCAGCTCGGGCACGAGCGGCCCGTTCGGTCCCGCCTCGAAGCTCGTGGTCAGGAGCGTCGGCAGCTTGAAGTACGAAGCACTCGTCGCGAACGCGAGCACCGAGTTCTTGAACTCACCCGGCGAGAAATCCTGCACCAGCGAGATCAGACCCGACGGGTGATCGACCAGCAGAACCGTCGCGTCGTCCTTGGAGAGCCGCGTGTACTTCTCGGGCATCGTCGACTCCCCTCGCGAGTTCGCGCCCGATCATACTAGAGCCGCGAACCACGCGGAGAGCCCCATGGCGGTAGAGGTGCGAGCGGCGCGCGCGGACGACGAAGCCGGCTGCATGTTTCTGCTCGAAGCGCTGATCGGCCGGCCGCGAACCGACGCGTGGCGAACTGTGTACCGGAGGCTGCTCGACGGCTCGCGCGGCGCCGTGCTGGTCGCGCACGAGGCGGGCGCGCTGCTCGGCGTAGCGACCGTCTCGTACAACCTCGCGATCCGTTACGGCGGCGAGTACGCCCAGCTCGAAGAGCTGATCGTGTCCGCAGAGGCGCGCGGCAAAAGCGCGGGCGGCCTGCTCGTGCAGGCGGCGGTCGACGCGGCGCGCGCGCGCGGCTGCGCCGAGATGGGCCTGTACCTGTTGCCGAGCACCGAGGGGAATCGGCCGTTCTACGCCAAGTACGGCTTCGCGTCCGTCGGCTCCGAGCTGCGCCAGCCGCTGGTGAGCGCGCCCTAGAGGCGCACGTCACTACTCCTGAAGCCGAGCTCGGGCGCGATCGCGGGCTGAAGTCCACCAGGCTGCGTGCTTCCGCGCACCAGCGTGAAGGCGTACACGTCGGGCTGCGTGGGCGTGAGCGAGCGGCAGCGCGCGCTCGCAAAGTGAAGCGTCAACACGCGCCGGTGTCGGTCGGTGCGGTTGCCGCCGGTGCGGTGGTACAGATGGGGATGGAACAGCACGCCGTCGCCGGGCGCGAGCTCGAGCGTCACGGCCTTCGCGAGCATGTCGGTCGAGCCCTCCACGCCCGAAGCGCCGAACGCGCCCGCGTTCACGCCGGGGATCACCTCGTGGCCCGTGATCGGCAGCCGATGCGTGCCGGGCACGACGCAGAGCGTGCCGTTGTCCTCGTCGACCGGATCGAGCGCGACCCACGCGCCCGCGACCCAATCGTGCGGCTCGAACTGGAAGTAGAGCCCGTCCTGGTGGAACGGGTGCACCGAGTCCGGCACCTGCGGCGGCTTGTAGATCAGCATGAACAGGAACGCGAGCAGGTCGTCGCCGAGCAGACTCGAGACCGCGTCGAGCAGGCCGGGCGAGCGCATTGCCTCGCGCAGCACGGGGTCGTAGCGGTCCGCGTTCATGATCTTCCAAAGCGCGCGCTCGGGATCCTCCGGCATCGGCAGGAGTCCCTTGGCGAAGTGGATGTCGCGCATCACGCTCGAGCGTGCGGCGGGCGGGAAGTCGCCGTGCGCGATGGCGCGCGCGCGGGCCAGCACGCGCGCGATCTCGGAGGCGTCGAGCAGGTTTCGCGCGACCACGTAGCCGTCGAGCTCGTACTGTTCGCGCTGGGCCTCGGTGAGCTTCATTTCGCGAATCCCCGCTGGACTTCGGCCGATAAATACCTCACATACGAGATATTCGCAAGCGAGATTCACAGCCGGCCGGCCTGGAGCGCTCGATCGGCTACGAGCTCGGGCGCGCGTTCCGCAGGCTCACCCGAAACGTCACGGCCGCGGCCCGGCCGTACGGCATGTCGGCGTCGCAAGCGAACGTGCTGCTCACGCTCTGGGCGCAGGGTCCCATGCCGATCGGCGAGCTGCAGGCGCTGCTCGCGCTGTCGAGCTCCGCGTTCACAGGCGCGCTCGACCGCATGGAGAAGGCGGAGCTCGTGCGACGCGTGCCCTCGCCCACCGATCGGCGTTCGTTCATCGTCGAGCCGGTGGCCTGGTCGAGCACGCGCCGCAACGAGCTGTTCGACGCGCTGATCGCGGCCGAAGACGAATTCCTGACCGCGCTCTCGAAGTCCGAGCGCGCGTCCCTGCTCGAGCTCTTGCGCAAGATCGGCGGCGGAGACTGAGCTAGCGCAGGCACACCGCCTCGACCTTGTTGCCGTCCGGGTCGATCAGGAACGCCGCGTAGTACTTCGGGCCGTAGTCCTCGCGCAGCCCATGCCCTTGCGGCGCGAGCGCGGCGCAGTTGAAGCGCACGGCTGCGTCTACGTCCCGAACCTTCAAACCGATGTGATCGTACATTGCGTGAACTCCCTTTCTGGAGATCAGGCTAGTGAGAGGCGGCGATCCGCTCTTGGAGAGTCTTGCGGTCGCCGCGCGCCGCCTTGCGGAACGCCCGCGGCGACACACCGGCAGCGCGGTGGAACGTGCGCACGAAGTTCGAGAGATCGCCGAAGCCGACGCCGAACGCGATCTCGTTGATCGAGCGCGCGTCGTCGACGAGCAGGAGCGCCGCGTGGCGCAGCCGCGAGCGCACCAGGTACTGGTGCGGCGTCACGCCGAGCGCGCGAGAATTGGCGCAGGAAGTGGGCACTCGTCGCCGGGATGCACGACGAAGATCGCGCCCGCGACCAGCTCGAACGACTCGCCGCGCACCTGACAGCCGAAGCTGCCGCGCCGCACGTAGGCCACCGAGTGGTCGTCGTGCAGCTCGGTGTAGGGCGCCTGCGCCGGACCGGAGCTGCAGCGGTAGTCGACCACCGAGATCTAGCCGGTCGAGAGGACGGTGGTGGCGAGCATCGCCCCGGATTCCACCGCTTGATAGACTCGCGCAGCCCGCCGATGAGACTGACCGGCCCCGGAGGACGCGCATGAAGACCCCCTGGCACGACCACCGCTTCGTGGTCCAGATGCCGCACATGGCACCCGGCGAGCGGCTCTCCGAGGTGGAGTTCCTGAAGCTGCTGGCCGCCTACCAGTGGTCCGGCATCGCGCACATGCTCGGCCGAAAGCCCTCCGAGATCGCGAGCGACACGCGCGAACGCCTGTACGGCTCGGTCATCGATGTCGAGATGAAGCTCGGTGACCAGCACAGCATGGAGGTGCTCGGCGAGGACGCGGAGATCCGCCTGCGCCATCGCGTGACCTCCTACGCCAAGAAGTTCGTCGAAGGGCTGTTCGTGATCGACGATCACGACATCCCGGACTCGCTGCTCGAGACGATCAAGACGCGCGAAGATCTCAGCTCGTGCGGGCTGTCGTGGGCCTCGATGACCAACGCGTTCATCGCGCCGACCGGCAGCAACACGCGCCTCAAGGTGTACAAGCCCGCCGGCATCGACGAGCGCAACCTGGAAGAGATGACGGCGCCGCCGCAGGGCGTGCGCCTGCAGTCCCACGTGCAGAGCGGCGGCGCGATCGAGTCGCTCGGCGACGGTCCCGCCGGCATCGCGCTCGCGCCGGTCCGCCCGGAGCGGATCTACTACAAGATCATCCACGAGAGCGACCTGAACGGCGCGGGTTTGGTCTACTTCGCGCGCTATGAAGCGATGATGAACTACGGCGAGCGCCTGTTCTTCGGCCGCCAGCTCGAAGTGCCGGTCTCGAACGAGTTCGTGGCCTGCCTGTCGACCGAACACCGAAAAGCGTACTTCTTCGCGAACGCGAGCCCGGGCGACGAAGTGGACGTGCGCGTGTCGGTCGAGCTCTTGCCGCCGGGCTCGTTCCACGCGCCGCCGGCCGGCCGACCGCACCGCACGCCGATGAAGTTCCGTTTCCGGCTCGACCTGTACCGCACCGCCGACAACGCGCTGATGGCGACGTCGCTCGTGCGCAAGGCGCTGAACGTGCCCGGCTCCTCGAAGAGCGTGCTGACGGAGTGCGACCGACTGCTGAAACGCTGGGTCTAGCGGCGGAGCAGCGGATCGAGCTCCCAGCGCTCGGCGGGCAGCTGTTGCTCGACGTCGCCGATCGGGGCCAGCACCGTCGAGATCGCGGCGTCGAGCTCCGCGGCTGCGGGCAGGAACGCCTCTTCGCGAATGCCGCCCGCTGCGTTCGCGCACGCGGCGGCGAATTCGGCGCGCGCCCAGTCGAGCGCTCGCTCGCGCAGCGCGCCTCCGGAGCGCGCAGCGAGCGCGGCGACCAGCACCGCCCAGATCGCCGCGTGACCGGCGAGCGCGCACTGCCAATCGCGCGAGATCGGCTCGGCGCCGAGCTTGCGCGCGCGCATGCGCGTGACGGCTTCCGCGAGCGCGTCCGCGACGACGGCGGACGCGAGCTCATCGCGCAGCGAGCGGTACAGATCCGACGTCGGCACGAGCGCCGCGGCGCCGACGAACGCGACCAGCGGCTCGGAAGCGCCCTCGAAGATTCGCGTCACACGCGCGTCGCGCACGATCTGCGGAATGCCGTTCGCTTCGTCGTAGCCGCGCGAGCCCAGACCCTGCATCAGGCGATCGCTCGAATCCCAGGCGAACTCGCTGCCGGCGACCTTGGCGATCGCGAACAGCTCGGCGTCGACTTCGCGTCCGGCGTCGAGGGCAAAGGCGATGTGCTCGAGCAGCGCCTCGCACGCGGCCACGCGCACGGTCGCGAGCCCGAGCGCGATGCGCGTCACCGGATGATCGACGAGTCTGCCGGTCGCGATCTCGCGGCGCGTGCCGAAGCGCTCGAGCAGCTGCAGCGTGCGGCGCAGCGTGCCCACGCAGGTGGACGCGATCGCGAAGCGGCTCCAGCTCATCGAGTCCACGCCGACTTCCAGCCCGCGCTTCGGCTCGCCGACCACGTGGTCGCGATCCACCACGACGTCGCGGAACGAGACTTCGCCCTGCACGACGCCGCGCATGCCCAGCGACGGCAGCTCGCGGCCGAGCACGACGCCCGGCTGGTCGGTGCGCACCGCGAACGCGGTCAGTCCTCGGCGCCGGCCGTTCGCATCGACGTCGTGCGCGACGACTGTCAGCACGTTCGACCACTGCGCGTTGCCGATCCAGACCTTGTCGCCGGACACGCGCCAGCGGCCGTCGGGCTGCGCCACCGCCTGCGCGGCCATGGCGTTGAAGTGGGTGCCCGCACCCGGCTCCGTCTGCGCGTAGCCCGCGAGCGTGCGCCCGCGCGCGAGATCGGCGAGCACTTCGTCCTTCAGCAGCGCCGAGCCGAACGCGGCGATCGGCCGCACGCCGGGGAACAAGCACACGAGCAGGAACGTGCCGAGCGACAGATCGATCGCGGCGGCCTGGTCGAGCAGCCGCGCGATGTCGTGGTTGCGCAGCGCCAGGCCCGCGTACTTCTCCTCGACCTGCACGCCCATGAAGCCCTGGTTGCCCAGGTCGAGTAGCGCCTGCGGCTGAATCGAACGCCGCTCGTCCATGAGCTGCGACGAGTACCGGCGCTCCGACCAATTGCGCAGCCAGGCGAGCATTCCGTCCGCCCGCGCGCGGCTCGCGTCGGCGCCGAGCGGCGTGTATCGACTCGCGACCTTCACGGCGGGTCTAGCTGTTCGCGCTCACGAACTCGGCGACAGCCTGGATCGTGTTGAAGCGCTTGACCAGGTCGAAGTCCTCGATCTGCACGCCCCAGGTCTCCTCGATGCGCGCGAGGAACATCACGCCGGAGAGCGAGTCGACGTAGCCGTAGTCGAACAGGTTCGCGCTCGGGTCGATCTCGCTCGCCTTGAGTTTGCCCTCGGAGACTTCCGCGAGAATCGCGCGCAAGCCCTCGACCAGATCCGCAGCCGCCGTGCCGTTCACACTCATCACATCTCCGTGGCTCGAGACCGGCTCCGCCGCCGCGCCGGGACGCGCAGTGTACCAGACGGACCCTCGACCGGGTGAGAGCCGCGCGCCGTCGACATTCAGCGGCAACTCGCGCGCAGCACCCGCGCAGTCGGGCCGCGCGTGAACGATTGACGTAAGATCGCGTGATCGTGGTCGCCCCTTCACCGACGCCGCGCACGGAGATCGTCGCGTTCCGTCCGGAGCACATCGAACTCGTCGCGCGCTTCTCCGAGAAAGTCTGGCGTCGTCCGCGCAGCGCGGCGTTCCTGCGCTGGCGCTACTTGGAGCATCCCGATCACCGCGCCTACCTCGCGCTGCGCGAAGGCGAGTGCATCGCCATGGTCGGCGCGTTCCGCCGCCCGTACCGGGTCGGCGAGCGGACGATCCTGGTGGCCGACTCGTTCGACTGGTACAGCCTGCCCGACCTGCGCGGATCGGGACTCGGCGTGCGCTTGCTCCAGCGTCTGATGAAGGACCCGGAGCCCGTGATCGTCACCGGCGGAACCGACGACACGCGCAACCTGCTGCCGCGCATGCGCTACCAGATTCCCGACACCGTGCAGCGCTTCGGCACGCTGCTCGGAGCGGAGCGCGCGGCCGCAGTGCTCGCCGAGCGCGCGCGTCTGCCTCGCCCGCTCGGTCGGCTCGCGTTTCTGCTCAGCCGGCCGCTGCTCGGACCGCGCGTGCGCGCCAAGCCTCCCGGCGCGAGCGTGGCCGCGGTGACCAAGCTCAGCGATGAGGCTCTAGCGATCGATCCGCGGCCCGGTGGACGCGGCAGCGCGCCGATCTGGACGCGGGAGTATCTCGCCTGGCTCGCGTCGGCGTCGCCCGCGCTGGGCCGCTTCGTGCCGTACGAGTTTCGCGCGGGCGGGTCGCTCCTCGGCTGGGCGCTGCTGCGCAGCTACGACACCGAGCAGGGTCGCAATGCCGCGCTGCTCGACGTGCGCGCGCGCGTGCCGGGCGACGCGGTCTACACCTGGATGATCTCGGAGCTCGCCGTGCGCGCGCGCGCCGAGGGCTGCGGCCTGCTCGCGGCGGGAACGTCGTGCCCGCACGTCGCGGCCGGCATGCGCGCGAACCGCTTCCAGAGCTTCACGCCCGCGCCGATCCACTACGCGTCGCACGCGGGTGTCGCGCTCGAGGCGCCCATCGTGTTCGGCGCGCACTGGGGCGACGAGCCGATCCTCCCCTACCCGAAGAGCGACTGGTGAATCGCGCGCTGCGCTCGGTCGCGTCCGCTGCGAGCCCGATCCTTTCCTGGGGACTCGAGCGCGTGAACGGTCGACGCGGCGGTGTCGTGCTCGCGTACCACGAGCTGTCCGCGCACACGCTGCGCGAGCAGCTTCTGGCGGTCTCCGAGCGCTACAGATATGTGTCGCTCTCGGAGCTGGTCGGCCGCGTGGCAGCGAACCAATCGACGGTCGGGCTCGCGGCGATCACGTTCGACGACGGCTACGGCCCCGTGATCGAGGACGCCGCGCGGATCTCGCACGAGCACGGCTGGCCGATGACGTTCTATCTGCCCACGCGCTACCTCGATTCGCGCGAGCCGTATTGGTACCAGGAGCTGCGTCCGCTGTTGGATCGCGCGTCCGCACGCGGCGAGAGCCTGGCCGAGCTGGATGCGTCGTTCCGGCGCCTGCGCTCCGAGCCGGAAGTCGAAGCCAAGCTGCGCGGGCTTCGACTTCGATTGCACGGCTCCGAAGCGCGGCCCGACTGGCTCGAGACGACGCCGCCGATCTCGTGGGAACGCGTGCGCGAGCTCTCGCGGAACGCCGCGATCTCCTTCGAAGCGCACACGGTCAGCCACCTCGCGCTGAGTCGCCTCGACGACGACACCATCGCGAGCGAGATGGAGTCCTGCTGTCGACGCATCGAAGAGTTCACCGGCCGCCGCGTGGAGCACTTCTGCTACCCGTTCGGCGGCCTGCCGGAGATCGGTGACGCCGCGCCGCGCATCGCGAGACGGCGTTTCCGCTCCGCCACCACGCTGTTGCGCGGACGCTGCGGCGCTGGCGCGGACCTCGCAATGCTCCCGCGCGTGCCGCTGTACGATGGAGACTCGGCCGCGATCGTCGCGCTCAAGGTGGCCACAGCCCGCTGAAACGCCCGCGCAAGCCGCTCGGTCGCTGACTTCCGGCCGCTTCGAGTCCGAGTCATCCCCGCTTTGTACAGACTACAACGGGCGTTCGAGTGTCCGGGGCCAGAGCCGTCCGGCGTCCGGCACCGGGATTGCTCCGCTCCATGGGAAAGTGACTGTCTCGTCGACCGACAAGGGAGCGGAGGGCGAGCGACGCCTGTCCCGTCGCGGGTTCCTGCACGCGTCCGCCACCTCGGCGGCGTCCCTGCTGATCGCCGCGGCGTGCGCGCGGCGTCCTTCCGTGACTCCGCTGCGTCCTACTCCGCCACGAGCGAAGGCGGTGCCAGGCGAGGTCGCCGATTGCATCGTGCTCGGCGCGGGGATCGCCGGCGTCACTGCGGCGCGGGACCTCCAGCGGAAGGGCCTCCGAGTCATCCTGATCGAGGGCTCGGGTCGAGTGGGCGGTCGCGTTTACTCGCAGCGCGATTTCGTCCCCGATCCCGACGAGCGGGGGAACTACATTCCCGTCGAGGCGGGCGCCGAGTACGTCCACGTCGCAAAGAGCGACCGCTATCGCGAGTTCTGGGCCGAGCTGGAGCGACACGGATTCAGCACCAGCAAGTTCCCCAAGACCGCCATTCAGGACCTCGGCGAGAAGGCGCGCAACCGGCTGTTCTTCCCCATCTGGGGACGAACCCGCACGACGGATGGCGCCTTGAAGCACGACCCCGAGATCCTCAGCGCCGCGCCGATGCTCTACCTCGTCCAACTCCGAAAGCTCTTCGATGTGCACGAGCGGAGCGACGTGCCCGCGAAGGAGTTCGCGAATTCCCAGGGCTATCAAGGACGAGGCATCACGATCACGGAGTACACACTGTCCGCGCACACTCCGGGCCTGCTCGATGATCCACCGCCGGGGCTCGCGCCGGGTGAGCCGAATCCGAACGACACGATCAGCATCTCGGGCATTCTCTCCGACGAGATACCGGACCAGCTGAAGGAGCCGGCCGAGTACCGGCTGGAGCTCCCGTGCAACGGCATGAAGAGGATCTGTGGCTACGACACGCTTCCTCGGGAGATCTGCGACGAGTTTCTCGCCGCGGGCGGAACGCTCGAGAAGAGCGAGGCGAACGAATCGACGCTGAAGGTCGTGCGCGTGGAGCGTGGAGCGGACGGAATCCTCGCGATCCACACCAAGGGCGGGAAGCGCTTCGCCGCTCGCGCTGCGATCTGCACGTTTTCGGTCGGCATGCTCGACCCGGAGACAGGTGAGGGAGACGCGATCTTCGGCGACTTGCTCACGGAACAGAAGAGACGGGCGCTCGAGATGGTGAAGATGGGAGCGATCACCAAGTTCAGCCTCGAGTTCAACGAGCGAGTGTGGCGTCGCGACGGCGGCGCGAACATGTCGGTGCTGAGCAACCCGTCGGGGAAGGCGCGCACGTTCTTCTCGGCCTTTCCCGATGAATGCTGCGGTCCTCACGTGTTGACCGCGCTCTTGATGGGCAAGGATCACCTCGCGATCCGAAAGCGGAGCGACGCGGCGGCGATCCGATTCCTGCTCGACGAGCTGCAGGCGATCTACGATCCCCATCGCCCGCGCTGGACGCCCGAGCAGGTGCTGGCGGGCGCACGAACTCGCGACGGCCGTTTCGTGCCGCGCTACCGACGACAAGACTGGGAGAAGGACGAGTTCGCCAAGGGCGGGAATTCCTTCCTGAAGTTCCATCCCCCGGCCGAGGGCAGGATGAAGCCGACCGAGGCGCGCGAAGCGCTCAAGAACCCGAACGAGACACTCCCGCTGTTCTGGGCCGGCGAGGCGACCGCTCCCGCCTACCAATCGGGCTACCAGCCGCTGTCGGTGCACGGCGCCTACATCAGCGGGCGTCGCGCTGCCCACGATGCCCACCACTACCTCACCGTCTGCGAAGGCGATCCGGAGCGCTTCCGCCGCTACTACGAGCAGCGCTACCGGAAGCAGGGTCGCAGCCTGCTCGATCCGTTTCGGGAGTTCGTCCAGGGGCTGTTCTCGTGATGCTCGGGACTCCGCTCGTACGTACAGCGCTTCTCGCCGCAGCCCTCTGCGTCGGCTGCGCGTTCTCGCCGGATCCCGAGCGGCGCAACGCTGCGCTCGACGGTCTTTCGCCGCAGCTCGCCCCCGATGCGGTCGAGGTCGTCGTCGAGCTCGAGTGGCCGCCCGGGAACTTGGGCGTCGGCGCCGACGGGCGCGTGTTCTTCACGTTCCATCCGGACGCGCGGCCTTCGCCGACGAAGTTCGCGGAGCTGCGCGTCGACGGCACGGTGGCGCCGTT
Source organism: Deltaproteobacteria bacterium (assembly GCA_031396695.1). Taxonomy (GTDB): domain Bacteria; phylum Myxococcota_A; class UBA9160; order SZUA-336; family SZUA-336; genus VGRW01. Next base: position 14,076 of record JANNLG010000248.1, read on the forward strand.
CCCCGACGCGGCCTGGCAGTCCGAGCGCGACGACGGGCCGTACTTCGTCACCCCGCTCGCGGTGCGGGTCGACGCGCGTGGCCGCGTGTGGGTGCTCGATCACGGCGACTACGGGGCCGAGCAGCCGAGCCTGACGGCCTTCGATCCGACGACGAGCGCGGTCGTGCACCGCCTCGTGCTCGACGACGACTGGGGCTCGATGCTGAACGACTTCGCCGTCGATGCCGCGCGCGACGTGGTCTACATCGCCGACACCAGCGCCTACGACTTCGACCCGTCGATCCTCGTCTACGACGTGAAGAGCGGTGCCGTCCGCTGGGTCCTCGAGGATCACGACTCCGTTCGCGGCGAGGACGACCACCTCGTCGTTCAAGGGCGCTTCATCACGGTCTTCGGCGTCGCGGTGCAGGTCGCGGTCGACACGATCGCGCTCTCGCCGGACGGCGAGTGGCTCTACTACGGCCCGCTCACCGGGCGCACGCTTTGGCGCGTTCCCACCGGCGCGCTTCGAGATCCGACGCTCGACGACGACGCGCTGGCCACCCAGGTCGAGCGCCACGGAGCGAAGCCCACGACCGACGGCGCGACCACCGCCGCGGACGGCTCGGTGTACCTGACCGCCATCGAGTACGACGCGATTGCCGTATCGCACCCCGACGGGACGCTCACCATGCTCGCGGAGAACGCGGAGCTGCTGGCGTGGCCCGACGGCGTGGCCCTTTCGCCCGACGGCCAGTGGCTGTACGTCGCCTCGAGCGAGCTGCACCACGTGATCGGCGCGGACCTCGACGAGCTGCCGAAGCACGCGCCGTTCAGGATCCTACGCGTTCCCGTCGGAGGTTCGCGCTAGAACAGCGGTTCGAGCTTCGCGGCGGTGCCGACGGCGTGCAGGCGCAGGCCGGTGGCTTCGGACTCGGGCGCGTGCGCGAACGGATCGAGCGTGACCTCGAGGCCGACCACCGCGTTCGCGCCGAGCAGCCGCGCTTTGTCGCGCAGCGACTCGAGCAGCTCGCGCTCGGCCTTGGTCCAGGCCGCGGAGCGGTCGTCGACCTGGTCGTCCTGCAGGAAGAGCTCCGAGCTGATCGGTCCGAAGTAGGCGGCGGCACGCGTGCCGCTCACCCACGGAGAGGTGTAAAGCTCGACGTCGTTCTCGGAGTCCAGCGGCGCTCGGGACTGCGTCTCACCCACGAACTTTGGTATCGGCCGTCACGCGGGCGGACTGTACGTAGATTCGTGTCGCCTCCGCGCTCGTCGCGCGAAGTCGTGTCGGGTATCTTCCGCGCGCTTGCGGGGGGAGTTGCCGGTGCGGACGAGTCGACTACATGCCGCGCTGCTGCGTGTCGCCTGCCTGGCGCTGTGGTGCGCGTGTGTCGGCGGGAGTCCCGATCCGAACGCAGGCTCGGGCGCTTCGGGCGACGCCGCGGGGGTCGCGCCGATCGTCTCGCGCGCGGAGGCCTCCGTCGCGAGCGGCGATCTCGACGCCGGCATCGAGGGCTACAACGAGGCCTACGAGCGCACGCCCTGGAACACGCGCATCGCGAGCTCTCTGGTCGCGGCCTATGTGGCGCGCGCCGAGCAGAAGCGGACCAAGCCCGGCGGTGCGCAGGGACTCGGCCTGGCCGAAGCGGACCTGCGCGCGGCGCTCGCGATCGCGCCGAAGGACAGCGCGGTCGAGCGCAGCCTCGCGACGGTCCTGCTCGAGCGGTCGGCTCTGGCCAAGGACGACGCGGAGGCCGACGAGCTGCGCGAGCAGGCGGCCGTGCTCGCGCCGGATCTCGCCGCGCAGACGCCGCTGCAGCGCCTGCCGGTCGAGCGCCGGCTCGACATCGCCTTCGACCTGATCCAGCGCGATCAGCTCGACGCGGCGCTCGACCAGCTTCAGTCGCTGCTGCGCGACTACCCGCAGAACACGGCCGCGGCGCAGCTCATGGCCCAGGCGCTGGTGCGCAAAGGGGGCGTACAGACCCGGCGCGGCGACTACCAAGGCGCGCGCGAGACCTACGCCGCGGCGATCGAAGTCTACGCGCGGCTGATGCCCTGCGACGGCACGCGCTGCACGCAAGCAGAGCTCGAGCTCGCCCACCGCAACCGGATCGCCTCGGCGCTCGACTCGGACAACTACGAAGCGGCCCGCGCAGCGCTCGCGGAAGCCGTGGCGGTGGGCCTTTCGTTCCCCGACCTCGTACAGAAGTGGCCGGAGCTGCAAGCGCCCTGACCCTGCTATCCTGGCGCGCGTAACACCGAGGAGGCTCGTCATGGCGGTACACGGAGGCAAGCTCGCGGCTCGCGCGCTCAAGGCGGCGGGCGTCGACTGCATCTTCACGCTCTCGGGCGGTCACATCATGCCGATCTACGACGGCGCGCTCGACGAGGGCATCAAGATCATCGACGTGCGACACGAGCAGGCGGCCGTGCACGCGGCCGACGCGTACAGCCGGTTGAACCCGACCAAGCTCGGCTGCGCGGTGCTGACGGCCGGGCCCGGCGTCACCGACGGCGTCACCGGCATCGCCAACGCCTGGCGCGCGAACAGCCCGATCCTGGTGATCGGCGGCCAGGGCCCGTTCTCGAACCTGCGCCGCGGCTCGCTCCAGGAGATGGACCACGTGTCCATGGTCCGCCCGATCTCGAAGTGGGCGGACGCGTGCTACGACACGTCGCGCATTCCCGAGTACATCGAGCTGGCCGTGCGCCACGCGACTTCCGGCGTGCCGGGTCCCGCGTTTCTCGAGATCCCGATGGACGTGCTGATGGGCCCGGCCGATTTCGACAAGGCCTGGTTCCCGAAGTTCCGCCGCGCGCCGCGCCAGGCGCCGGATCGCAGCGACGTGGTGGCCGCGCTCGAAATTCTGGCAGGCGCCAAGCGCCCGATCATGATGGGCGGCACGGGCGTGAAGTGGTCGCAGGGCGGAGCCGCGATGCGGCGCTTCGTCGAAGAGACGAAGTTGCCGACCTTCCTGAACGGCATGGGCCGCGGACAGCTCCGCTTCGACGATCCGCAGTTCATGAACCGCTCGCGCAAGGACGCGATGAGCAAGTGCGACGTGTTCGTGCTGGCCGGCTCGCCGCTCGATTTCCGGTTGCGCTTCGGCAAGGCGATTCCCGCCACCGCGAAGATCGTGCAGCTCGACATGGAGAACACGCTGATCGGCCAGAACCGCTCGGCGGACGCGGCGATCGTCGGCAACCTCGGCGTGGCCTTCGAGCAGATGCTGCAGATCATGAAGGAGGAGTCGCTGCGGCTCGACTTCACCGCCTGGCGCGACGAGCTGCGCGCGATCGAGCTGAAGATCGAGGCCGGCTTCCAGAAGGAGCTGTCCTCCGACGAAGTGCCGATCGATCCGCTGCGCATGTGCCGCGAGATCCGCGACTTCATCGACGAGGACACGATCCTGATCGGCGACGGCGGCGACATCGTCGCGCAGGCCGCCAAGGTCGTGCCGGTGATGAAGGAGAACTGCTGGATGGATCCGGGCCCGCTCGGCACGCTCGGCGTCGGCATGCCGTTCGCGCTCGCCGCGCAGCTCTCCTTCCCGGACAAGAAGGTGTTGATCATCTACGGCGACGGCTCGTTCGGCTTGAACGGCTTCGAGTTCGACACCGCCATCCGCTTCAAGCTGCCGATCGTCGGCATCGTCGGCAACGACGCAGCCTGGGGTCAGATGCTGCGCCCGCAGATCGGCATCTACGGCAAGGACCGCGCGGTCGGCACGTACCTGAACTACACGCGCTACGACAAGGTGGTCGAGGCGCTCGGCGGACACGGCGAGTACTGCGAGCGCCCGGAGGAGATCCGGCCCGCGCTCGAGCGCGCGTTCGCGTCCGGCAAGCCCGCCTGCATCAACGTGGTGATCCGGCGCGACGAGACGGAGCCGAAGGGCAGCACCTACGTCTAGCGCGACCGAGCTCGCGGACCCGCTCTGGGGGCCCGCTTGTCCGGACCTTCCCCCCGAGGGGCACCCGATCGCGAACGCCGCCTGTCGCGGGCTGGCGGATGCGCGCGGTGTGGTGTTCGCGGGCGGCAAGATCGAGGCGCTCCTGCGCGTCGAGGGCGCGGTGCTCTCGACCAGCGCCGCGAGCTCTACCCAGTACGGTGTAGCCCAGGTGCGGCGCGCGCTCGAGATCGGGGCGCTGCTCGCGCTGCACGTGGTGTTCGCGCCGGTCGAGCCGCGGGCCTTGCTGCTCGGCTGGATCCGGCTCGAGAATCGCGGGCGCGAGCCGCTCGCGCTCGAGTACACCGAGACCTGGGACCTGCCCGCGGGCGAGTACTCGAGCGCCCCGGCCGCCTGCGAACGGCGCTTCGGTGGCCACGTGTTCGCGCTCGCGGACGCGAGCATGGTCGCGCGCGCGGAGGCGCCGACGCTTCCGCCCGCGCGCGGGCTCGCACTCGATCTGCGGATCGCGCTGCCGCCGGGCGCGCGTCGGCACCTGGCGTTCGCCTACGTGGCGGTGCCGGAGGAAGAAGACTCGGGCGCGTTGGTGCGCGCGTTTCGCGGCGATGTGGGCGCGAGCCTCGAGCGCATCGGCCGCTCGGGAGTCGACGTGGCAGCCTATCGCGCGGTTGGCCGATACACTTCGTGAAGATGCTCCACATCCACGCGTTGCACCGGTCGAAGTGGCTATCGCTGGTCCTGCTCGCCGTCGCGCTGTTCGCGCCGACCGCCGCGCGCGCGGGCAACAGCAGCGACATCGTGCGCGAGAGCGCGCGCGCGCTCGAGGGCGGTGGCGGCCGCGTCGCGAGCTTCTGGTGGCTGCCGCAAGAGTACTGGGAGCTGGTCGCGAAGGAGCTCAGCATCCCCGCCGAGGAGCAGGCCAAGGTGCGCACGGTGTTCCGCGACTACCTGCTGGTCGGGGCGCTCGAGTCCAAGCTCAACACCGACAAGAAGGCCGAGTTCGCGACCATCGCCGAGCTGGTGAAGCGCGCGAAGTTCTACCGCGATGGCCTCGAGATCGAAGTCCTGCGCGACGTGAGTCCCGAGATGGTGCGGATGGTGCCGAGCTTGGTCTATCTGTTGCGCGCGTCGCTCGGCGGGCTCGGCGAGGGGCTGCGCCTGCTGCCGCTCCCCAACGTGGACGCGAAGGGAAATCCGATCCTGTCCGGCGGCGCACCCGGCGAGCTGCGCATCGAGTACCGCTTCGACGAGAGCGGACCGATGCAGGAAGTGTCGTGGCGCGCGCCGCTGACCTCGATCGCCGGCGCGAAGAAGTGCCCCACCGGCGGCGAGCCGCTCGAGGCGAACTTCAGCTACTGCCCCTGGCACGGCGTGAAGGTGGACTAGGCGCCTTACACACGGACACGAGACGGGCGCCGTCCGCGGTCGCCCGCGGCGGCGCCCCGCAAGCGACGCCCGACATCGGGCCGCGGGCCGATGTCCCGCGTTGGGTCGCGCGCAGCGAGGCGCAGCCGAGCGAAGCCAATCAGACCATCAGATCGGCGTGAACAGGACGTCGAGCTCGATCGGCACCGCGCCCGACACCGACTCGTGTCCGCAGATGGCCTTCAGCAGCGCGAGCGGCTGCTCCATGCCCAGGTCCTTCATCGACAGCACGACCGGCTTGGAGTTGCGCACGCGGATCCGGCCCGCGGCTTCGCGCGTGACGCGCACCGGCAGTGCGAGCGGATGCTCCGCGCCGTGCAGCAGGAGGTTGCCGGCGAGCGTGGTCGACAGGCTCGCGCCCACCGCCGGCAGCTCCGCCGCGCTCGGAATCCCGGTCAGCGCGAAACGCGCGACCGGGAACTTCAGCGCGTCGAAAAAGTGCACGCGCAGATTCTCGTCGCGTCCCGGATCGCCTGTGGCGAGCGTCGCCACGCGCACCTCCAGCCAGCCCTCGCGCTTGGCGGCGTCGAAGCCGCCTTCCATGCCCGCGAACGAGCCGGGCACCGCGATGGAGTTGTTCTTGATGCCGACGAACCAGATCGACGACTCCGACGGCACGAGCAGCCACACGCCGGAGACGGGCGCGCTCCCGCCGCCGCCGAACACGCCTCCCTGACAGGAGACGAGCGCGGCGGCGGCGAGCGTGAGCGCGAAGCGCGCGAGCTTCACGACGCGTTCCGGATGCAGCCCTCGAGCGTGTCGAGCGCCTGCGCGAAATCGCGGTCCGGGATGTTCAGCGCCGGGAACAGTCGCAGCACGCGGTCGGCGGTCAGATTCACGAGCACGCCCTTCTCGCGCGCGTCGGCGTGAACGCGCGTCGCGAGCTCGGGCTCGCGCAGCACCAGCCCGATCAGAAGTCCGAGCCCGCGCGCGCACTCGACCTTGCCCGAGTTCGCCTTCGCGAACGCCGAGAGCCGCGCGAGCACGTCCTTGCCGACGACCGCCGCGCGCTCGACCAGACCCTGCTCCTCGATCACGCGCAGTACCGCCGCGCCCGCGCGACACGCCAGCGGGTTGCCCGCGTAGGTGCCGCCGTGATCGCCGGGCTGGATCGCGGCCATCACCGCTTCCGTCGCCATGAACGCCGCGATCGGGAAGCCGCCGCCCAGACCCTTGCCGAGCGTGACGATGTCGGGCGTGATGCCCGCGTGGTCGCAAGCCAGCCAGCGGCCGGTGCGGCCGACGCAGGTCTGCACCTCGTCGGCGATCAACAGCGCGCCGGCTGCGTGACACGCATCTGCGACGCGCCGCAGATAGTCGGCCGGCGGCACGACCACCCCTCCCTCGCCCTGGATCGGCTCGACGATGAACGCCGCGATCTCGGGCGTGAGCGCCGCCTTCACCGCGTCCGCGTCTCCGAACGGCACGAACACCGCTTCGCGCACGATGCCCTTCCACGGTCCGCGGTACTTCTCTTGCCCGAGGCAGCCCATCGCGCCGAGCGTGCGGCCGTGGAAGCTGTTGTGGGTGGCCAGGAAGCGGTTGCGACCGGTCTTGCGCGCGGCAAGCTTGAGCGCGCCCTCGTTGGCCTCGGCGCCGCTCGAGGTGAAGAACGACTGGTGGATCCCGCGCGGCGCGACGCGCGCGAGCCGCTCGGCCAGCTCGAGCTGCGGCTTGGTGTAGACGATGTTGGTCGTCTGCATGAGCGTGCGCGCCTGGTCGCTGATCGCCTCGACGAGCTCGGGGTGACAGTGACCGATCGCGGTCACGCCCCAGCCGGCCGTCAGATCGATGTACTCACGACCTTCCACGTCCCAGACGCGCGAGCCCAGCCCGCGCTCGAGCGCGACGGGCCAGCGCCGCACCGTCGGCATGAAGACCTGCTTTTCCCGGGAGACGATCGAATCGAAGACCTCGGACATGATTCCACCTCGACTTGGCGAAGACTCGGAGAGGGGCACGTGAGTGCAACGGTGGAGTCCCGCCGGCGGGTAGAGATCAGACGGATCTATCCGCGCCGGTGGGACCCCGTACGGACGCGACGCGGTGCGCGCCGTGCGGCGCGACGCGCGGAGACGTGATCGACGATCGCGGAGTGCATCGGCCGCGCAGAATGCGGCAGTCGCAAATGAGTGTCAATCGAGCAGACGCTCGATTCCGGTCAGATCCTCGATCACGTGGTCGGGCGCGGGACCTTCGTACGCGCGCAGCGCGGCCTCGGGATCGCGCACGCGGCGCGTGAGCCAGGCGGTGCGCATGCCGATCTGCGCTGCGCCGGCCACGTCGGCCGACAGGTTGTCGCCGATGTGCAGCACCTGCGCAGGCGCGAGCTCGAGGCGATCCAGAACGGTGTCGAAGATCTCGGCGCGCGGCTTGCGGATGCCGACCTCGTCCGAGATCACGATCGGATCGAAGTGCTCGAGCAGCGCCGCGTTCCGCAGCACCGCGCGCGCCGTTTCGCCGTGGCTGAAGTTCGAGCACACGGCCAGGCGCACACGCGACTTCAGCCGATCGAAGAGCGGCGCGTGGTGCGCGAGGTACGTGGCGTTCGCGCCGACCTCGTCCATGTGCACGCGCGTAAGCGTGTCGGCCATGATCGGATCGCCGACGCCGACGCGCTCGGCGAAGCTGCGGAAGCGCTCGATCGTCGGCCGCTCGCGGTGCTCGCTGTACCACGTTTCGCGGATGCTCC
>JANNLG010000009.1:0-18873 GCA_031396695.1 Deltaproteobacteria bacterium
GTCTCGTCCCAGGTGCGCGTGAACTCGGCTTCGTCCGGCGAGATCGTGTGATTTTGGCTGTCGAGAACCACGAGCCGCGCGCCGGGGACGAGGGCGGCCAGGTCGCGACCCCCTCCCTCGAAGGGCACCAGGCCGTCGCCCTTGGAATGGAGCACGAGCACGGGTACGCGGAGCCCGCGCGCGAGCTCGCTCGTGTCCGTCTCGAGCAGCGACTGCATCATGCGCGAGGCGTCGTTGCCGTTGTTGGCGATGCGCAGGAACTCGCTGATCACGCGCAGCTGCACGCTGTCCGCTTCGGGTGCCATGAGCGTGGTGAAGACGTTGCGGTACGCGTTGCTCTCGTCGCCCCAGCCCGCGCGCATGACCTGCACGATCGCGTCGTAGCGTGCGCGGTCCGGACCACCGCCAGTGGCGAAGCCAGAGCGCGCGAACGAGGAGTAGAACACGATCCGCGTCACGCGCTCGGGATGGCGCGAGGCGTAGGTGATCGCCGTCGGGCCGCCCGCGGAGATGGCGTGGATCGCGAAGCGCTCGAGGCCCAGCGCTTCGACCACCGCCTCGAGATCGGCCACGCGCGCCTCGAGCGACATGTCTGCGACGTCGCGATCGGAGAGCCCGCTGCCGCGACCGTCGTACCGCACCACGAGATGCTTGGCCGAGAGCCGGCGCAGCGTGTCGCCCGCATCGTACGTCGGGCTGAAGATTCCGCGCTCGAGGTGGGTGAGCCAGCCGAGGACTTGCACGATCGGCTCACCCTCACCCGTCGTGGCATAGGCGATGCGCACGCCGTCCTTGGCGGTAGCGAAGCCGAGCTTCTGTTCGAGCGGATCGCCGACCCACTTGGGGAGCTCGAGCACGAAGCCGGCGATCAGCGACTCGCGGCGATCCGTATCCGCGCCGAAGAAACCGGCCGCCAACACGAGCGCGGTCAGGACCGCGCCGACGCCCACGCGCAGCCGGCGCGGTGCGGGGCGCGGCTTCGCCTCGGACTCCAGCGCGAACACGCTCACCAGATGGTCGACGTTCTTGAGCTTTTGCGCGCCGAGCGGACGCGCCTCGAAGCCCGGCTTGTTGCGGATCTCGTCGTAGACTTTCTCGGAGACGCAGATGCCGCCGGGCGTCGCGAGCGCCTGGATGCGCGAGGCGATGTTCACGCCGTCGCCGAAGATGTCTCTCCCCGAGATCACGATGTCGCCGACGTGGATGCCGATGCGCAAGCGCACGTCCGGATCGAGCGCGAACACGCGCTGGATCTCGAGCGCGCACGAGATCGCGTCCACCGCGCTCGGGAACGTGCACAGCGCCCCATCGCCGATCTCCTGCAGCCAGTCGCCGTGGTAGCGGTTCACGAGCTCGCGCTGCTGCACGCGCGCGCGCTGAACCGCGGCGATCGCGCGCCCCTCGTCCGCGCCCATCTGCGCGGTGTAGCCCGCGAGATCGGAGAACAGGATTGCGGCCAGTCGTCGCTCGGCTTCGGCCACGCGGCCTCCTCGGGGGCCCAGTATAGGCGCGGGCGTGCCGGCGGGCACGGTGCGGCTCGGACCCGAAGCGCTCAGCGGGGCGGGACGTCCAGGACTGAGGGTCGAGCGGCGAGCGCCTCGGCAGCTCCGAGTTTTGCTGGCGCGCGCAGCAGCAGCATGCCGCGCACCCGCGTCCGCTGCAGCACCTCGATCGCGAGCATCGAGAGCACGAACACGAACAGGCCGGCGCCGAACACGCCGTCGACCGTGATCGGGTGGGCGATGTCGCGAATCAGGATGTGGATGAAGTAGACGCCCGGCACGTAGGCGGCGAAGCGGTCGACGAGCGGATGCGCGTTCCCGGGCACGAGGAAGCAGGCGAGGATCAGCGGCGCGGCGATCGCGTAACGCCGCAGCGAATCGCCGTCGAGCGGACCGGGCAGCACCGCGAACAGGGCGGCGCCCGTGCCCACGCCCCCCAGCACGGTCACGGTGCGCCAGAGTGTGCGCCGATCGCTCGCCTGTGCGGCGACGCCCAGCGCGATCCCGACCGGAATCGAAGGCAGCGCGAAGACCCACTGCCCGATCGGCATCGGCATGGAGATCAGGCCCTCGAGACCGGCGGCGCCGAAGCCCGCCGCGATCAACACCGCGACGTGTCGGGACGTGAAGGCGGCTCCCCACCATTTCTGTGCGTTCGCCGCGACCACGCTGGCCGCGATCGCGAACGGAGCGAACCAAAGATGTTGCGCGGTTCCGAACAAGAGCATCATGGGTCGGAAGCTCGAGAACGGCGGCGCACCGTGTTTGACCGAGACCGCCACGCGATACGCGCCGTACACGGCGCACCAGAACAGCCAGGCGGTACCCAGGCGGCGGACCTTCACGCGCGTCACGGCCGCGGCGCCGCGGCTGTTCGCCGCCACCACGCTGAAGGCCGTCGTCAGCATCAGGAAGATCGGCAGACCGAGACCGCCCACGAGCGGCAGTCGTTCGGGCGGCGTGGTGTGGAAGCTGACGATCTCGAACATCGCGAGCATCCGCAGGCACTCGACCGAGGCGATCCGTCCACGCGCGGAACTACCCGGAAGGACGCCTGACACAGTCGTGGCCGGTTCCGGCAATTCGCTCCCAATCGCACTTCGAGGGCCGTGCAAAGCGGGGAACTCTCCGGTTCGCCGCGACCCGGCAGGATCGAAGCGACCGGAAACGCTCGCCGAGTTTCGGCAAGTGCCGGGGGGGCTCCGCAGCTTCGGAGAGTATCGGTCGGAATCGTCGAAACCAAGTCATGGGGTCCGCGGCCGGCGCACGCTCGCGGTTGCAGCGCTCCGGATCGGATGCCACCTTGCCCGCCGGTGGCCATCCCTATCCTCATGTACCACGCGGTGCTTCCGCTCGAACCCGCCGAGTCCGTGAGGGGAACCGTGCCGCTCTCGATCTTCCGCGAGCAGATCGCATGGCTCGCGCGCCGCGGCTACCGATCGCTCTCGCTCGACGAAGCGGCCGAGTCGCTGCGCGGCGACGGCGCTGTGGCGCGCGGTCGCAGCGTGGTGATCACCTTCGACGACGGCTACCGCTGCGTCGTCGAGCACGCCGTGCCGGTGCTGGCCGAGTTCGGCATGACGGCGACGATGTTCGTGGTGACGGCCGCGGTGGACACCACCACCGACTGGTACGTGCAGGGGGGAGGGCGCCGCTTCGAGCACGCGAGCTGGGCGGAGCTCGAACGCGCGTCGGCGCGCGGCGTCACGATCGGCTCGCACACGCTGAACCACCGCTCGCTCGTCGACGCGAGCCCTGCCGTCGTGGCAGACGAGCTCGGCGCGAGCAAAGAGACGCTCGAGAAGCGCTTCGGCGCCTGCCGCCACTTCGCGTACCCGTTCGGCGCGCACACGGACGCGAGCGTCGCGGCCGTGCAGCGCGCGGGCTACACCACGGCTTGTAGCACCGAGTCGGGACTCAATCGGCGCGGACAGCCGCTGCTGCGGCTGCGCCGGCAATCGATCAGCCGCACCTCCACCGCGGGCCGCTTCCGGCGCCGCCTGGGCGCCTGGTTCTAGCGTGCGACCGGACGACTTCGGCGACTATCTCGCGCTGCGGCGCATCTCGGCGAATCCGTGGCAGACGCTGCGCTTCCGCAAGACGCGCCGGCCGGGGCAGACGCTCTCGGTCGAGCTGCGGTGCGGTGCCCCACTCGCGCTGCGCGCCGACAGCAACGACTTCCACATCTTCCACCGCATCTTTCTGCGCGACGAGTACCGGCTCGACGAGCTGCCCGCGCGGCTCGGCTGCGTGGTCGACCTGGGCGCCAACGTGGGCCTGTTCGCCGCGCGCGTCGCGCAGCGCGCGGAACGCGTGCTCTGCTACGAGCCGGTGCCCGCGAACTTCGCGCAGCTCGAGCGCAACGTGGCTGGCTTCGCGCACGTTCAGCCGTTCCGCGCGGCCGTGTCCGGCACGACGGGAACACTGCGCATCTACCAGCCGAGCTCGGAGGCGCTGTCCGGCCGGCACTCGGCCTTCGCCGACGTGAACGCGCATCTGACGGAGCGCTACGACGAAGTGCCGGCGTTCTCGCTCGACGAAGTCTTCGAGCGCAACGCGATCAGCGCCTGCGATCTGCTCAAGATCGACGTCGAGGGCAGCGAGTACGAGATCCTGCACGGCGCGAGCGACGCTACGCTCGCGCGCACCGCGCGCATCTACGGCGAGTACCACGACGTTTCGCCCGACGACCCGCGCACGCGCATCGCGGCCTTCGCCGACTACTTGCGCGAGCGGGGCTACACCGTCTTGGTGCAGCCGCACCGGCGCAAGCAGAATCTCGGCCTGTTCTTCGCGACCCGCGCGAACTGCACCCCCAGCGCATAGCTCCGGCCAGATCGCGTACGATGGGCTCGAGATGAGCTGCGAAGCCCGACCGACCGAGGCCAGCCTGGGCGCGACCTGCACCGGGGTGAAGCTCGCATCGCTTTCCCAAGCCGACTGGCGAGCGATCGAGGACGCCTTCCACGCGCACGGCGTGTTGATCTTCCCGGCGCAGCACCTCTCGCGCGACGAGCAGGCGGCATTCGGCCGGCGCTTCGGAGAGTTCGACACACTGGTCGCGCACACCGGCAGCGTGCCGATCAGCAACCTGAACCCCGACGGAACGATTCGCGACGCGGCCGACCCGATCATGGGCATCCTGCGCGGAAACGAGGGCTGGCACACCGACAGCTCGTACATGCCGCTGGCCGCGAAGGCGTCGATCCTTTCGGCGCAGGTGGTGGCCCGGAACGGGGGCGAGACCGAGTGGGCCGACATGCGCGCGGCTTGGGACGCACTGGAGCCCGAGACGAAGCGTCGGATCGAGCCGCTCTCCGCGTATCACTCGCTCGTTCACTCGCAGGCGAAGATCGGCGAGACGACCCAGGGCGACTTCAAGTACGGCTACGAAGGGCACGATGCTCCGCTGCGCCCGCTGGTGAAGGTCCATCCGGTTACGAGGCGGCGCTCGCTCTTCATTGGCCGACACGCGTACGGCGTTCCGGGGCTCCCGGAGTCGGAGTCCGAGCGCCTGCTCGACGAGCTGCTCGCCTTCGCCTGCCAACCGCCGCGCGTGCTTCGCCATCGCTGGCAGGTGGGCGACGTCGCGATCTGGGATAATCGCTGCGTGCTTCACCGCGCCCGACCGTGGGACCCCGCGGAGCCGCGCGTCATGCACCACACACGGATCGCCGGCGACCCGGCGACCGAGTCCGGTATCTAGTCCGAGAAACGAGGAGAGCGAAATGGCTGGCATGGAATCCACCGATGCGATGAACGATCTGCGCATGTCCGAGGGCGCGAAGCCCTTGCTCGAGAAGGTGAAGGCCTTCATCGAGAAGGAGGTCCAGCCGATCACGCTCGAGTTCTATCGGCTCGGCGAGGATCGTTCGAACCGCTGGTCTTGGGCGCCCGGTCAGCTCGAGCTGCTCGACTCGGTCAAGAAGAAGGCCAAGGCCAACGGTCTCTGGAACTTCTTCCTGCCCGACGCCGAGACGGGGCAGGGGCTCTCGAACCTCGACTACGCGTACATCGCGAATGAGCTCGGCAAGAACCCGCTCGCGTCGGAGTCGCTCAACTGCTCCGCGCCGGACACCGGCAACATGGAAGTGCTCGAGCGCGTCGGCACGCCGGAGCAGAAGAAGCGCTGGCTCGAGCCGCTGCTGGCCGGCGAGATCCGCTCCGCCTACGCGATGACCGAGCCCGATCGCGCGTCGTCGGACGCGAAGAACATCGCGTGCAAGGCGGTGCTGGTCGGCAACGAGTGGGTGATCGACGGCGAGAAGTTCTACATCTCGGGCGCTGGCGACCCGCGCTGCAAGATCATGATCGTGATGGTGCAGACCAACGCGGACGCGCCGCCGCACCTGCGTCAGTCGCAGATCCTGGTGCCGACCGACGCGGCGGGTTACGAGGTACTGGGTCCGATGCACGTGTTCGGCAAGGACGACGCACCGCACGGCCACATGCACATCCGCTTCAAGAACTGCCGCGTGCCCAAAGAGAACCTGCTGCTCGGCGAGGGACGCGGCTTCGAGATCTCGCAAGTGCGGCTCGGTCCCGGCCGCATCCACCACTGCATGCGCTCGATCGGCGCGGCGGAGCGCGCGATCGAACTGATGGCAAAGCGCGGTCTCACGCGCGAGGCGTTCGGCAAGCGGCTCGCGAATCTCGGCCGCAACACCGAGACGATCGCGAAGGCGCGCATCGAGATCGAAGCCATGCGCATGATGGTGCTGAAGGCCGCCAAGGCGATGGACGTGCTGGGCAACCAGCAGGCGCGCGTGTGGGTGAGCGCCGTGAAGGCGATGGTGCCCGAGCGCGTGTGCAAGATCATCGACGAGGCGATCCAGATCCACGGCGCCACCGGCGTCTCGCAGTGGACGCCGCTCGCCGACATGTACGCGAGCCAGCGCACGCTGCGGCTCGCCGACGGTCCCGACGAGGTGCACTGGTTCGTGGTCGGTCGTGCCGAGCTCGCGCGCTGGACCGAGGCCGGCGCGAGCGAATACGACCCCAAGGTCGCCTACCTTTCGCGCCCGCAGCCGCAAGGCAAGACGTTCAGCGGTCCGTGAAGGGGCCGCGCGGCTGAAACACGCCGCGCGCTCGGGTCACGCGTCGGCCCGAAGGAAGGGCACCGCTGAAACGCGCCGGCAGTGCTCGCTGTCGACCGTTGACCTTGGAGTCCCGCGCCCTCTAGCCTTCCGGTCGTGCCCGATGCACCGAACGACACGTTCGAGAGCGCGCCCGCGCAGTCCCACCGCTGGCTGCGGGCGATCCTGCCCAAGCGTCTGCAGCCGTGGATGCGCGGCGTGCGCAAGCGCTGGCAGCGACGTCACTTCGAGCTCGAGGAGCCGTATCGGAGCATCTTCAGCTACACGCAGGTGTCGCCGGCGAGACAGCAGAACCTGCGCCGCCTCGCCGGGATCATCGACGCCGAGCGGGTCGCGGGCGCTGCGATCGAGTGCGGCGTCCTCGACGGTGGCACCGCGGCGCTGATCGCGGTGAGCACCGCGGCTCCGCGGCCGATTCATCTGTTCGACGCCTGGCAGGGCTTGCCCGCGAGTACGGCCGAGGACGGTCCCGAATCAGAAAAGTGGGTGGGCGACGTCGTCGGCAGTCCGCGCCGCTTGCGCGAGATCCTCACCCGGCTCGCGGTCGACCCGGCTCGAGTGCACGTTCACCACGGCTGGTTCCACGAGACTTTTCCGCTGGCGCGGCGCCAGATCCCGGCGGTCGCCCTGCTGCACGTCGATTGCGATTTCTACGAGCCGGCGCGCCTCTGCCTCGAAACGTGGTACCCCGTCCTCGCGCCCGGCGGGTTCGTGCAGATCGACGACTACTCGAGCTTTCAGGGCTGTCGACAAGCGGTCGACGAGTTTCTCGCCGCGCACCCCGAGCTCGTGCTCGAGCGGGTCGGCGAACATGGCGCCGCCTACTACTTCAAGCGGCCGCGGTAGGCGAAGTACTCCGCTGCAGTACCATGGCCGGACTCTCCGCAGCGGATACTCGAGGGGGCTCAACATGGCCGATTCGTCGTCGTACATGCCGCCGAAGGTTTGGAAATGGGAGGCGCCGAGCGGCGGGCGCTTTGCCAACATCAACCGTCCGATCGCCGGAGCGACGCGCGAGAAGGACCTGCCGGTCGGCAAGCACGCACTGCAGCTCTATTCGCTCGCGACGCCGAATGGCGTGAAGGTCACCGTGCTCCTGGAAGAGCTGCTCGCGCTCGGCAAGAGCGAGGCGGAATACGACGCCTGGCTGATCAACATCGGAGACGGGGACCAGTTCGGAAGCGGCTTCGTCGCCGTCAATCCGAACTCGAAGATCCCCGCGCTGCTGGATCGCGGCACGTCGCCCGCGACGCGGGTCTTCGAGTCGGGCGCGATTCTCGTGTACCTGGCCGAGAAGTTGGGCGCTTTCCTGCCCGAGGATCCCGCCCGTCGCGCGGAATGCATGTCGTGGCTGTTCTGGCAGATGGGCAGCGCTCCGTATCTGGGAGGCGGCTTCGGTCACTTCTACGCCTACGCGCCCGAGAAATTCGAGTACCCGATCAATCGCTTCACCATGGAGGTGAAGCGCCAGCTCGACGTGCTGGATCGGAATCTCGCCGAGCGCAGATACCTGATCGGGGACGAATACACGATCGCCGACATAGCCGTGTTCCCGTGGTACGGCGCCCTGGTGCTCTTCAACCTCTACGAGGCCGAGCTCTTCCTCGAAGCAAAGTCGTACACGAACGTCGTGCGCTGGGCGTCGGAGATCCAGAAGCGTCCCGCGGTGCAACGTGGCCAGCGCGTGAACAAGGTCTGGGGACCCGAAGCGGAACGCGTGCCAGAGCGCCACTCGGCGAGCGACCTGAAATGAAGAAACCAGGACGGAAGTCATGAAGACCACACGCAGACGCAACCTCGTCATCGTCGCGCTCAGCCTTGCGCTGGGTCTGGGCAATCTCTCGGAATCGTCGGCCGCCGATCTGCCGGCGCCGAATCCGGAAAACAACGCGTACTTCGGCGATGTCCACGTCCACACCGGCTGGTCGTTCGATGCGCTGACCAACGGCTCGAAGACCGTGCCGATGGATGCCTATGCATGGGCGCAAGGCAGGCCGATCACCGGCAGCGGTGGCCCGGAAATGCAGATCCAGACGCCACTCGACTTCTACATGGTGGCCGACCATGCCGAGTACATGGGGGTCTTCAATCAGATGACGAACCCAGACAGCCCGATCAGCAAGTCGGAGATTGCGAAGGGTGTCACCTCACCCGACGCCAACGTTCGATTGCAGACCTTCGCCGGCATTCTGCGCGACATGAGTGAGGGGAAGCGCGACCCACTGTTGAGCGATCCGGCGTTGGCGCGCACCGTCTGGGCCGAGATCGTCAAGGCGGCGAACGCCAACTACGCTCCCGGCAAGTTCACCACCTTCGCCGGCTTTGAATGGACCTCGAACCCGCAGAAACGCAACTTGCACCGCGTCGTCGTGTTCCGCGACACCGCGCACCTCCCGGACTTGGTGTTGTCCGCGCTCGATTCCGACGATCCCGAGACACTCTGGAAGTGGATGGATGCGCAGCGCGGAAAGGGTTCGACGCTCTTCGCCATCCCGCACAACGGCAATGCCAGCGATGGCCTCATGTTCGACACGGTAAAGCGTAACGGCAAGCCGATCGATGCGACCTACAACAAGGCTCGCGCCGACAACGAGCCGCTGTACGAGATCACCCAGATCAAAGGCACCTCGGAAACCCATCCCGACCTGTCTCCGACCGACGAGTTCGCCGGATTCGAACAGTGGGACTACACGCTGTCGGCGGATTTCGAGCGACCGACGCATCGCAAGGGCAGCTTCGTACGCCAGGCTCTGCTCGATGGCATGAGCCAGGCGGCGGGTGGCGCCGGCAACCCGTTCAAATATGGATTCATCGGCGACACCGACACGCACAACGCCGCGGCCAGCCACGAGGAGTACAACTTCACGGGCAAGTTCGCGTTCGAAAACAATGCCAAGGAACGCCTGACCGGTATCCACGGTGCGCCGGCGGGCCAGATCCAGCAGATCCAGGAATTCAGCTCGGGTGGCCTGGCGGGAGTCTGGGCCCCGCAGAACACCCGCGAGGCAATCTTCGATGCGATGCAGCGCAAGGAGACGTTCGCCACCTCGGGCCCGATGATGAAGGTGCGCTTCTTCGGCAGCTTCGACTATGGCGCCGACGACGTGAACAAGGCGGACTTCGTGAAGCTCGCCTATGCCAAGGGCGTGCCGATGGGCGGCGACCTGAAGCCCGGAGTTGGCAAGGCGCCGACGTTCCTGGTCGTGGCGTTGAAGGATCCGAAGAGCGGAAACCTCGACCGCGTCCAGATCGTCAAGGGCTGGCTCGATGCGGCTGGCAAGCAGCACGAGAAGATCTTCGATGTCGCCTGGTCCGGCGACCGCAAGCTCGGCGCCGACGGCAAGCTGCCCGCGGTTGGCAACAGCGTCGATCTGAAGACCGCGACATACACCGGCAAAATCGGTTCCGCGCAACTCGCGACCGGCTGGACCGATCCCGATTTCAAGCCAGGCGAGCGCGCCTTCTACTATGCCCGTGTCCTCGAGATTCCGACTCCACGCTGGAACACCTATGACTCGGCGCGGTTGAAGATGCCGCCGCTCACGAAGGTGCCGGCGACGATCCAGGAACGCGCCTGGAGCTCGCCAATCTGGTATGCGCCTGGACGATGAAGCGACTCCTCAAAGAACCGCTTCTGCATTTCTTCCTGCTCGGGTCGGCGCTTTTCGTGGCCTACGGACTGATTTCCGAAACCGGCAGAAGAAGTGCGCCGGACGAAATTGTCGTGACGGTGGGGCGAGTCGAGCATCTGGCGGCGGGCTTTGCGAAGACCTGGCTCCGTCCGCCCTCGGATGCGGAGCTCGAGGGCTTGATCGACGAGTGGGTGCGCGATGAAATCGCGGCGCGCGAGGCGATTGCGCTTGGTCTGGACGAGGACGACTCGGTCATCCGCCGGCGCTTGCGGCAAAAGCTCGAGTTCGTGTCGGACGACATCGCCGCCCAAACCGAGCCGACCGACGCCGATCTGAACGCCTATCTGCAGGCACATCCCGAAGCGTTTCGAGTCGGGCCATCGTTCACGTTCAGCCATGTGTATCTCGATCCCGCAAAGCGCGGCGACGACCTCGGCCGCGATACGGCGGACTTGTTGGCGCAGTTGAAGCAGTCCGGCGGTCGTGGCGATCCCTCGGCGCTTGGCGATTCGCTTCTACTCGAGCGTTCGTTCCAATCCGCAACGAACAGCGAGCTCGAGAAGCAGTTCGGCCGTGCGTTCGCGGCGAAGTTGAACGAGCTCTCGCCGGGCGAATGGCAGGGGCCGGTCGAGTCCGGCTACGGCGTGCATCTCGTGCTGGTCAGCGAACGCACGGAACCACGGCTCCCCGAGTTGGCGGAAGTTCGGGACGTCGTGCGTCGGGAGTGGGTGAACGCTCGGCGCATCGAAGCGAACGAGAGGTTTTATCAGGCGTTGCTCGAGCGCTACACGGTGACCATCCAAGGCCCGCAACCGGGTGAAGCAAAGAGCTTCGCGGCGACACCGTGATTTGAGAAACGCGCTCCACATCTCCGTTCTGCTTCTGCTCGCGACGTTCGCACGCGGCGTGTTCGCGCACGAGGTGCGCCCCGCGTATCTCGAACTGCGCCAGACCGGGCCGGAGTCGTACGACGCGCTTTGGAAGGTTCCGGGGCGCGGGGACGATCTGCGCCTCGGCGTGTACGTGGAGCTTCCGGCGGTGTGCTCGAACGTCACCGAAGCGCGGACTTCGATGGTCAACAGTGCATACATCGAACGCTGGACCGTGAAGTGCGCGGGCGGATTGACCGGTGGCGCGATTCACATCGACGGTCTCACTGCGACGATGACCGACGTGCTCGTCCGCCTGGAGCGTCTCGACGGAGCCGCGCAAGTCACTCGCCTCACGCCTTCGGCGCCGTCCTTCGTCGTTGAAGTCGCGCCGCGTGCGATGCAGATCACCCATACGTATCTCGTGCTCGGCATCGAGCACATCCTCGGCGGCGTCGACCATCTGCTTTTCGTGCTCGCGCTGCTGATTCTCGTGAAGGGCACCCACCGTCTGATTGCGACGGTCACGGCGTTCACCGTCGCACACAGCTTGACTCTCGCGGGCGCGACGCTCGGATTCGTGCGCGTGCCGGGGCCGCCGGTCGAAGCCACCATCGCGTTGAGCATCGTGTTCGTGGCTTCGGAGATCCTGCACAGTCGCCGGGGCGAGCCCGGCCTGACGGAGAGATATCCGTGGGTCGTCGCGTTCAGCTTCGGCCTGCTTCACGGCTTCGGTTTCGCGGGCGCGCTGAACGAAGTCGGCCTGCCGCAAGCCGCAATTCCCGTCGCGCTGCTCTTCTTCAACGTCGGCGTCGAGGTCGGACAACTCCTGTTCATCGCGTCGGTCTTCACGGTCATTGCGCTCGCGCGGCAGATCGGGCGGCGCATGGGGATGTCGCAACCGGCCTGGGCCTGGCGCGTTCCTCCGTATGCGATCGGAACCATCGCTGCCTTCTGGGTCATTCAGCGCATCGAGGCATTCTGAAAGACCTGCCAGACGATTCGGCGTCCAGCGGGTTCGACATCGAGGCCGTCGCGAACGCGACCACATCCGCGTCCGCTCGGGCGGGGCACTTTCCGCGGCGCGCGCGGTAGCATCCCTTCGGGTCGCACCTTCGCGACCGGAGCACACATGCCCAGGACGCCGCGCGAGTTCGAAGTGATCGTCTGGGGAGCGAGCGGCTTCACGGGCAAGCTCACCGCCGAGTATCTGCTGGGCCGCTACGGCGCGACCGCGAAGCTGCGCTGGGCGATCGCGGGACGGAGCGCGGCGAAGCTCGAGGGGGTGCGCGACGACATCGCGCGCGAGACCGGAGTCGCGGCGGGCGCGCTTCCGATCCTGGTCGGTGACGGCGACGACGCGGCCTTCCTCGACGCGCTGACGCGACGCACGCAAGTGGTCTGCACGACCGTCGGTCCCTACGCGAAGTACGGCTCGAAGCTCGTGGCCGCGTGCGCGGCGAACGGCACCGACTACTGCGACCTGACCGGCGAGGTCCACTGGATGCAGCGCATGATCGAGCTGCACCAGGACCACGCGGTCGCGAGCGGGGCACGCATCGTCTTCAACTGCGGCTTCGACTGCATCCCGTCCGATCTCGGCGCACTCTTCATTCAACGCGAGATGCGCGCGCGCCACGGCGTCGCGTGCTCGCGCATCCACTACCGCGTGGCGGGGACGCGCGGCGGCGTGAGCGGCGGTACGGTGGCGAGCATGCTGCTGATGATGGACGAGGCCGAGCGCGACCCCTCTGTGATGAACGCGATGAACGATCCGTACGCGCTGAACCCGAAGTCGGAGCGCAGCGGACCCGATGCACCCGAGCGCAATTCCCCCGTGTGGGACCCCGACTTCGAGCAGTGGACGGCGCCGTTCGTCATGGCCGGAATCAACACCAAAGTGGTTCGGCGCTCGAACGCGCTGCTCGGCTACGCGTACGGAAGGGACTTCCGCTACGACGAGGCGATCCTCACGGGCGCGGGCCCGATCGGCTTCGCGAAGGCCGCGGCCGTCAGCGCCGGCACCGCCGCCATGATGGGCGCGCTGCGCATCGGCGCACTTCGCCGCCGCATCGCCGGCCGCCTGCCACAGCCGGGCGATGGTCCCTCGAAGAAGCAGCGGGAGGCCGGCTACTACGACATCGAGCTTCGCGGCGAGCACCCGACCGACGCGGGCAAGTCCGTGCGCGGCCGGATCAACGGCGACCGCGACCCCGGCTACGGCTCGACCTCGAAGATGCTCGGTGAGAGCGCCGTCTGTCTGGCGCACGACGCGCTCGGCGTCGGCGGCGGCTGCTGGACCCCCGCGAGCGCGCTGGGCGACGCGCTGCTCGCGCGGCTGAACGAGAGTGCGGGAGTGACCTTCACCCTCGAGGCGTAAGTGAGGATAGGTAGCCCGTCGGCCAGGCTGAGCCCGCCCGGGTATGGCGGTTCATCGCGCCTGTGTGCGCACGACGCGTTCTCCGAACTCCGCCAGTCGGTCAAGCCCGCCCGGGCCGGCAAAGAAGAACGCCGGCAACATGGCGCGATTCACGCCGAGTTCTGCGAGCTGTTCTGCGCCCGCAACCGGATCGGCCATCTGCTGGCCGAACATCGCGTTGATCTCAATGCTCGCCGGGTCGCGTCCCGCGCGTTCTGCCGCTTCGCGAACTCTGCGGATCAACGCGCCGAGCCGTTGTGCGTCGCCCTCGCCCGGGAAGTAGCCATCTGCGATGCGAACCACGCGTTGGATCGCTGCCTCGCTGTCGCCACCGACGACGATGGGAATCGACCCACGTACCGGACGCGGGCTGCAGGTGACCGGGTCGAAGTTGACGAATTCGCCGTGGAATCTCGCGTGCGGGCCAGCCCACAGTGCGCGCATCGCCGCAATGTACTCGTCGGTGCGTGCGCCGCGACGCTCCCAGGGTACGCCGAGCGCGTTGAACTCCTCCTTCATCCACCCGACGCCCAGACCCAGCTCCACCCGCCCGCCCGAAAGCCGATCGAGCGTCGCGAGTTCCTTCGCCAGCACCAACGGGTTGCGTTGCGGCACGATGAGAATGCACGTGCCGAGGCGCAGAGTGGGCGCAGCCGCCGCAGCGAACGCGAGCCAGATCAACGGATCGGGAATTGGCGTGTCAGGATCTGCGGGGATTTTTCCGTCAGCCGTGTATGGGTACTTCGACTCGATGGTGGTCGGTAGGATCACGTGCTCGCCACCCCACACCGACTCAAAGCCCGCAGCCTCGGCCACCCGACAGACATCGAGCGCATCTGCGCCTTCGATCCCGATACTGCTGGCAAACGCCAAACCAAACTTCATCTTCGATTCTCCTCAGCTCGAGCTTGCGTTCGAGGTCATTTGGCGACGGATGCCGGAATCCAACCGCCGTGAAAGCCCGATGAAATGAGTGTCAGTTCGATGGACTCCACGGGCATCTTATCCGTCGTTCTGGCATCCCTGCGCGGCGGGCAGCACTTCGTCGACCAGCGTGTGCAGCGCGCACGACAAACCGGCATCCGCTCAGCGGCCAGATCGTCGCCCCTGGCGCCCGCTACTCCACCGGTGAGGGACGTTACGAAGCGCCCGCGGCTGTCGGAGGTTCTGGGGTAAGATCGCCCTTATCCTTCCTATTCTCCCTTGCGCGTGCAGGCGTTCGCGATCGAGGCCGGAGCCCGGCGCGTTCTGCTCGACCCGTGCGCCGGCGACGCGCCTGGGAAACGCAGCATGTGGCGGGAGAGTGGGTTCCGACCTTCAGGAAGGCGCGCCACCTGTACACCGCGCGGAAGCGCGGCGAGCCCGGCGCGCTCTTCCTCGGCACGCATTTCGGCACGCATCCCGCCGGGCGAATCCAGACCCACGGTGACCCGTGGCGCTTCCTACCCTTGATCGGAGATTCACGATGACCGAGAAGTACGGCAAGTCGAGCACCGCGGAGGAGGTCACCGCCGGGATCGATCTAACGGGAAAGCTCGCGCTCATCACCGGCGTAAACTCCGGGATCGGGTTCGAGACCATGCGCGTGCTCGCGAAGCGCGGCGCCCATGTGATCGGCACCGCCCGCTCGTTGGCGAAGGCGGAGGCGGCCTGTGCGCAGGTGGGCGGTCGCGTGACCCCGCTCGCCTGCGAGCTGGAGAGCCAGGACTCGATTCGCGCCTGCGCGCGCGGCATCGAGGCGCTCGGCCGGCCGCTCGACCTGTGCATCGCCAACGCCGGAATCATGGCGCTGCCAAAGCGCGAGCTGGTGAACGGCGTCGAGAAGCAGTTCGCCACCAATCACCTGGGTCACTTCCTGCTGGTCAATCTGCTGCGCCCGCGGATCGAAGGCGCCGCCGGTGCGCGCGTGGTCGTGGTGAGCAGCGCTGCCCACCTGCAAGCGCCCGCCGAGGGCATCCAGTTCGACGATCTCGCGGCCGAGCACGGCTACGGGGCGTGGCGCCACTACGGTCAGTCGAAGCTGGCCAACGTGTTGTTCGCGAAGGCGCTGGCGCGCAGGCTCGGACCGACGCGTTCGGTCAATGCGCTCCATCCTGGCGTGATCGGAACGAACCTGGGCCGCCACATGAATCCGCTGCTCGGCACCGTTCTGAGTTTCGTGATGCGGCCGTTCGGCAAGACGATTCCGCAGGGCGCGGCAACGACCTGCTACCTGGCCGCGCGCCCCGAGCTCGCGGGGGTGACCGGTCGGTATTTCTCCGACTGCGCCGTGAAGGAGCCGAGCCGACTCGCACAGAACGAAGCGCTGGCCGAGCGGCTCTGGGAGGTCTCGGAGAAGCTCACCGGGTTGCGCTGATCCGTTGCCGGAACTTCGGGGCTAGAATCGCCCTTGTCCTTCCCATCCTCGCCAGAAGCTGAACACCCCGTTGGTGAGCACGACCGCCACCCGGGCAAAGGCGATCAGCTCCATACCTTCGCCCGGGCTGAGTCTCTCGCCGATCCACGCGAGTGCTGCACCGACGCTCTCGGGGCGCCGTGAGCACGTTCGGGCGTGAGCGAACAGATGTTCGACCGGCCGACGCCGGGGCTCAGTCGATGGCTCGTGCTGCGCGGTCAGCGGTGCGACCCGAATGATCCCTCGAACGGGACCTCGACTGGCCATGATGGTCGTATCGCGCGCGGCGCTACCGCTGCGCGAGCGCCATGGAGCGTCGCGCCTCGAGCCAACGGACACCCGTCCGAAGCACGTCGTCGTGGCGATGACACGACGGCCGACCGTGCCGAACGGGACGAGCCCGCGAAGGGACTGCGCGAAGCCTCTGCGGCCCCTCGACTCCGAACAGCCTATCAGGCGGGGCTGCTCGGGAAGACGTAGTGCACGTCGGAAAAGGAATCGGCCGCGAAGACGTACAGCAGGCGCAGAATTTCTGTGCCGGTGTTGCGCGCCCCGTGTGGGACGTCGCCCGGGATGAAGACGCTCGACCCCGCGCGCAGCGCGTGCTCGACGCCGTCGATGTGGACGACGCCCTCTCCGGCCAGGACGTAGTAGATCTCGGCCTGCGCGTGGCGATGCGGCAGGAACGGGCAGGGCTCGCCGGGGCCGAGTTCGGTGACTCCGAGCGTCAGCTGCGAAGTCGGCGTCCGGTCGCCGCTGAGGAGCGTGCGCCAGACGACCACGCCGCGGACGGAATCGTTCCAGCCTTCGAGCGGAACGGTGTCCTCCTGCACGACGATGCCTCGGATCGATTTCACCGTCTCGCTCCGGTGGGCTCGGCCCACTCGACCGGGATCACGTGCTGCGTCGCGGTGAATCCCTTCAGGGCCACCTCGCGCTCGGCGCCGAAGCGCGTCCCGCACTGGGCGCAGAAGCGCCGGCCGGGCCGGTTCGCCTGTCCGCAGGACGGGCAACGCAGGGTGGTGTCTTCGACGTTCATCGTTCCCCGGGCGGCATTCTGGACGCAGCGGATCCGACGAACAAGCGGGCGTTCCTTTCGACCGCAGTACGATCGCGTGCGACCTCGCACGCCATGAGCCGCGAAGGGAGCCCGATGTCGAATCGAGTCGTCGACCTGCAGGTTGGCGCGCGTCCGGGGCTGCGTGGGCCGGGGCCCGAACGGTGAGCGCACGATCGAAGCCGAGTTCGTCGGCGACACCGCCATCCTGCAGCTCGGCGTGGCGTTCGCGCTGCGCGCCGACACGGAGATCGCGTGGCGCTGGCGGGTCGACGCGCTGCCCGGGCTCGTGCGCGAGGACAGCATCGTGAGTCACGCCTAGCTGAGCCTGGCTGTCGAGTTCGAGAACCGCCTCGACCCCACGTACTACTCGGAGCACGGAGCTGCCCGTCGGCGCGGCCTACTGGTGCCCGCTGCCGAACTGGAAGCACCGCGAATTCCACGTCGTCATCCGCTCCGGAAACGAAGGGCTCGGCGCGTGGCATGCGGAGCGTCGCAACCTGCACTCCGACGCGCTGCGCTACTTCGGCAGGGACCCGGGCAACGTGGTCCGTGTCTGGCTGATCGCGAACAGCGTCTTCAAGCGACCGCGCGGCTGCTCATCGACGGCACGAGCACCATCAGCATCATCTCCGACCAGGTCGGCAGGCGTGTTGGCGACTGCGTGGCGGTCGAGCAAGGTCAGTTCAAGCAACATCCGGCTCGTGGACGACGCGCGCTGCGTGCCGGGCCCCGGCGCTCAGGCGGCGGTTGCGTCTGCGAACGCCTGCGAGCAGGCCAAGCGGCAGGCGCTGGAGGCAGCGACCGAAGGCTTCGCTCGCCGAGCGGCGCATTCGCCTGCTGTGCGGCGAGTGATCCGAGCGCCAGGAGCCCTCGGACCTCGATCCACAGGCCGTCGTGCGCAGAATCGACAGTGTTGGGGTGGATGAGGGGATTCGAACCCCCGACCCTCGGGACCACAACCCGATGCTCTAACCAGCTGAGCTACATCCACCGCGAGGCTTGGGAACGGCGGCCCATCTTAGACGATCTCTCCGGGCTCGCCACGGGCCCGCGGAGCGATTGACAGCCGGGCGAAGGTGCTTTCCTTCGGCCCAACGATGGACCTCGAAAAGCTCACCCAGAAGAGTCGGGAAGCACTCACGGCTGCGCAGTCCGCGGCTGCCCAGTTCGGCCATACCGAGGTCGATGCCGAGCACTTGGCGCAGGCGTTGCTCGCCCAAGAATCCGGCCTGGCGAAGCGGCTGTTCGAGAAGATGGGCGTGCCGGTCGAACCGTTCCAGAAGCGCCTCGGGCAGGAGCTCGAGCGGCGGCCGCGCGTTTCCGGACCGGGCCGCGAGCCCGGCAAGGTGTACATCACCGGACGCCTCGAGCAGGTGTTGGTCCGTGCCCAAGAGGCGACCAAGCAATTCAAGGACGAGTACGTCAGCGTCGAGCACTTGATGCTTGCGCTGCTCGCCGAGCCAGCCTCGACGCCGATCGGCAAGGTGTTCGGCGAGTTCGGCGTCGCGCTCGACCGCTTCCTCAAGGCGCTTCAGGAAGTGCGCGGCGGTCAGCGCGTGACGAGCGCGGATCCCGAGGCGTCGTACGAGGCGCTCGAGAAGTACGGCCGCGACCTGGTGAAGATGGCGCGCGACGGCAAGCTCGACCCGGTGATCGGACGCGACGAGGAGATCCTGCGCGCGATCCGCATCCTCTCGCGCAAGACCAAGAACAACCCGGTGCTGATCGGCGAGCCGGGCGTCGGCAAGACCGCCATCGTCGAGGGACTCGCGCAGCGCATCGTGCGCGGCGACGTGCCCGAAGGCCTGAAGGACAAGCTCGTGATCGCGCTCGACATGGGCTCGCTGATCGCGGGCGCGAAGTACCGCGGCGAGTTCGAAGAGCGCCTGAAGGCGGTGCT
>JANNLG010000020.1:0-3055 GCA_031396695.1 Deltaproteobacteria bacterium
CTGCAGAAGCAGACCAGCCGCCTGTTCCACAACGACGATCCGCGCTGGGCGATGTGGATGCAGACCACCGCCGAGATCTCCGGCATCTCCTACCTGATGGAGACGAGCGTGCCCGCGCCGGGCATCCTCGACCCGTACCGCTCGCAGGACAGCCGTTCGCTCGCGGTGCGCGTGTTTTACCGCGACCACCGCGCGCCGACCGTCGAGGGCGCGATCGAGCGGCTCGAGCGCTTCGCGGGCGACGTGCGGATCGACGGCTCTCTCGCGATCCGCCTGCGCCCCGGAGAGCCGGATTTCCTGCACCGGCTCGGCTGGATTGACGCGATCCTTCCGCCGGTCGAACCGCGGCTCGAGATCCGCGTCGATGGCGGCGAGCCGCAAGTCGTCGAAGCGACGCGTTGGGACGGCCCCGAGGGTCTGGCCGCGGAAGTGCGCCATCCGGGCGGCTGGCGCGCGCCGTACGAGCTGTGGGTGCGCACGAGCGCGGACGGCGAGTTCACGCAGCAGGCGTCGGGCACCTGGCTGCGCGACGGCATCGAGCTGCGTTACGCGGCGGGCTCGATCGGCGTGCTCGCCGCGTCGATCGACGAGATCCGCGCCTCGAGCGACGTGAGTCTGGTGATCGTGTTCGTGACCACGTTCCTGATCATCCTGGTGAGCTACCGGTCGCTTGTCATCGCGACGCTCTTGACCGCGTCGCTCGCCACCGCGTCGCTCGCCGCGCTGGCCGTGCAGGCGGTCGCGGGCATCGCCATCGACGTCAACACACTTCCGGTTCAGGCGATCGGCGTCGGGCTCGGCATCGACTACGCGCTCTACCTGGTCGACCGCGTGCTGCAGGAGCGCCCGAGGTTCCCGACTCGCGTGCTGGCCGTGCAGCACGCCATCCGCACCACCGGCCTCGCGATCGGCTTCACCGCCTCGACGCTGCTGGTCGGGATCATGTTCTGGATCCCCATCTCGAGCCTACGCTTCTCGGCCGAGATGAGCCTCTTGCTCTCGATCCTGATGGGCGTGAACGCGCTCTCCGCCATCCTGCTCGTGCCCGCGCTGATCGTGCTGCTGCCGGAGCGCTGGGCGGGGAAGCTCGCCTAGCCGCGCTTGCGTGTAGTCGGATCCGACCCCGCCATACGGCGGCAGGTGTTGCACGGGGCTAGCTGCGGACCTTGCGCTCCCGCGCGCTCCAGGCGAGAACGAGCGCCAGCACGAGCACGATCACCGCCTCGAGCGGCGCGGCCAGCGCCGGCACCTCCGGGTCCCCCGGCGGAGGCGGAGGCAGGGGATCGAGCTCGAACGGCTGCGTGTACACGACCCTTTCCTCGCCATCGTCGATCTCGGCGCGCGCATAGGCGAGCCCAGCGGGCAGGCCGTCGAGCAGCAGGCTCGGGCCGCTGCCGATCACCTGGCCGTTCCCGACCCAGGTGACGGTCTCGTCAGCCTGCGCCGTGGTGATCGCGATCTGGTTGCTCGTGACCGCGATGCCCGTGACGGTCGGATAGGCTGCCTTGACGGCGTTGTTCTCGACGATCGCGAAGAACGCGCCCGCCGCGAAGGCCGTCATGTACGCGGGCAGGTCGTACGACGTCAGCAGCACCTGGAGCTTCCCGCGATCGCGATTGGCCTCGGTCACCTGGGGCCAGCAGGCGATCGGCGGGTTGCCGAGCGGCGTCCACGCGGAGTTCCAGTCGTTGACAGCGACGCCCCAGATGCGCGCGCTCTTCACCTGGAGCACGTGATCCCACACCGCTTTGAACCGCGCGATGAACTGCGTGCCGCAGCCCTCGTCGTACGCCGCGTGGAAGTTGTTGTACAACTCGACCGCGGCCGGAAACGGATCGATGCCGTCGTAGTACCAGTCCAGGCCGTTGGGGTGATTGAGCGTCACGATCGCGCCGAGCGCCGTGGCCTTGGCCACGAGCTCCGAGTCGGTCGCGTAGCGCTGCGCGTCGGGAAGGCCGAGCGGATTGTCGTTGTGCACCGCGCTGCCGAGATACCCGCACGAGTTGCAGCCGACGCCTTCCATGTACTGGGTGAGGCCCAGTGAGTGCATGTGATTCGTGTGGCCGCCGTCCGGTCGCAGCCCGACCTCCTCGGCGCCCGGCAGATAGAAGAGCAGGGAGTTCAGGGGCAGCGCCGGCGCGCCGTGCGCGTCGGGGGGCCAGCGTCGATAGCCGCCCCAGCCTGCAGGCACGCCCGGATCCGGATTGGGCATTCCGGCGTCGAGCCAGGATTGCACCGGTTGCGCTCGGTAGTCGCCGGAATAGGTCATGTAGGTGACGGCGCAGTAACCGGCCTCGCTTAGCGCGGTGATCCTGTCCGCGGTGTAGGCGTGGTCATGGTGCTGTGACTGGCAGCGCAGCGTCGTGCCCCACTCCACCGCCCCGTACGGGTTGTAGGAGACCGAGTAGCCCTCGGCCGAGGCGAGCGCGCTCGCGAGAACGAGCGTCGACATGGACGCGAGCCGAAGCAGGGGACCGAGCGAACGCAGCATTCTCCGAAGGACTCCCTCCGCGTCCTTCTTCTATCGTACTGCGCTTGCCGCGACCGTGGCGAAGAAACTCGTGACGATCCCAGGCGCGGCGCGCCGCGCAGCGGCAATTTGCCGAGGAACTCCAGCCGCACGCATCGCAATTCCCGGGCCGCGGAGATCGGCAGCCCGGGCGACAAGAGCGTGGTGCGCGAGACCGCCCTCGCGCGGAGCTGCAAGGCGCGAAGCAGCGCGCAGGGAGGCGCAGCCGAGCGTAGTCAGTACGACCTGGTGCCCAGGACTGGACTCGAACCAGCACCCCATTGCTGGGACCAGGCCCTCAACGCGATCGGCAGCGCCGGTAAGTGCGCGTCCCGACGAGATTTCAACAGGTTGCGACGCTTTTCGGTGTGGCCGATCGGTGCAAATCGGACCGGACTCACATCAGATTCACATCACCAAGATCTTGCTTAAAGGTCCTCGGGTCGTAGACCAGTGTGCTTGGCGACGCGCGCGAGGATCTTTCGCCCGAGCTCTTCGTTGTCGTGAAACGCCCAGGTGACATCAAGCCAACCCGGCCGTTGGAGG
>JANNLG010000025.1:0-25722 GCA_031396695.1 Deltaproteobacteria bacterium
TCGGCCCGGAGCGTCTCATCCCGCGGCGGCACGCAGCGCCTCCTTGATCAGCGATTCGAGGCCCGCGCCCTCGGGCACGAGCTCGAGCGCGCGGCGCACGGCGCGTTCCGCCTGCGGCCGAGGGTAACCGAGGTTGGTCAGCGCACTCTCGGCAGCCGCGGCCGCATCGGGTGCGGGCGCGCGCTCGGGCCGCGACGCGACCTCGAGCCCGAGCGCCTTCTCGCGCAGATCGATCACCATGCGCTCCGCCGTCTTCTTGCCGACGCCGGGAATGCCCGTGAGCGACGCGAGATCGCCCGCGCGCAGCGCGGCGACCAGCTTGCCCGCCGGCAGACCGGAGAGGATCGCGAGCGCGAGCTTGGGTCCGACGCCGCTGGTCGCGATCAGGAGCCGGAACAACACGCGCTCGGTTTCGGTGCCGAAGCCGTACAGCTGCAGAGCGTCTTCGCGCACGTGGGTGTGGATGTGAAGCCGCACGGTCTTGCCCTCGTCGGGCAGCTCGAAGAACGTGGAAAGCGGCACGCGCACTTCGTAGCCGACGCCGTGTACGTCGAGCGCGACGACCTCGGGGCTCTTCTCGGCGAGCACGCCTTCCAGGCGCGCGATCACGTCGCGCGCTCGAGCGCCAGCGCGATCCGCACGCTCGTGCGCACGCGCACGCTCATGCCGTGGCAGATCGCGACCGCGAGCGCGTCGGCCTCGTCGCTCGGCGGCGGCGCGGCGAGCCCCAGCAGGCGTTGCACCATCAACATGACCTGCGCCTTGTCCGCGCGACCGTAGCCGGTGACCGCGGCTTTGACCTGCGCAGGCGTGTACTCGGCGGGGCCGAGCCCGGCCGTGCCGCAGGCGGCCAGCGCCACGCCGCGCGCGTGCCCGAGCACCAGCGCGCTGCGCGCGTTCTTGGCGCTGAAGATCGACTCGAGCGCGGCGCACTCGGGGGCGAGCTCCGCGATCGCGCGCGCGAGCTCGCGCGAGAGGAACGCCAGCCGATCCGCGAGCGTGTCACCTCGGGCGCGAATCGTTCCGCCGCCGACCCGGCGCAGTGTCGAGCCCTCGACGCTCACCACGCCGTAGCCCGTCGACACGGAGCCCGGATCGATTCCCAAGACGCGCACTCGACCCCCCGGTCGCTCACACGACCGATCCGAGTCTACTGCGAACCGGAGGCCGCCGCGAGAAGTTCATCGTCGGACATCTCGAAGTTGGCGTAGACCGCGGCGACGTCCTCGTGCGCGTCGAGCTCCTCGTAGAGCTTCAACATCAGCTCGGCGTTCTTGCCCGAGATCGACACCGTGGAGCTCGGCACCATCTGGATCGACGCCCGCGCGGACGCGAAACCGCGCGCCTCGAGCGCCGTCTTCACCGGCTCGAAGCCCTCTTGGTTCGTCTGCACGGTGAGCGCGTCCTCTTCGTCGACGATGTCGAGCGCGTTGGCCTCGATCGCGGCTTCCATCAGCTGGTCGGCGTCGACGGCGGCGCGGTCGAACTCGATCACGCCGCGCCGGTCGAACATGTACGCGACGCAACCGGAGGTGCCGAGGTTGCCGCTGTGGCGGCTGAAGATGTACCGCACCTCGCTGGCCGTGCGATTGCGGTTGTCGGACAGGGTGTCGACGATCACCGCCACGCCGCCGGGACCGTAGCCCTCGTAGCGCAGCTCCTCGATCTGGTTGCCCTCGAGCTCGCCGGTGCCCTTCTTGATCGCGCGCTCGATGTTGTCCTTGGGCATGTTGACGCCGCGCGCCTTCTGCATCGCCAGGCGCAGGCGCGGGTTGGCGTCGGGATCACCTCCGCCAAGGCCCGCGGCCATGCTGATTTCGCGAATCAGCTGCGTGAACAGCTTGCCGCGCTTGGCGTCAGTAGCGCCTTTCTTGCGCTTGATGGTCGCCCATTTCGAGTGACCGGACATGCGATCTCCTCCTCACCGGGAAGCGAAGCGACTCGACGGGTTAACACCCGCCCCGATCCGGGTCAATCATTTCAAGTCCGCGCCTGCCCGTTGCCGATGGAATGCGCATGGCCGCGCATCCCTTTGCGCGGGGGACAGCGATGAGCAGAGACGTCACGATCGGCATCGATCTCGGTACCAGCAACTCCTGCGTCTGCGCAGTGCTCGACGGCAAGCCCACGGTGCTCGCGAATCGCGGCGGCGAGCAAGTGATCGCATCCGTCGTCGCGTTCCGCGAGGGCGGCCAGATCGAGGTCGGCAACGCCGCCAAGGCCGGCATCATTCTCGACCCGAAGCACACCGTCTCGTCGGCCAAGCGCCTGATCGGCCGGTACTTCTTCAGCGAGGAAGTGCGCAAGGCGCGCGCGGTGTGCCGCTACGAGATCGTGCCGGGCGAGAACCACGGCGTGCGCATCAAGATCCGCGAAGAGGAGTTCTCGCTGCCCGAGATCTCCGCCTTCGTGCTGAAGGAGATGAAGGAGATCGCCGAGTTCGCGCTGGGCCAGACGGTCTCGGGCGCGGTCATCACGGTGCCGGCGTTCTTCAACGACAACCAGCGCCAGGCGACGAAGGACGCGGGCAGGATCGCCGGCCTCGACGTCCTGCGCATCCTGAACGAGCCGACCGCGGCGGCGCTGGCCTATGGCTACGGCCGCGATCTGCGCCAGAAAGTCGCGATCTACGATCTCGGCGGCGGCACCTTCGACGTCTCGGTGCTCGAGATCGGCGAGGACGTGTTCGAGGTGCTCGCGACCTGCGGCGACACGTACCTGGGCGGCGACGACTTCGACGACCGCGTGATCGACCTGCTCGCCGACAAGGTGCAGTCCGAGCACTCGGTGAACGTGCGCTCCGATCCGTACGCCTTCGCCAAGCTGCGCATGGCGGCCGAGACCGCGAAGATCAAGCTCTCGACCGCCGACGTGGCGGAGATCTCGATCCCCGACCTGATCGAGCACGACGGCAAGACGATCGCGCTCACGTACAGCCTGACCGCCAAGGAATTCGACAAGCTCACGCGCGACCTGATCCTGCGCACGTTCAAGGTCTGCGACGAAGCGCTGCAGCAGTCGGGACTCACGGTGCGCGACCTGAACGGCGTGATCCTGGTCGGCGGGCCGACCCGCCTGCCCTCGATCCGCAAAGCCGTGAAGGACTATTTCCAGCGCGAGCCCGAGATCGACATCAACCCCGACGAGATCGTCGCCATCGGCGCCGCCATCCACGCCGCCTCGCTCGCGAGCTCCGACACCGGCAGCTACCTGCTCGACGTGACGCCGCTGTCGCTGCGGCTCGGCATCGCGGGCGGCCTGTCCGAAACGGTGATCGAGCGCAACAGCCCGGTGCCGATCGATCACACGCGCGTGTTCACGACCGTGTCGGACAACCAGGACACGATCGCCGTGCGGATCTACCAGGGCGAGGCGCGTCAGGCCGAGGGCAACACGCTGCTCGGCGAGTTCGAGTTCTCGGGCTTCGAGCCGGGTCCGCGCGGACAGGTGAAGATCGAGGTCGCCTTCTCGATCAGCACGGAAGGCATCGTCACCGTGCAAGCGCGCGATCCCAAGACCGGCGCGGAAGCCTCGACCACCGTCTCGATGTCGAGCGGCCTGTCGGAAGAGCAGATCCAGGAAATCATCGCGCGCGGCCGCACGGCCGACGTGGCGGAGCGCGGCACGGGCCCGCGCACGCTGGCTGCGAACGAGCCCGCCTCGATGCTCGACGAGGGCGAGGACGTGCTGCTCGACATGCCGTCGCTCGAGGCGGACGTGTCGGAGCTGCTCGAGAAGCGCGACGAGCCGCCGCTCTTCGGCAAGCTCGACACGGACCTCACCGAGGCGAACCCGCCCGGCGACACGACGCTCGAGATCGAGCGCTCGCCGGTCGCCTTCGGAGGCGGCAGCCGCGCAGACCTGCCGCTCGACGAAGACGACGATGAAGAGGTCATGGGCGACGACTGAGCGGCGCCGGCCGCGAGCCTTCCATGATGATGAATCAAGCTGAGATCAAAGCACTCGCGCGCGTAATCGACCGGCTCGACTACTACCAGCTCCTGAAGCTCGACCCGCGCGCCAACGCCAGCCAGCTGCGCGACGCGTATCACGACGCGCGCAAGCGCTTCCACCCGGACTCCTTCCTCAGGGACCCGGACGAGATCCGAGGCGCGGTCGACCGGATCGCCCGACGCATCACCGAGGGCTACCTGGTGTTGCGCGACCGACAGCGGCGGGCAGCCTACGACAGCGCGCTCAACAGCGGCCACTTGCGGCTCAGCCACGAGGTCGAAGAGGAAGCGAAGACGGAGGTGCAGCAGCAGCGCGGCGTCACCCCGAACGGCAAGCGCTACCTGACGCTGTGCGAGGAAGAGGAACGCAATGGCGGCCTCGCGAAGGCCATCCAGCACCTCCGAACCGCGATCACGTTCGAGCCCAAGAACCTGGTCTTCCGGCAGAAGCTCGACCGGCTCGAGCAGCAGCTCAAAGCGGCCAAGAAAGGCACCACGCCAAAGATCTAGCCTCGGTTTGACCCGCGCAGCCTCGTCGGCGCAGAATCGCGCCGGTCAAAAACAGTCGAGGTGTGCAATGTCCGAGGCGCAGGCGGCGCAAGCCAAGCCGCTACCCGTGGTTCCCTTTCTGAAGATCCCCGAGCAGGGTCAGCCGTATCTCGAGGGTCACCGCTGCACGTCGTGCAAGGCGGTGTTCCTGGGCGTGCGCGATGTCTGCTCGTCGTGCGGTGCGCGCAAGCAGTTCGAGGTGATCAAGCTCTCCGACCAGGGTGAGCTGTACGTGTACTCGATCACCTACCGTTCGTTCCCCGGCATCGAAACGCCGTTCGTCTCGGCGGTCGTCGATCTCGCCGGCGGCGGCACCGTGAAGGGGAACCTGATCGGCATCGACGCGGATCCCAAGAAGATCAAGATGGGGATGCCCGTCGAGACCGTTTACAAGATCGCACCGCGGAAAGACCGCGAGGGCAACGAGTACCTGACCTATTACTTCCAGCCGGCCAAGGCTTAGGAGGAAGCAGCGATGAGCGACGTCTACATCCTGGGCACGGACATGATCAAGTTCGGGAAGTTCTCCGATCGCACGGTGCCGCAGATCGCCGCCGAGTCGGCGCTGCTCGCGCTCGACGATGCGGGTCTCACGATCCACGACATGGAAGCGCTCTACTGCGGGAACCTGATGCAGGCCTCCGGCATGGTCGGCCAGCGCATCCTGCAGCAGATCGGTCAGACGGGAATTCCCGTGATCAACGTCGCGAACGCCTGCGCGACTGGCGCCACGGCGCTGCGCGAGGGTTGGGCCTCGATCAAGGCAGGGCTGTACGACGTCGTGCTGTGCGTCGGCGTGGAACAGATGGCGGGCGCGGGTCTGCTCGGCGGCGGTGGCGGCGGAAAGGGCATTCCGACCGAGGGCCTGCTCGGCTCCGGCACGATGCCGGCGGTTTTCGCGGAAGCGGGCATGGAGCACTCGCGCAAGTACGGCACGACCTTCGAGCAGTTCGCGAAGATCTCGGTGAAGAACCACTGGCACTCCACCATGAATCCGAAGGCGCGCTACCAGATCGAGACGCCGCTCGAAGAGGTCATGGGCGCGGAGATGATCTCCTATCCCAACACCAAGCTGATGTGTTCGGTGAACGTCGACGGCTCGGCCGCGGCGGTGCTCGTTTCGGAGCGCAAGGCCAAGCAGCTCGGCATGCGCCGCGCGGTGAAGATCTCGGCCTCGATCCTGACCAGCGATCGCTACACGCAGCGCGATCTCACCATGCCCGACGTGAACACGTGCACGCGCGAGGCCGCCAAGAAGGCCTACGAGATGGCCGGCATTGGCCCTAACGACGTGAACCTGATCGAGCTGCACGACTGCTTCGCGACCGCCGAGATGCTGCACTACGAGAACCTCGGCATCTGCAAGGACGGCGAGGCCGGCCGGCTGATCGACGAGAAGCAGGTCTACCTAGGCGGCCGCATTCCTGTGAACGTCTCGGGCGGCCTGCTCTCGAAGGGCCACCCGCTCGGCGCGACCGGCATCGCGAACGTCTACGAAGTCGCCACGCACCTGCGCGGCGAAGCCGGCAAGCGCCAGGTCCAGGGCGCGAAGGTCGGACTCACCCACGTGATCGGGCTCGGCTCCGCCTGCGCGATCCACGTCCTCGAGAAGGTGGCGAACTGACCGTGTCCGACTACACGATGACGATCGACGGGAAGGCGGAGTCGGCGAAGGCGACGTTCGGCGTGATCAATCCTGCGACCGAGGAGATCTTCGCGCAGCCGCCGGAGTGCACGCGCGCGCAGCTCGACGCCGCGATGGAGTCGGCGCAGACCGCCTACCGCGCTTGGAGCAAGGACGAGGCGAAGCGCCGCCAGACGCTGCTCGACATCGCCGCGGCGATCCAAGCGCGCGGCGGCGAGATCGCCCCGCTGCTCACGCAGGAGCAGGGCAAGCCCGTCGACAAGGCGATGCAGGAGGTGTTCGGCGCCGCGTTCTGGTTCCAGTACACGGCGTCGCTGGAGATTCCGATCGAGACCATCCAAGACGACGCGGACAAGCGGATCGAGATCCATCGCCGCCCGCTCGGCGTCGTCGCCGCGATCACGCCCTGGAACTTCCCGCTCATGCTCGCGGTGTGGAAGCTCGCGCCGGCGCTGCTCGCGGGGAACACGGTCGTGATCAAGCCCTCGCCCTACACGCCGCTGACCACGCTCAAGCTCGGTGAGATCCTGCGCAGCGTGGTGCCACCGGGAGTGGTGAACGTCGTGTCCGGCGGAAACGATCTGGGCGGCTGGATGACCTCGCACCCGACGCCGCGCAAGGTGTCGTTCACGGGCTCGGTCGCGACGGGCAAGAAGGTCGCCATTGCCGCCGCTCCCGACTTGAAGCGGGTCACGCTCGAGCTCGGCGGCAACGACGCCGCCATCCTGCTCGGCGACATCGACGTGAAGGCGACCGCGCAGAAAGTGTTCTGGGGCGCGTTCGAGAACTCCGGCCAGATCTGCAGCGCGATCAAGCGCGTGTACGTGCCCGAGAGTCTGTACGGCGCGGTCGTGCACGAGCTGACCGAGATCGCGAAGTCGGTGAAGGTCGGCAACGGCCTCGAGGCCGGCACGCAGCTCGGCCCGCTCAACAACAAGATGCAGTTCGACAAGGTCAAGGAGATGATCGAGGACGCGCGCAAGAACGGCGCGAAGGTCGTCACGGGCGGCCAGGCACTGTCCGCGAAGGGCTACTTCATCGCGCCGACGATCGTGTCCGAGATCAACGACGGCATCCGGCTGGTCGACGACGAGCAGTTCGGTCCGGCGCTCCCGGTCATCCCCTACCGCAACGTCGAGGACGCCGTCGAGCGCGCCAACGCCACGCACTACGGGCTGTCGGGCTCGGTGTGGTCTTCGAACTGGGAGAAGGCGGCCGAGGTCGCGCGCCAGCTCGAGTGCGGCTCGGCCTGGGTGAACCAGCACCTTGCGATCGCGCCGAACCTGCCGTTCGGCGGCGCGAAGTGGTCGGGCATCGGTGTCGAGAACGGCCCGTGGGGGCTGCTCGGCTTCACCGAGATCCAGGTCGTCAACATCGCGAAGGCGTGAGGTCGACGCAGCGACTCTCGCCGGATAGTCTCGCCGGATAGGGGGGTGCAGGCATGACGCGTTTCTCGCGCTCGGTGGTGGTGCTTTGTGCGGCGCTCGCACTCGTTGGCTGCGCGAAGAAGCGGCCTGCGGATGCCTCGGGCGCAACGGCTCCGGCCGCCGCAGCCGCGGCCGCGATTCCGATGGTCGAAGTGACCGCCAAGAGCCTCAACCTGCGCGCGACCGCCAGCCCGACCGGAGCCGTCGTCGGGTCGCTCAAGCAGGGCGAGCAGGTCAGCGCACCGCAGCCGGCGAGCGACGGGTGGCAGTACGTAGAGACGTCGACGGGCGCGAAGGGCTACGTGGCAGCGCAGTTCGTGCGATCGGTCGCGAGCGCCGCGCCGGCAGCGGCCGCTCCCGCCGCGACGCAGGCACCGGCCGCGACGCCCGCGCCCGCACCCGAGAAGAAAGAGACCGCGCGCCCGGCAACGCCCGGCACGCCGCTCGCGCGCGTCACGACCGGCATGACGGAGGCGCAGGTGATCGAAATCCTCGGCGCTCCGACCAGCCAGCACAGCTACGTCACCGGCAAGGCCTTCATTCCGATGTACTACGGCACCGACACTTCGCGCATGGACTATCGCTACAAGGGCGTCGGCATCGTCGTGTTCAGCCGCAACCGATATTCCGGCGGCACGAAGGTGATTCGCGTCGACGCGGATCCGAACGAGGACGGCTTCCCGTAGCGCGCGTTCGCGAAGGCCTCAGGCCGAAGCGACCCAAGTGCCGTGCAGCGTGAGCGGCACGGCGTGATCGAAATGCACCCGAGCGAGCGGACCTCGTTCGGGCGCGTTTGCGTCCAGCACGGCAACATCGCTCGTACCGGTGTGCTCGTCGAAGACGAGCACGAGCACGAAACCGTCGGTCTCCTGCTCGCCATCGGGCCGCGGCGCGAAGATCGGCTCGGTGACGTGCTGACCGCGCGGCGGAGTCCAGACACGCGACTCCGCGCGCTGTAGATCGATGCGCGCGATGCCGCGCGGATTCGCGCCGCCGTGCGCGGTCAGCCAGACGTAGCGCCGCTCGGCGCCTTCACCGCGCTCGTCGATGCGCGGGAACTCGCAGCGGTTCGCCCAGACGCGCTCGAGCCGCAGCCGCTTGGCGTTCAAATCGAGCGTCGCGCGATAGAGCTCTCCTTCGTCCTGATCGATCACGCGCCCGTCGAGCGTCGCGGAGTCGAGCATGGTTCCGGTGCTGCTCGCGTCGTCGTGGCGGACGAAGTCGACCACGATCTCTCCGCCGCGCTCGAAGGCGTTCGCGAAGTGCCAGGCGAAGAACGGCTCGGCTGCGAAGCGCACGGCCTTCGTCACGTCGTCGATCGGCACGATCAGGATCTCGCTCGCGCCGTTCGCGTCCCAGCGCACGAGCCGATCCACGCGCTCCTCGCCGAGCAGAGCGCGCGAGATCGAAAACCGCGCGGGTCCGAGGAAGAAGATCAGGTGGTTCTCCGTCGCAGCGAAGTCGTGGATCACCGTGGCTTCGATCGGCACGGCGCCGAGCCGCACGGCGCGGCCGCTCGCGGGTAGCGCGTACAGCTCGAGCTCGGTCGTCCGTCCGTAGCGGATGCCGATGCCGTAACTCGCGCCGCGCGCAGCAACCCGGTGCAGGTGCGCGGTGAACGCGTGCGCGATCGCGCCCTCGAGGTCGCACTCGCCGATCG
Source organism: Deltaproteobacteria bacterium (assembly GCA_031396695.1). Classification (GTDB taxonomy): domain Bacteria; phylum Myxococcota_A; class UBA9160; order SZUA-336; family SZUA-336; genus VGRW01. Next base: position 9,235 of record JANNLG010000025.1, read on the forward strand.
TCGCGAGCGAGTCTGGTGAGACCTCGATCGGCCGCGCCAGATCGACCACGCCGAAGATCCGCCTCTGCCACGCGAGCACGCTCACGTTCGAGGCGTTGTTGCTGCGCTGACGAAGCGTGTTCGCGATCCGCCGCGCGCGCGGGGCGACACTGCCGTAGAGCGGCCGGCCCGCTTCGCGTTCCTCGCGCAGTCCGTCGCTCTCGACCACCCGCATCGCGCCGAGGGCCGAGCCGCCCGCGAAGCGCAGCGCGCTGATCGCGCCCTGCCCCTCGAACAGGTGGTGATAGCGCCGGCCGTGCGAGCCGAAGCGCCCGGCGCCGTTGCGGTACAGCGTTCCGGCGAGCTCCGCGGGCAGCTCCCCCTCGACCTTCAGCGGCTCGAAGCCGTGCTCGCGCGCGACGTCCTGGTACAGCAGCGATCGGGGCATTGGATATCTCCACTCTCTATAAAGCGGATACTAGACATCTCCGCTGGCCAGCGTCAAATTCCGCGCATGCGACTCGCCGAGCTCTCCAAGCGCGCCGGGGTTCCGCCCACCTCGATCAAGTTCTACATCCGCGAGGGTCTGCTCCCGGCCGGCGCGGTGCACGCGCGCAACCAGGCGAGCTACGGCACGCAGCATCTCGAGCGGCTCGAGCTGATCCGCGCGCTGCGCGAGGTGGCGGGGCTTCCGCTCGAGGCGGTCGGCCGCGTCACGCGCGAGCTCGATCGCGGCTGGCAAGGCGATCCGTTCGGCGAAGCCATGCGCGCGATGCACGGAAAGCCGCCTGCCACGGCAACCGCCGAGGACGCGAAGGCGCGCGCCGCGCTGCGCGGCGAAGTGCTCGAACTGCTGCGCGCTCAACCGTGGACCACCGACGACGAGCGCCACCTGCACGCCGACGAGCTCGCGTCGACGCTGCTCCAGGTGCGTCGCTATCTATACCCCGACTACCCCGTCGCGAACCTCGCGCGCTACGCCGAGATCGCGTGGCTGCTCTCGGAGGCCGAGTTCGCGCTCGTGCCCGGCGGCGCGCCCGCACCCGTGCAGGCGCGCGGCGACGACCTGGCCGAGCCGATGCGCCGCGCGATTCTCGGCAGCATCCTGTTCGAGCGTATCTTCACCTCGCTGCGGCGCAGCGCGAACGTGATGCGCTCGATCCACCACGCGCGCGAGCTCGAGCCGCCTTCATCGAGAGTCACGCCTGCGACGAAGTCGAAACGCGAGCAGTCGGTGAAAAGGGCGAAGCGCGTCCGTCGCGCGAAGCGCTGAAGGCCGTCGAAGCGGCCGCTACGAACTCCCGAGCGCCTCGGCCAGCGCCTCCCAAGCGAGCGTCGCGCAGCGCTGGCGCGAGGGCAGCGCCGCAACCCGCGCGAACGCGCGCAGACGCGGATCGATGTTCGGATCGGCCGACTCGCCGCGCGAGATCGTCGCCGCCGTCGCGCCGAGCGCCCTCGCCTGTTGCGCGTCGAGCCCGCGCACGAGCTCGGTCATGACACTGCCCGCGGCGACCGCGATCGAACAGCCGCGCGCGCGCGCCGAGACGTCGGCGATGCGCCCGTCGCGCAGCTCCACCTCGACGCGCACCTGATCGCCGCAGACCGGATTCGAGACCAGGGCTTCGGCGGACGGATGCGCGAGCGGCGCACGGCTGCGCGGGTTGCGGTAGTGCTCGAGCACCACCTCGCGATACAGCGCCTCGATCGAAGCGGGCGCCTCGCTCAGGTCGGGCACTTCGCGGACTCGAGCGGCCCCTCGGGCACCTCGACGCCCGCGTCGGTGATGCGCACGCCCTTCACGCTCGCGAGCCGCGCACCGCTGGTCGCGCCTCCGCGCCAGAGCTGCACGATCTCCGCGGCGATCGCGAGCGCGATCTCCTGCGGCGTCTCCGCGCCCAGATCGAGCCCGGCCGGCGCGGCCACGCGGCGCAGATCCTCGAGCGGCGTGCCGTCCTCGTGCAGGCGCTCGAGCACGAGCGCGCTGCGCTTGCGGCTGGCGACCAGGCCGACGTACGCCGGCCGCTGGCGCAGCACGCGCTGCAACGCCTCGTAGTCGCCCTTGTGCTGGGTCGCGATCACGACGTAGGTGTCGGCGTCGCACTCGACCTTCGCGTAGTCGGGGTCCTCGGTGACGCGCAGGTTCGCGCTCGGAAACGACTCCGCGCTGGCCAGCGGGTCGTTCACCGTCACGTGGAAGCCGAGCGCGGTTCCGAGCGTGGCCATGGTTTCCGCGATCCGTCCGTGGCCGAGCACCAGAAGCTTGGGGTCGTGAGTCATGGCTTCGAGGTAGATCTCCATGTAGCCGCCGCAGGGCATGCCGACGCCGAGCACTTCGTCGTCGAGATCGAGGCGGATCACGCGCGGCCGGCGTTCCGCCAGCACTTCGCGCGCGGCGTCCCGCACGGCCGATTCCGCGCAGCCGCCGCCGACCCAGCCCCAGACGAGCCGGCCCTGGGCGTCGATCACCGCCTTCGCACCGGGCTTCGCGGACGCGCTGCCCTCGATGCGCACGACGGTGGCGAGCACGACGCTCTCCCCGGCGCGCAGGCGCGCGTCGAGGATGCCGACGAGTTCGCTCGAGCTGGCCGCTCCCATCACTGGCCAGTCTACGTCGATTGACACCCCCGCGCAGCCCTTCCTACCATCGCCCGATTCCAAGCAGCCGAGGTTTCATGCAGACCGCTTCGTCCCGGACCCTCGCGCGCCGGCGCCTGCTCGCGCGAGTGATCGCGGGGCTCTCGATCGCGATCCTCGGCGCGAACCACGCGCTCGCGCAAGAAACCAGGCGCGAGCTCGCGCTGCCGCGCTTCGAGGGCGCGACGCTCAGCGGCGGACAGGCCAGCACCGACCTGTTCCAGAAGCGCCGCGGCCTGATCTTCGTCTTCAGCTCCACGGATCCCGACGCGCAGCGCGTCGCCACGCTGCTCGAAGGCGTGCGCGCCGAAGCGCTGGCGGTGAACATCGCCATCCTCGGCGTCGATCGCGATCAGAACCCGGAGGTCGCGCTCCGCTTCCTGCAACGGAACGGCTTCGACTTCCCGGTGATCGCGGACCGCGACGGCCAGATCTCGCGCAAGCTGCGCGTCCGGCCCGCGAGCTCGTCGCTGCTGATCGTCGACGCCGACGGCTACGTGATCGGCGGCATCGCGGGGCTCGCCGAGCAGCCCAACGAGCTGGACGCGATGTTCGCGGGTGAGCTGCGCCGGCTACTGGTCTTTCCGCCGAAGTCCGCGGCCGCCACGCCCCTGCTCGGTGTCCGGCCGGCAGCGCCGGACTTCGACGTCGTGAGCCTGGACGCCAAGCAGCATCTCACGCTGAAGCAGCTCGACGGCAAGGTGGTCGTGCTGGTGTTCTTCCTGCCGACCTGCCCGCACTGCCACGACGCGCTCCAGTTCCTCGACGGTCTGGCGAAGCAGCTCGCCAACCCGGAGCTCGCGATCGTGCCCGTCAGCGTCTCCGACAAGAAGTACGTGGTCGAGGAGATGGTGACCGACCTCGGCATCTCGCTCGTGCCGTACCTCGACCCGAGCAAGAGCGCGCGCACCGCGTACGCGTTCAAGCAGGGCGTGCCGGAGAGCTTCGTGATCGACCGGCAGCGCCGGGTCGTGTTGCGCACCGACGGCTCTTCGCCGCGCATCCACGCGCTGCTGACGCTGGCGATCCGCCAGGCGCTGGGCGGGCCGAATCCGATCCTGCTCGAGAAGGCGTCGTACAGCGGCGAGGAATTCTGTTCGGTCTGCCACGAGCGCCCGCACGCCACCTGGACGCTCACCAAGCACGCCTACGCCTTCGAGACGCTGGTGGAGCACGGCTCGGATCGCGACCCGGAGTGCCTGCCCTGCCACACCGTCGGCTGGGGTCAACCCGGCGGCTTCGATCCGAAGCTGCGACAGACGCACCTGCGCGGCGTGCAGTGCGAGAATTGTCACGGGCGAGGCGGCCCACATCAGTCACCCGACTTCCTGAAGTCGGGCTACGAGCCGGCCTGTCTCACCTGCCACACGCCGGAGCACTCGCTGCGCTTCGTGTTCTCGGAGCGGCTGCCGATGGTCTCGCACGCCGCGAACGCGCAGCTCGCCAGCCTCTCGGTCGAGGAGCGCCAGAAGCTGCTCGAGAAACGCGACAAGCGCGAGCGACAGCTGTTCGAGAAGGGCGAGTACGTCGGCTCGGCCGCGTGTCAGAGCTGTCACGGGAAGGAGCACGAGCTGTGGGCCGCGTCGCCGCACGCGCACGCCTTCGCCACGCTCGCGAAGAGCGGCGACCAGAAGAAGGCCGACTGCCAGCGCTGCCACACCACTGGCTTCGGCGAGCCGACCGGCTTCCCGCACGCGGGCGCGACCTTCGAGAACGTCGGCTGCGAGAGCTGTCACGGTCCGGGCAAGGCCCACGTCGAGAGCGGCGGCACGGCTCCGGGCTCGATCCTGCGCCTGACCGAGAAGTGCGACAGCTGCGTGATCCTGCAGATCTGCGGCTCGTGTCACGACGACGCGAACGATCCCGGTTTCGAGTTCGAGCTCGACGAGAAGCTCGCCAAGACCAAGCACGGCTTCCGCGAGAAGAAGGCGGTCGCGAAGTGACGCCAGCCGAGCAGCGCGCGACGACGCTGCGGCGGATCCGCGATTCGCTCCAGGAGCTGGCCGCCGACGGAGTCGACTATTTGCCGAAGGCGCCGAGCACGGCGGCGACCGCGGTCGCGCCCGCGAGGGTCGCGCCGGTGTTCACGCCGCGCGTCGCGCCCCTCGTCGAGCCGACACAGAAGAGTGCCGAAGCGGTCGGCAACGCGATGAGCCTCGAGGAGGTCCGCGCGGACCTGGGTGACTGCCAGCGCTGCCGACTGTGCGAGAAGCGCAAGCAGATCGTGTTCGGAGAGGGCGCGGCCGATGCGCGCGTGGTGTTCGTCGGCGAGGGCCCGGGCGAGGAAGAGGACAAGAGCGGCCGGCCGTTCGTGGGCCGCGCGGGCGAGTTGCTGACGAAAATGATCGAGGCCGTCGGCTGGCGGCGCGAGGACGTCTACATCTGCAACATCGTGAAGTGTCGCCCGCCGGGGAACCGCGACCCGCAGCCCGACGAGGTCGCATCGTGCCAGCCGTTCCTGGAGCGTCAGATCCGCGCGATCGCGCCGATCGCGATCGTGACGCTCGGCAAGCCGGCCATCTCGACGCTGCTCGGCCGCACCGTGGCGATCACCAAGCTGCGCGGGCAGTGGCAGGAGTTCCAGGGCATCGCCGTGATGCCCACCTATCATCCCGCGTACTTGCTGCGCAACTACACACGCGAGACTCGTCAGGCGGTCTGGGACGATCTGCGCGCCGTGCGCGAGCGCGTCGAAGCGGCCCGTGCGACCTAGCGGCCCGGCGCTGATCGCGAGCGCGATTGCGATCGTGCTCGCGATCCTCGCGCAACCGGCGAGCGCGGAAGAGCTGCGTGTCGGATTCGGCGTCGAGCCCCTGCCCGCTCGCATCGGCGGCGCGATGGGCGGATTCGGCGGACTCACCACCCGCCGCGCCGAGGGCACGCTCGACCCGCCGCAGGCGCGCGCGCTGGTGCTCGAGCAGGGAGACCTGCGCGTCGCGATCGTCGCCCTCGACATCGTGATCCCGCGCCCGAACCTGCGCGACGCGCTGCTCGAGGAGGTCGCATCGCTCGAGTTCGATCTGGTCGCGCTGGTCGCAACGCACACGCACTCCGGGCCCGGCGGCTATCTGCCGGGCTTCCTCGCCGAGCGCGTGACCGGTGGCGAGTACGACCCCGATCAGCCCGCGCGGCTCGCGCGCGCCGGCGCGCACGCGCTCGAACACGCCGTCGCGGACCTCGCACCAGCGAGCCTCGCGAGCGGACGCGCGTGGCTCGAGCTGGCGCGAAATCGTCGCTTCGCCGACGGCGCGGTCGACGACCAGCTGCCGGTGCTGCGCGCCGACTTCGCCGACGGGCGCGCGCCGATCGTCGTGTTCGCCTACGGAGCGCATGCGAGCATGCTGTCGGCGCGCGCCGATCTCTACTCGGCCGATTGGCCCGGAGCGGCGCGTGAGGCGCTCGAAGCGAAGGGCTGGCGTCCGCTGTACCTGCCCGGTCCGCTCGGCGATCAGGAGCCGAAGGTCGACCTCGGCTTCTGGCCGAGCGTCGACGACGAGCGCGCGAGGACCCGCGAGTATGGCCAGGCGATCGCGACCGCGGTGCTGGCGAAGACCGAGTCACTCGTGCCGGAGCCGAATTCCGCACTCGCGGCGCTCGAGCGCTGGGTCGAGCCGCCCGAGGTGCAGCTGCGCCGCTTCTGCGCGCTGTGGTGGACCAAGCCCCTGGTGAGCGGAAGCGTGGACGCGTTCGTCTCGAAGCGCGCGCCGATGCAGGTGGTGCGCGCCGGCGGGGCGGAGTTCCTGTTCCTGCCCGCCGAGCCCGGCGCGAGCACGGGCGCGGATCTGCGCGCGACCACCGCCCCGCAGCGCACGCGCTTCGTCGTCGACCACGCGAACGATTGGCTCGGCTACGTGGTCGATCCGCTGGCCTTCGAGCGCGGCGGCTACGAGGCCTGTTTCTCGTTCTTCGGCCCGGACATGGCGCAGTGGCTGACGACGCAGTCGAACGAGACGATCGGTCTGCTCGACGCACGCGACGCGCCGGCCGCCGACGGTCGATGAGCGCTCGCGCCGTCTGCGGGATCGTGTTGCACCCCGCCGGGCACACGCTCTCGCCGGTGATCCACGAAGCGGCGTATCGCGCGCTCGGACTCGACGCGAGCTTCCGCGTCTTCGACGTGACGGCGGCGCGGCTCGCGGAGACCGTGCGCGAGCTGCGCGCGTCGGGGCTGACACAGCTGTGCGTCTCGCTGCCGCACAAGCAGGCGGTACTTGCGCTTGCGGATCGGGTTTCCGCGGAGGCGCGAGCGATCGGTGCTGCGAACACACTGACCCTCCGGGGGGGCGTGCTCGAGGCCGACAACACCGATTGGGTCGGCGTCACGCGCACGCTCGAGCCGCTCGGGCCGTGGGCCGGCAAGCGCGCCACGGTGCTCGGCGCCGGCGGCGCCGCGCGCGCGGTGGTCTACGCGCTGCGCAAGCTCGGGCTCGAGGTCGGCGTCGTGAACCGCACGCGCGCGCACGCGCTGGCGCTGGTCGCGGAGCTCGGCGGGCGCGTCGGCTCGCTCGACGATCCGTTCGACCTGCTCGTGAACGCGACCTCCGTCGGCATGTCGCCCGACGTCGACGGCACGCCCGCGCCGATCGCAGCGCTGCGCAGCGACGCGACCGTCTTCGACACCGTCTACCGCCCGCTCGAAACGCGCCTTCTGCGCGAGGCTCGCGCGCGCGGCTGTCGCACCCAGGACGGTCTCGACATGCTCGTACACCAGGCGGTGGAGCAGCTCCGGATCTGGAGCGGACTTCGCACCGACGCAGGCCTGCTTCGCCGCACCGCCCTCGCAGCGCTCTAGCCCCTCCGAGGCTGCGATATGCTGCCGCCACCATGACCGAACCGACGCTCGAATGGGACGGGCCCATGTACCGCCTGGCCGTCGCGCAGCTCGACCAGACCGCCAAGGCGATGGCGCTCGACGACAACATCTGGCAGCGGCTGCGCACGCCGCAGCGCTCGCTCGTGGTGTCGTTCCCGTTTCGCCGCGACGACTACAAGACCGTCGACACGGTGTTCGGCTACCGCGTGCAGCACCTGCTGACGATGGGCCCGACCAAGGGCGGCATCCGCTACGACGAGGACGTGCACCTCGGCGAAGTCACGGCGCTCGCGATGTGGATGTCGTGGAAGTGCGCGCTTATCGGGCTGCCGTTCGGCGGCGCGAAGGGCGGCGTGCGCATCGACCCGAGCGCCCTCTCGCGCTCGGAGCTGCAGCGCATCACGCGCCGCTACACGATGGAGATCATCGAGATGATCGGGCCGGACCGCGACATCCCCGCGCCCGACCTCGGCACCGACGAGCAGACCATGGCCTGGATCATGGACACCTACTCGTCGCAGAAGGGCTTCGCCGTGCCTGGGGTGGTGACCGGGAAGCCGATCGAGATCGGTGGATCGCTCGGCCGACGCGAGGCGACCGGCCGCGGCGTGATGACCTGCGTCACCGAAGCGTGTAAGCACCTCGGCATCTCGCTGGCGGGCGCGCGCGTGGCGGTGCAGGGCTACGGCAACGTCGGCTCGAACGCCGCGCGGATTGCAGCCGCTTCGGGCGCGCGCGTGATCGCTGTCTCGGACGTGAAGGGCGGGATCTTCCACCAGCACGGGCTCGACCTGGCCAAGGTCGACGCCTGGATCCTCGAACACCGCTTCCTCGCGGGCTTCCCCGGCGCGGACGCGATCAGCAACGCGGAGCTGCTCGAGCTCGACTGCGACGTGCTGATCCCGGCCGCAATGCAGAGCCAGATCTCCGCCAGCAACGCCGGCGCGATCAAGGCGCGCCTTCTGGTCGAGGGCGCAAACGGCCCGACCTCGCTCGAAGCCGACGCGATCCTGCGCGAGCGCGGCGTGTTCGTGGTGCCCGACATCCTCGCGAACGCCGGCGGCGTCACCGTCTCCTACTTCGAGTGGGTGCAGGACGCGCAGCAGTTCTTCTGGACCGAAGACGAGGTCAACCAGCGCCTCGTCACCATCATGACCAAGGCCTTCCACGAGGTGCTGGCGGTGTCGTTGGAGAGGCAGGTCGACCTGCGCACCGCCTCGCTGATGCGCGGCATCGCGCGCATCACCGAAGCCAAGCGCCGCCGCGGCGTCTTCCCCTAGAAATTTCGCTTGCTTGTTGAGTGCGACTCGATTACTATTGAGCGCGACTCAATGGAAACTCCGAGCCGATGAGCCCGCGACCGTCCGCGCGCCGCAAGCGCACGCGCGACCCGGCCGACAAGCGCGCGCGCCTGATGGACGCCGCACGCACCCTGTTCGCGCAGCGCGGCTACGTCGCGACCACGACCGCCGACGTGGCGCGACACGCGGGTGTGTCGGAGGGGATCGTCTTCCACCACTTCGGCTCCAAGGCGGACTTGCTCGAGGCGGTCGCTACCGACTACGGCCAGGGCCTGGCGCGGGCGATGTTCGAGCTGGCGCCCGATCCGGGTCAAGCGCCGTCGGCGGAACAGATGCTGCGCGCGGCGTTCGCGTATGCGCGCGAGCACGGCACGCTGGTGCGCCTGCTGCGCCTCTCGCCTCGCGATGAGGCGACGCTGAGCGCGCGCCGCGCGAGCCGCGCGCAGATCGTCGCTGCGCTCGCGCGCGGCTTCGCGACCTGGAGCGCGGCGGGGATCTTCCGCTCGATGGACGCGCAGATCACCGCCGAGCTCGTGTTCGCGCTCGTCGAGACCGCAATCGTCGAATGTTTCGCGCACGGCGACGGTGCACGCGAAGCCGACTACCTGCGCGAAGCCGTCGCCTGCGTCGAAGGCTCGCTGATCCCGAGGAGATCCCGCTCATGAGTACGCCCTCCCCGAGCTATCGCTCCGTGCGCCAGAACCCGTGGTGGATTCCGCCGTTCCTGGGCGGCGTTCCCGCCGGCGTCACGCCCGCGCACCTGCGCGTGCTCGGCTTCGTCACGCTCGCGATGTTCTTCGAGAACTACGACCTGGGCATGCTCGGAAATGCTCTGCCGCAGATCGCGGCGACGTTCGGGCTCGACAAGGTGGAGCTCGGCAATTTCACCGCGCTGACGCGCCTCGGCGCCCTGCCCGCCTTTTTCCTGCTGCCGCTCGGCGATCGAATCGGGCGGCGGCGACTCCTCTTGCTCTCGGTCGCGGGCATGAGCGTGGGTTCGTTCGTGACCGCGCTCGCGCAAAGCCCGACGCAGTTCGTGATCGCGCAGATCGCGACGCGCACCTTCATCGTCTCGGCCGCCGTGACGTCGTTCGTCGTCGTCAGCGAGGAGTTCCCCGCCGCGAACCGCGGCTGGGGCATCGGCATGCTCGGCGGCGTCGGCGCGATCGGCTTCGGCGTGGGTGCGGGGCTCTACGGCGCCGTCGATCGCCTGCCATTCGGCTGGCGCGCGCTCTACGCGCTCGGGCTGATTCCGCTCTTCTTCCTGCCCGCGCTAGCGCGCGGACTGCGCGAGACTGCGCGCTTCGCCGCCGCCCACGCGGCCGGCGCCGAGTCCGCGTCGCTGGGCGGAGCGCTGCGCCCGATCGCCGAGCTGCTGCGCCGGCATCCGCGCCGCGCGCTCGCGATCGCGCTGATCGGCGCGCTGTCGAGCGCGGGCACCGGTCCGTCGTTCCAGTTCATCTCGCAATTCTTGCAGACCGAGCGCGGCTGGACGCCGGGCGCGTTCGCGGCGCTGTCCGTCGTGTTCGGCGCGTTTGCGATCGTGGGCAACCCGGTCGCGGGCCGGCTCGGCGACCGCTACGGCCGGCGCGTGGTTGCCGCGTGCGTGCTCGCGCTCTTCCCGCTGATGTCGATCGCGTTCTACGCGGGCCCGGCCTCGCTGGTCGCTGTTCCGTGGACACTCATGGTGTTCCTGTCCATGGCATGCAGCGTGTGCGTGCGCGCTCTCGCGACGGAGCTATTTCCGACGGAGTTCCGCGGCACGGGTTCAGGGACGCTCGCGCTGCTCGAGACCGTGGGCGTCGGCCTCGGGCTGCTCACCTACTCGGCCGTGGCGGGCGCGCTCGGCAGCCAGGCAATCGCGATTCCGTTGGTCGCGCTCGCCTGCCTCGGCGCGGCCGCGAGCGTCTACCTGGTCCCCGAAACCGCGCGCCGCGAGCTCGAGGAGCTCTCCACCGACGCCGCGTAGCCGTCGCACCGACCTCGGAGGTGGCGTTCAGTGCTCGTCGGGCACTCCGGAATCAGCTTCGCGGCGAAGTGCGCGGACCGGACCGTTCCGCTTTGGGTGATGTTCATCGCGATGCAGCTGCTCGACATGGTCTGGGCTCCGTTCGTGCCGCTCGGACACGAGCAGGCGCGGATCGTTCCGGGCTTCACGGCGACGAATCCCGTGGATTTGAACTACATGCCGTTCTCCCACAGCCTGACCGCCGCCGTGCTGTGGTCTGCAGGTGCCTACTGACCCGCCAGCGCTCGCCTTCGCGATCGAGATCAGCCTGCTCTTCGGCGGCATGGACTGTACTTCCGGAGCGGTGCGTCACGCCGACTCGCCTCGGCCGCGCTAGGCCTGGGCATGGTCGCGCTCCAAGCCTTCGCCGTCTTCGGGCGCCCCGTGGAATCGGTCACGGCCGCTGCAGCCTCGTCACTCGCGACGTACCTGTCCTTCGCGACGGTGATCTGGCTGCTCGAGCGGAAGCCGGCTCAGAGATTCAAGAGCTGGGCGACGCGCTCGCGGTGCTCGGTCGGGTCGCCGTAGGTCACCTCGATCGCCTTCGCGCGCTTGAAGTAGAGGTGACAGTCGTATTCCCAGGTGAAGCCGACGCCGCCGTGGATCTGGATGTTCTCGGCGCTGGCGTGCCGGTACGCGTCGCTCGTGTAGGCCTTCGCCATGCTCGCGGCGAGCTCCGCCTCGTCGGTTTTCTCCGCGACCGCCCAGGCCGCGTAGTAGGTGATCGACTTCGACGACTCGACCTCAATCAGCATGTCGGCGCACTTGTGCTTGATCGCCTGGTGCACCCCGATCGGCTTGCCGAACTGGATGCGCTCCTTGGCGTACTTCACGGAGTCCTCGAGCACCTTCTGCGCGCCGCCGAGCGCTTCGGCGGACAGGTACACCAGCGCGTGTGTGCGCACCGTCTTCCAGGTCGCCCAACCGGCGCCCTCGCGGCCGAGCAGCTGCGCGGGCGTGCCTTCGAAGCGCACCTCCGCGATGCGGCGCGTCTGGTCCATCGACTTCAGCGGCGTGATCGTGAGGCCCGGCGCGCCGCGTTCGACCACGAACAGAGAGAGGCCGCCCTCGCCTGCTCCGCCGCTGCGCGCCGCGACCACGATCGCGTCGGCGTTCTGCGCGTCGGGCACGAACAGCTTGGTTCCGCTGAGCGACCAGCTCGCGCCGGACTTCGCGGCTCGGGTGGCGATCTCGTCGGCATTCTCGTTGCCCGACTCCTCGGTGATCGCGAACGAGAGCACGCGCCGGCCCGCCGCGACCTCCGGAAGAATCTCTTTGCGCTGCGTGTCCGTACCACCGTGCAGAACGGCCAGGGAGCCCTGCAGCGTGGCGAAGAACGGCGACGGTGTGAGCCCGCGTCCGAGCTCCTCGGCGACCACGATCAGGTCGACCACCGACAGGTCCGCGCCGCCGTACTCCTCGGGCAGCAGCAGACCCAGCCAGCCGAGCTCGCCCATCTTGGCCCAGATCTCGGGCTTGTAGCCGCGGGCGTCGTCCATGAGCTCGCGCACGACCGAGGTCGGGCATTCCTTGGCCAGGAATTCGCGGGCCGTGGTGCGCAGGAATTCTTGCTCTTCCGAGAATCCGAAGTTCATGGCGGCAGTCTATCCGCCGGGATTTTCCCCGGTCAAACCAGGGGGTTTGCGGCGTTGCGGGCTCCTGACGTAGGGTGGCGGCGGCTGATGACGAGGCGGGCGAGATGAGTGCCAGGATCGAGGCGCAGGGCGTATCGAAGCGCTTCGGGTCGGTGGTGGCACTCGACGAATTCTCGCTCGACGTCGCGCCCGGCGAGATCTTCGGCTTGATCGGGCCGAACGGCGCCGGCAAGACCACCTTCATCCGCATCCTGACCGGCTACTGGCTCGCGACCGAGGGGGACGTGCGGGTCGACGGCGTGTCGGTCACCCGCGAGCGCTTCCGCGTGCAGGCTCGGCTCGGCTACGCCTGCGAGCAGCCCAAGCTGTACGCGGACCACACGGTCGACCAGTTCCTGCGCTTCATGGGCGAGGTGCGCGGGCTCGGCGGCACGCGCCTGCGCCAGGCGGTGGGACTCTCGGTCGAGCGCATGGGACTCGAGTCGGTGCGCAAGCGTCGCATCGGCGTACTCTCGAAGGGCTTCCGGCAGCGCGTCGCGCTGGCGCAGGCGCTTTTGCACGACCCGGCGCTCCTGGTCGTCGACGAGCCCACGGTCGGACTCGATCCCGCGCAGCAGATCGAGCTGCGGCGGATCATCGCGGGCTTCCGCGGCACGCACACCGTGCTCTTGTGCACGCACCAGCTGCACGAAGCCGAGTCGATCTGCGACCGCGTCGCGCTGCTCGACCGCGGCAAGCTGGCCGCGCTCGCGACGGCCGATGAAATCAGACAGGGCGGAAGCCTCGAGGCGCTGTTCCTCGCGCGCGTCGGGCGTGCTCCCGAAGTGGCGGTGTCGAAATGATCCACCGCGTGCTCGCGCTCGCACGCAAGGAGCTGCGCCAGCTGTTCGCGTCGCCGATCGCCTACGTGGTCGGCACCGCCTACGTCGCGCTCACCGGCATCTACTTCTTCCAGCACCTGGTCAGCTACAACCAACTCTTGTTCGTGTACCAGTCGGAGGGACTCACCGGCGGCGGATTCGACCAGGGGACGGTGCCGAGCCAGATCAACGTGCTGAACGAGGTGTTCGTGCCGGCGGCCGACGACTTCGGGCTGTTCCTGTTGGTGGTGCTGCCGCTCGTGACCATGCGCGTGTTCGCGGAGGAGCGCGCGAACGGCACCGACGAGCTACTGCTCACCAGCGGCCTGCGGCCGTGGGAGATCGCGCTCGCCAAGCACGGAGTCACGTACCTGTTCGTGCTGGGGCTGCTCGCCGCCAGCGCGATCTACCCGGCCGTGGTCGTCGCGCGCGCAGGGCTCGGCTTCGAGCACCTGTTCGCGCTCTACGTCGGACAGCTCTGCTACGGCTGCGCGATCGCCTCGATCGGCCTGGCTTGCTCGTCGTTCACGTCGAGCCAGATCGTGGCCGCGGTGCTCGGCTACTCGATCCCGTTCGTGCTGCTCGACTTCGCCTGGCTCACCAACACCGTCTCCGAAGAGGTGGCGGGCCGGTTGAAGGAGATCGCGCTGCTCTCGCACTACGGGTCGTTTCCGCGCGGCGTGATAGAGCTGGCGGAAGTCACCTACTTCGCCGGCATCGCGTTCCTGGGCTGGCTCGCGTCGCTGACCTCGCTCGAGCTGGGAAGGGCGCGCTGAATGACCTTTCTGCCGGCGGCCGGTCTGGTGATGATCCTGGTCGGTGTCGCGTCGTACTACGCGACGCGTTCGCTGCACGGAATGTCGGCGTTCTCGGTCGCGAATCTGGCGCTCGGCGTGGCGCTGATCCTGATCGGGGGCGTCGCGCAGGTGCGCGCGTTCCGCGGCTTCTCGGGCGCGGCGCCGCGGCGGGTGGCGCTGCGCGCGCTCGCGATCCTGTTCGCGGGCTTTCTCGCGGTGATCAGCCTGGTCGTCGCATCGCAGAGCTGGACAGCGCGGCTCGACCTGACCGCCGACGAGCTCTACACGCTCTCGGATCAGACGCGCGCGTTGTGCGCGGAGCTCGCCGCGCAGCCCGGCGCGCCGATCGAGCTCGTCTTCTTCGAAGACGCGCTGCTCGCCAAGGACGTGCGCTTGCTCGTCGACGCGTACGCGGACGCCTGCCCGCAGGTGCTCGTACGCGACGCGAGCCGCAACGAGCCTCCGCCCGGCGCGCGCGAGCTCTACACCACCACCGCGACCACGGTGATCGCCTGCCGCGGCGACGTGTGCGATCCACTCGGCTACCCGTCGGAGCGCAACATCACCGGCGCGATCGTGCGGCTCGCGAGCGCGCGCGTGCCGCGCGTGTACTTCCTGATCGGGCACGGCGAGATCGACCTCGCCAGCCAGGCCGATGGCGGCTACTCCGGACTCGCGGGACTCCTGCGCGATCAAGGCTTCGACGTGCGCGCACTGGTCGGCCCCGCGACCGCCGAGCTGCCGACCGACGCCGACGTGCTGATCGCAGCCGCGCCCGAGCGCGACCTGTTGCCCGAAGAGCTCGCGCTACTCGACCGCTACCTCGAAGGCGGCGGGCGACTGCTCGCGCTCTCCGAACCGGGCCTGCGCTCGAACTTCTACTCGGAGTTCCTGCTGCGCTGGGGCTTCAACCTCGAGGACGGCGTGGTCGTCGACGATTCGTCGAGTCCGCTGCTCGAGGATCCGTCGCCGCTCAACTTGCTCGTGCACTTGTTCGCCCCCTACAACCCGGTCACGCGCACGCTCTCGCGCCGGACCATGGTGCTGATGCCCACCACGCGCCCGGTCGGCCTCGCGCGCAAGCCGGCGCCGGACGATCGGCTCGAGCGCGTCGCCTTCGCGAGCGCGCGCGCGTTCATTGCGCGCGAAACCGCGATGGCGTTGGCGGGACGCGGCCTCGACCGCCCCGTCGACGCGCCCGAGACCGAGCCGCCCGTCGCGGCGACCGGCAGCTATCCGCGCGGCGACGTCGTTCCGGGCACCGAGACCACCGAGCGCGAGGCGCGCGTGGTGGTGATCGGCGATCGCGACTTCGCGTCCAACCGCCTGCTCGACGCGCTCTACAACCGCGACCTGCTCCTGAACGCGGTGCGCTGGCTCGCGTCGGACGAGGCGCGCATCGCTCTCACCGACAAGGCCTGGACGCCGAATCAGGATCCGCTCACGCTGCAGCAGACCGTCGCCTACTTCTACTTCCTGGCCTTCGCGCTGCCCGAAACGCTGCTTCTGCTCGGGATCTACGCTTGGTGGCGCAAGCAGGCCTGAGTTACCTTGGTTCGCCCCTTCGAAGGAGACCTCCGTTGAGACGACTCGCGCTGCTCTGCCTCTGCATCGGACTCGCCGGTTGCAACCCGCAGCAGGCGAAGGACCTCGCCGAGATCAAGAGCAAGCAGGACGAGATCCTGCAGCGTCTGACCGCGATCGAAGAGGGACAGAAGAAGCTGCAGCCGCCGGCGCGCGCAGCGCGCGCGGAGGAGGACTTCGACAAAGCCTACACGATCGCGGTCGCCGGCTCACCCGTGCGCGGCAAGGCCGACGCGGTCGTCACGATCGTCGAGTTCTCCGACTTCCAGTGCCCGTTCTGCGCTCGCTCGAATCCGATCGTCGACGGCGTGCTCGCCAAGTATCCGGACAAGGTCAACTACGTCTACAAGCACTTCCCGCTCGCGTTCCACGCGGCCGCACGCCCGGCCGCGATCGCTTCGATCGCAGCGCAAGAGCAGGGCAAGTTCTGGGAGATGCACGAAGTGCTGTTCGCCAATCAGGCGAGTCTCGACGCGTCGAAGCTCGAGTCGTACGCGAAGCAGGCCGGACTCGACGTCGCGCGCTTCAAGAAGGATCTCGAGACCAAGAAGGCGGAGTACGAGAAGCGTGTCGACGCGGAGTTCGCGCTCGGCCAGAGCGTCGACGTGCGCGGCACGCCCACCCTCTACGTCGGCGGCAAGAAGGTGCGCGTGCGCACCGTCGAGGGCATGAGCGCGATGGTCGACGAGAAGCTCGCGGCCCCGGGCTCCTGAGTTTCAGCTCGATTTGCCGGTGAGCGCCGCGGTCCAGGTCTGGACGCGCTTCGCGTTCATGCCCATGTCCCCGAGTCCGTCGCGCGAGCGCGAGCGGATGTCGATGCGCGAGCCGCTGCCCTCGGCGCGCACGCGGATCACGATGTCGTCGACGAAGTGGAAGACCTTCGACGTGTCGGTCGCCTCGATCCTGCCGGTCGCCGC
>JANNLG010000107.1:0-37795 GCA_031396695.1 Deltaproteobacteria bacterium
AGCGCGGCAGGTCGCGCAGGCCGGCCGCGGGCGCGTTCACCAGCACGGCCATGTTCCCCGGCGGGTGCCGGTTCTCGAACATGACCTGGTGGATCTGCGCGATGTCGCGGAACGGCGCCGAGAGCGACAGGCACGGATCGACGCGGCCGGCTGCGACCAGGCGCGTGATCTCGAGGCACTCGCCGGTGCTGGCGAAGTGCGAGCCCTGCAGGCGCTTCGAGCGCATCCACAGGAAGCGCAGGTCCACGTCGCCGTTGTAGCCGGACGTGCCGCCGCAGATCACGACCATGCCGGCGTTGTCGCACATGAACATCGACGTGGGCAGCGTGGCCTGACCCGAGTGTTCGAACACGATCCGGGGGCTGCGGCGCTCGCCGAGCTCCTCCCAGAACTTCTTGCCGAATGCGCGCACGCCCGCGAGCCACTTGGCGTACGCCGCGGTGTCGTCGAAGTCCGGCAGCCGTCCCCAGTGGTCGAAGTCGCAGCGGTTGATCACGCCCTTCGCGCCCAGCCGCTTGCAGAAATCGACCTTGCTCGGATCGGAGACGACCGCGATCGGAATGCCGCCGCGCTCGCGCGCGATCTGGATCGCGAGCGAGCCGAGTCCACCTGCGCCGCCCCAGATCAGCACCGGGTCACCGGGGCGAACCACGTTCGGGTGCCAGTGCGTGAGCTGCCGGTACGCCGTCGCGCCCGAAACCATGTAGCAAGACGCCTCTTCCCAGGTGAGCCGCGCCGGCTTCGGGAAGCACATGTATTCCTCGACGGCCGAGAACTGCGCGAATCCGCCGCCGTTGTCCTCGTAGCCCCAGACCGACGTCGACGATGACGTGATCGGGTCGGCGCCGTTGCGGATGTCGGGTGCGCTCTCGTCCCAATGACACGACGAGATCACGACCGGATCGCCGACTTTGAGCCCCTTCACTCGACTGCCGACGGCCCACACGACGCCGGAGCCCTCGGAGCCGCCGATGTGGTAGTCCTCGGGCTCGCCGCGCTTCTTGCGAATGGCGATCACGTCGATCGGGCGACCCATGCCCGCCCAGATGTTGTTGTAGTTCACCCCGCAGGCCATCATGTGCACGAGCACCTGCGTGTCCTTGATGCGCGGAACCGGAACCTCTTCGAGCGCGAACGCCTTGCTGGGCGGTCCGTAGCGATCCTGGCGGATCGTCGCCGCATGCATGCGCTCCGGCACGACGCCGAGCGTTGGCAGTTCGCCGATCTCATAGATGGACTTCTGGGTCACGTCGGATCCTTGCGCAGGTTGTACTTCAATATGCACCAGATCGCGCGAACCCCGTCCCGCCAGCCGATCTTCTTGCCTTCCTCGTACGTGCGTCCGGAGTACGAGATCCCGACCTCGAAGATGCGGACGCCCTTGCGCGCGATCTTCGCCGTGATCTCAGGCTCCATGCCGAAGCGCGATTCCTCGATCCGGATCGACTGGATGATCTCGCGCCGGAACATCTTGTAGCAGGTTTCCATGTCGGTCAGGTTCAGGTTCGTGAACGCGTTCGAGAGCAAGGTGAGGAACTGGTTGCCGACGCTGTGCCAGAAATACAGCACGCGGTGCGCGGAGCCGCCGCTGAAGCGCGAGCCATACACGACGTCGGCCTTGCCGTCCTCGATCGGCCGCATCAGCATCGGCAGCTCCTGGGGGTCGTATTCGAGATCGGCGTCCTGGATCACGACCAGATCGCGCGTCGCCGCCGCGACCCCGGTGCGGATCGCCGCACCCTTGCCTTGGTTCACCGCGTGGTAGAGCACGCGCACGTCCGGCAGGCTCTCGAGCTTGGCGAGCAGCTCGCGCGAGCCGTCCTTCGAGCCGTCGTCGACGAGGATGATCTCCTTCGCCACGGGCACGGCGCGCACCGCGGCGACGATCTGTTCCAGCGTCTCGATCTCGTTGTACACCGGGATGATGACGGATAGCTGCACGCTCACCTCTTCCGCTCGATACTATCGGACAGCGTGCACCGGTCTCTGCAGGCGCGAGAGACCCGAGTCGACGATCCGCCAGGCATCGAGCGCACCGTCGCACAAGCGTCCGAAGAGTGCCTGCGTGTCGCCGTTCTCGACCTTTACGCGCGGCAGCTCGTGCGGATCCATGCCCTTCGCCACCGAGCCGTGCTGCGACGTGAAGACGAGCGCGTATCCCGCTTGCTCGAGCGCTTGCCGCGTGCCGGCGTTGAAGTCGCGCAGCGTGCCGTACGGGTAGGCGAACGAGGTCACCGGACGGCCGAGCCGCGCTTCGAGCAGCGCGCGCGCGCGCACGCCCTGCTCGTGCGCCGCCGCGGCGCTCATCTGTCCCAGCGAAGCGTGGTCGTAGCCGTGCGCCCCCGTGGCGATCCCCCCCAGGGCCAGCTGCTCGAGCTCGGTCCACGTCATGTAGCGCTCCGCCTCGACGCTCGGCGCGTCGGGATTTCCGACCAGGCTCGGCGTGACGAACGCGACCGCCGGCACCGCATGGTGTCGCAGGATCGGCAGCGCCAGGCGAAAGGTGCTGGCGAAGCCGTCGTCGATCGTGACCAGCGCGGCGTCGGGCGCGAGCGCCTGCTCGCCGGCCACGAAGCGGCGCAGATCGTCGAGCCCGATCGCACGCTTGCTCTCGGCGAGGAAGCGGATCTGCGCCTCGAAAGCACGCTCCGAGACGCAGAACGGGTCGCGTGCGATCTCGCCGAAGCGGTGATACGTCAGCACCCGCACGCGCGGCTCGGACGCGAGGCGGCGCCGCAGCGCGAGCGCGCCCGATGCGCCCAGCGCGAGCGCGAGTGCCTGCCGCGCGGACTTCTTGGCCAGCCAGCGCCCGAGCGGGATCGCGCTCAACGCGACTCTCCGCGCAGCTTCTCGCGCGCGAGCCGCAGCAGGAAGAGCGGATTGCCGAACACGTAGCGCCGGAACTTGCGCGGCTGCGCGAGCAGCAGGTGCAGCCACTCGAAGCCGACCCGTCGCAGCCAGGCGGGTGCACGCGAGAGGTCGCCCGCCCAGTAGTCGAACAGTCCGCCCACGCCGACGCAGAGCGGCACCGCCAGCCGCGCGCGCTGGGCGCGGATCCACAGCTCCTGCTTCGGATTACCCATGCCCACCAGCAACAGGTGCGGCCGGCTCGCGTTGATCTTCTCGACCACGGTGTCGCTCGCCTCGCCCGCGACGTAGCCATGGTGGTGGCCGACGAGCTGCCAGCCGGGAAACGCGGCACGGGCGTGCGCGGCGGCGCGCTCGATCGCGTCCGCCGACGCTCCCAGCAGGTAGTAGCGCAGGCCCAGATCGCTCCCGAGCAGCGCGGGCACGAGATCGGTTCCATTCACGTTGTCGCGCAGCCGCTCCCCGTGCAGAACGCGAACCGCCCAGCGCACACCGGTGCCGTCGCCGAACACCCAGTCCGAGGCGCACAGCGCGCGGCGATACTCGTCGTCGCCGAAGGCCAGGTTCAGCGTGTTCGTGTTGACGAAGTACAGGCTGCGCGCGCCGGACGCGCGCGCCTGCATCGCCTCGACGCAGAGCGCGAGCGCCTCTGGCATCGACAGATCCAGGATCGGCACGCCGAACACGCGCCTCGTCGCGAACGGGCTCGCGCTCATCGACGCCACCGCATTGAAGGCGCCACCGCGGCCGGGGTTAGAACAGCGTGTAGATGAACGGCGCGGCCGCGGTTCCGCCCAGCAGCACCAGGAGCCCGAGGCCGAGGATCGAGATGATGATCGGCGCCAGCCACCACTTCTTGTTGTCCTTCAAGAAGTCCCAGAACTCCGTGACGAGGCTGCCCTGCCGCACCTCGGACTGCTTCATGAAGTCGCTCTTCCCGGAATTCTCGTGCTTGTCGGACACCGCGACCTCCCTCAGAACTGCTTGAAGTAGGACTCGCGCGGCCGCTGCGGACGCGCGTCGATCCAGTACGTCTTCGCCGCCGGCAGGAAGCGCCGGTCCATCGGATCCTTGCCGACGAGCCGCAGCGCGAAGCCGACGGGTGCGATCACGACGTAGAAAAGTGTCGCCATGATCACGTACGAGAGCACGAAACCGATCGGGAAGGCGACGATCGTGAGCCCGACGAAGATCGGCCAGTTCGCCTTCGGATAGACCAGCGAGAAGAAAACCGAGATGCCCGCCAGCGCGGCCAGCACCCCCGCCACCGTCTCGCGCGTGCCGACTTCGAGGTGCCCGAACACTAGCCAGCCTTTCCAGGCGAGCAGCGCCAGCAGCCCGAAGCCCACCAGCGCGATGAAGCCGAACTGACGCAGCGTGCGCGCGTCGGGCCGGAGATTCATTTCGACCATCTGGGCCATCAGTCGTTCCCGAATTCGGCCAGGTACGCCGCCACGTCGATCTCCTTGGCCTCCGGCTGCTCGTGCTTGAGCAGCACGTAGTTCTCGAGCACGAGCGCATCCATGTTCGTGTGCATGAAGCAGCGGTAGGAGTCGGCCGGCGTGTTCACGATCGGCTCGCCGCGCACGTTGAAGCTGGTGTTGATCAGCACCGGGCTGCCGGTCTTGCGCTTGAACGCCTGCAGGATGCCGTAGAAGCGCGGGTTGCGCTCCGCGTCGATCGTCTGCACGCGCGCCGAGTTGTCGACGTGCGTGATTGCCGGCACGACCGAGCGGACTTGCTTCAACTTGTCGAGACCCTTCTCGCCGCGCGACTCGATCGGCAACAGCTTCTCGCCGCGCACGGGCGCGACCAGCAGCATGTACGGGCTCTCCTCGTTCGGACGCATCTCGAAGTAGGTGTCGACGTCCTCGCGCAGCACCGCGGGCGCGAACGGGCGGAACGATTCGCGGAACTTGATCTTCACGTTCATCGTCGCCTGCATCTTGCGCGAGCGCGCGTCGCCCAGGATCGAGCGGGCGCCGAGCGCGCGCGGACCGAACTCCATGCGCCCCGCGCAGTGACCGACCACGTTCTCGGCCGCGATCAGCTCGGCCACCGCGTCGCACAGCGACGCCTCGTCGGGGTAGTGCCGGTAGACCGCGCCCTGCTGGTCGAGGTAGGCCTTGATCTCGTCGTTCGAGTACTTCGGCCCGAGCAGCGAGCCGCTCTGCAGGTCCTTGCCGTTCGGCTCGCGCTTGTTCTCGAGCAGCTGGTACCAGACGAACGCGGCCGCGCCGAGCGCTCCGCCGGCGTCGCCCGCGGCGGGCTGGATCCAGAGGTTCTTGAACGGACCGTCGCGCAGGATCTTGCCGTTGCCCACGCAGTTCAGCGCCACGCCGCCGGCCATGCACAGGTTCTCCATGCCGGTCAGCTCGTGCGCGTGGCGCGCGATCTTCAGCATGATGTCCTCGGTCACGGCTTGGATCGACGCGGCCAGGTCCATCTCGCGCTGCGTGATCGGCGACTCGGACGCGCGCGGCGGTCCGCCGAACAGCTCGTCAAATCTTCGGGACGTCATCACGTCCTTGTGGGTGTACGCGAAGTACGACATGTCCATCCGGAACGAACCGTCCGGCTTGATGTCGAGCATCTTCTCGCGAATCAGGTCGGCGTAGATCGGCTCGCCGTACGGCGCGAGCCCCATCAGCTTGTACTCGCCGCTGTTGACCCTGAAGCCGGTGAAATACGTGAAGGCCGAGTACAGCAGACCGAGCGAGTGCGGGAAGCGCAGCTCCTTCACCATCTGGATCTGGTTGCCGCGCCCGATCGCGATGCTGCCAGTGGCCCACTCGCCAACACCGTCGAGTGTCAGGATCGCCGCCTCGTCGAAGGGCGACGGAAAGAACGCGCTGGCCGCGTGCGATTCGTGGTGCTCGAGGAACACGTAGCGGCCCTTGTACTTGCCCTCGAGGCCGGCATCGAGCTCGCGCGGGGTGTAGAGCTTCTGCTTCAGCCAGAGCGGCAGGCCCATCAGGAAGAGCCGGAAGCCGATCGGCGCGTAGGCGACGTAGGTCTCGAGCAGCCGGCCGAACTTGAGCAGCGGCTTGTCGTAGAACGCGACCAGGTCGAGGTCCTCGGTCCGGATGCCGGCCTCGCGCAGGCAGTACTCGACGGCCTTGCCGGGGAAGCGGTAGTCGTGCTTCTTGCGGGTGAAGCGCTCTTCCTGCGCCGCCGCCACGATCCGCCCATCGACCATCAGACACGCCGCGCTGTCGTGGTAGTAGGCGGATATGCCCAGAATCTTCATTCGCTTCTCCCGCCAGCCACCCGAATCAGACCGAGAGCGCCGACACGTTCCCGTTGGAGCGGATCGGCCCATATGCGAGCCGCACTTGAGCACGCGCACCGCGCCGGGGTCGCGGTGGCTGAGGGATGATACCCATGGCCCCAGCGCTGCGCATCCGCGGACCTCAAGCGAGCGGCAGCGTTCGGATACGGCGCCGTGTCGCCGCGAAGATCGCGTTCGCGACCGCTGGCGCGATCGGGGGCGTCGCGGGCTCGCCCACGCCCGTCGGCGACTCTCCCGAGTCGACGATCGAGACCTCGATTTCGGGGGTCTCGCTCATGCGCAGGAGTCGATAGTCGTGAAAATTGCCCTGCTCGACCGCGCCGTCCCGGACCGTGATCCGCCCGCGCAGCGCCGCGGTGAGCCCGAACAGGATGCTGCCCTCGACCTGGGCGCGGACGGTGTCGGGGTTCACGACCAGGCCGCAGTCGATCGCGCAGAACACCCGGTGCACGCGCGGCTCGCCGCCGTCGCCAATGCTCAGCTCCGCCACCTCGCAGACGCTCGTGCCGACCATGGCGTACTGCGCAATGCCGAGCACTCGTCCGTCGCTGCGAGCTCGTCCCCAGCCGGAGATTTCTGCCGCTCGATCGAGCACCGCGCGGTCGCGACCCGTGAGCAGCGCGCGGCGATACGCGTAGGGATCGACCGAGGCTCCGTGCGCGAGCTCGTCGACGAAGCTCTCCACGAAGAACGCGTTCTGCGAGGCGGGCACGGCGCGCCACCAGCCGACCGGTAGTGCGTTCGCGACCAGCGAATACTCGAGCCGCTGCTGCGGCACCGCGTAGTTCACGGGCGGGGAATTTCCCGACACGATCCAGTCGATTCCGGAGCGCATCACGGGCGGCAGACGCCACCAGACGAAGTCGGGCAGGTAGCCTTCGGGCGCGAGCGGTGCGCCGAGCCATTTCTGCGCGCTGCCGATCGCACCGTTCGCCCAGCTCGGCAGCGTGCGATCGGACCACGGGCCGGCGACGTGCAGCAGGAACGCGGTCGGCCGGCCCGAATCGTCGAGCACCGCCTTCAGCTCGGCGGCGCAGGCCGGCCGGTAGAAGTCGTGACGGATGTCGTCCTCGCGCGACCAGATCAGCTTCACCGGCCGCTGCACCGCACGCGACGCGAGCGCGGCCTGCACGGCGGTGTCGGTTTCGACGCGGCGCCCGAACGCACCACCCATCAGCGTCGGATGGAGCGTGACGTTCTCGGGCTCGATGCCGAGCGCCACGCCGACGTCGCGGCGGTGCTGGCTCGGCGATTGCGACGAGGTCCACAGCTCGCATGCATCGCCGCGCACGCTCGCCGTGCAGTTCATCGGCTCCATGGTCGCGTGCGCGAGCCACGGCACTTCGTAGCGCGCCGTGATCACACGCTGCGCGCCGCTGAACGCAGCGTTCACGTCGCCGATCTCGCCAGCGACGAGCCCGGGCGTTTCGAGCGCCTGCTGCAATGACGCCGAGTACGCCGGCGTGTCGACCGCGGCGGCTCCACCTGCGAAAACCGGCGCGAGCGCGGTCAGCGCGCGGCGCGCCTGCCAGTAGTGGTCGGCGACGACCGCCACGCCGCCCGGGATCTCGACGATGCCGCGCACGCCCGGCAGGGCTCGTGCGGCTTCGTAGTCCGCGCTCGCGACGGCGCCGCCCGGCACGGGACTCAAAGCCGGCGCGGCGTGCAGCATGCCCTCGACGCGGATGTCGATCCCGAACCTGGCAACACCTCGAACCTTGTCCGGAATATCGAGTCGTGGCAGCAACTTCCCGACCAGACTGAACGTTTTCGGTGACTTGAAGACGACCGCTTTGGGGAGCGGCAGCGCGGCCGCGCGGTCGACCAGCTCGCCGTAGCCGAGCGAGCGGCCGCTGCGCGTGTGCAGAACCCGGCCGGCCGCGCTCGTGCACTCCGAAGCGGGCACCGACCAGGTCCCGGCGGCGGCTTCGATCAGCATCGCGCGCGCGGCGGCGCCTGCCCGGCGCATGGGCTGGAAGGACTCGCGGATGCTCATGCTCGCGCCCGTCAGGCCCGGTGTGAGCGGGCCCGTGAACTCCCGCATCTCCACGCCGACCTGCGCCCAGGGAACATCGAGCTCTTCGGCTACGAGCGCAGCGAGCGAGCTGTGGATGCCCTGCCCCATCTCGGCCTTCTCGACCCAGACCGTCACGCGTCCGTCGTTCGCGATGCGCAGCCAGGCGCCGAGCTCGCGTCCCGCCGCGGCCCCCGACGCGATCGGGGGTGACGCCGCGATGGCGGTGCCGCGCGGTGCCAGCACCCCGAGCACGAGCCCGCCCACGAGCAGCGCGCCTCCCTGCACGAAGCCGCGCCGGCTCAGGTTGACCAGCGGCTCAGCCCGATTCGCCATCACCCGCCCTCGCAGCGCGGTGGATCGCACGCCGGATGCGCGGCTGCGTTCCGCAGCGACACAGATTCGTGACGGCCGCGTCGATTTCCGCGTCGCTCGGACGGGCGTTGCGCCGCAGCAGCGCCGACACCGCCATGATCATGCCCGGCTGGCAGTAGCCACACTGCGGAACCTGCTCGGCGATCCAGGCGTCGGCGATCCGCGCGCCCTCGCTCGCGGCGACCGCTTCGATGGTGCGGATCTGCTTGCCCGAAGCTGCGGAGAGCGGCACCACGCAGGAGCGCACGGCTTCGCCGTCCAGGTGGATCGTGCACGCGCCGCACTCGCCGATGCCGCACGCGAACTTCGTGCCCGACAGACCCAGGTGATCGCGCAGCACCCAGAGCAGCGGCGTGTCGTCGTCGGCGTCGACGCGATACGGGGCTCCGTTGACCTCCAGCTCACGCATCCGCCGTCGAGCATAGCGACGGCGGCGGTCAGCCGCGATCGGGGCTCACTTCGCGGCGTCGAGCAGCGCCAGCAGCGCCTTGCGATCGACCTTGCCGTTCGCGTTCAGCGGCAGCTCGGCCAGACAGCGGATTTCGCGCGGCGCCATGTAGGCCGGCAGCCGCGCGGAGACGCGCTCGCGCACGCGTTCGACCGGCAGATCGCGTCCCGCCACGAAACCGACCACGCCGTCCGCGCCGCCCATCTGGTTGCGCGGCCAGCCGACCGCGATCGCGATGTCGACGCCCGCCTCTTCGCGAATCGCGGCCTCGATCTCGCCGAGCTCCACGCGATAGCCCTGGATCTTGATCTGACTGTCCACGCGCCCCAGGTACACGAGCGGCCGCGCGCCGTCGGCGCGGCGCACGCGATCTCCCGTGCGGTAGAACACGCGCTCGCGGCCGGGCGGCGTGACGAACGCGAGCGCCGTCTTCTCGGGATCGTCGAGGTAGCCGAGCGAGAGCTGCGGTCCGGTCATCAGCAGCTCGCCGACCTCGCCGGGCGCGACCTCGTGCAGGCGCTCGTCGGCGACCAGCACGTCCATGTCCGGGAACGGCTCGCCGATCGGCACCACGCCGAGCTCGCACTCCGCGGGCGAACGCGTCGCGTCCCAGCGGTACAGCGTGCAGGCGATCGTGAGCTCAGTGGGTCCGTACAAGTTCTCGACCGTCGACGCGGGCGCGGCGGCGGCCCACGCGCTCGCGATCTCGCTCGGCAGCGCCTCGCCGCAGAACAGGCTCCAGCGCAAGCTCGGATACAGCCCCGGCTTCAGCATGCGCAGCCGATTCATCAGCGCGCCCGTCGAGGGCACCGAGAACCAGATCGTGAGCTGCGACTGCGTGATGTACTTCTGGGGCAGCAGCTTCTGCGCCTGCGTCGGCACGCACACGCGCGCGCCGCGTTGCCAGGCGACGAACAGATCGAACACCGACAGGTCGAAGGTCAGGTCGAAGGTCTGCGAGAAGCGATCCTGCTCGTCGACGCCGTAGCGCGCGACCACGGCGTCGACGAACGGCACCACGTTGCGGTGCGCGACCATCACGCCTTTGGGAACTCCGGTGCTGCCGGAGGTGAACAGCAGATACGCGACGCCGTTCGGATCGACCGGCTCGAGCGCGGCGCGCGTCGGCGCCGCGAGCGCGTCTCGACCGAGCACGGTGTGTGCGGGCAACGCCGCTTCGAGCGCCGACACGTCCGACAGGTGCGGGACGATCAGCAGCAACGGCCGCGCCACGCCCTCGAGCACTTCGAGCAGGCGTTTGGCGCCGTGCTCGTCCACGATCACGCACGCGCAACCGGAGCGCTCGAGCATCTGGCGCGTGCGCTCGGGCGGAAACGCGGGATTCAGCGGCACGTAGCCGTGGCCGCGCAGCAGCGCGCCCAGCAGGCCCGCGTAGACGGTGCTCGAGCGCTGGCCGAACACCGCCGTGAGCTTCGCTGCGCCCGCGGGCGTGTTGCGGCGCAGCGCCTCGGCCAGCGCGCCGGCGCGCGCAGCGAGCTCGGCATACGAGAGCGACTCGCCGTCGACCTCGAGCGCGATTCTCTCCGGGAACGCCGCCGCAGAGCGCAGGAAGCCGCTCCGGAGCGTGCGCGGCGTTGAAGCGTCTTCGGTCATCGCGGGGGTTTTGGGCGTCTCAGAGTGCGACGTTGCCGAAGAACGCCTTGTAGAGGGTGTCGATGTTCGTGAACACCTCCGGCTCGATCGCCTCGATGTCCACTTCCTCACCGCGCAGGCTCTCGATGAATAGGATGAACTCGACGATGTCGAGCGACGAGAGCAGGCCCTCTTCCAGGATCGGGCGGTCGTCGCTGGCGAGCCGCTCGGCGGGCGCGCCCGAGCGTTCGAGAATCCAGCCTCGCAGGCGGTTCCGGATCTCCGCTTCGGACATCAGAGCGACGGGGCTTCGCCGAGCAGACCGATCTCGAGGAAGTACGCGATCAGTTTCGCGGAGACGGTCTCGCGCATCGTCCGGCAGGTTTCGTGCTCGAGCGCCCCCTTGCGCACGGCGTAGCTGTCGGCGAGCCCGGCGTCGCGGTACACGGCCGGGTTGTAGAAATCGCCCCACGACGAACGCAGGTAGTCGACCAGCCACTTCTGGAACACCTTGCGCTCGTCGTCGCTCCACTGGCCGAGGTGCTTCTCCGCGATCTCGCGCAGGTACTCGCGGCCGAACGCCAGGTGCCGCGCCTCGTCGATGTGGTGCACCTTGTTGATCTTCGCGACCAGCGGGTGGATGCGCGCGTCGCCCATCATCTTCAGGTTGTAGAAGTCGCCGAGCTCCTCGACGATCAACACCTTGCAGAAGAACGCGATGTCCTCTTCGCCCTTCGCGTACTCGCGCGGCAGCACCAGCTTCTTCTCGGGATAGATCGTGCCCGCGTAGCGGTTGCAGAACATCCCGAACATGATCATGTGCTTGTTTTCTTCGGCGACGAAATGGTGCAGGTACTCGGTGACCGGGCCGAGCGTGGCCTTTCTGTACATGCGGTTGGTCATGCCCTCGATCAGCGGCCGCTCGCCGAGCAGCACGAAGCTGAAAAAGTTCACGATCTCGTAGAAGCTGAGGCGCTTGCGCTCGGTCTCCGACAGGCGCTCGTAGGGGTCGGTGCCGTAAATCGAGATCAGCTCCGGGCTCATGTACCAGTGCGCCTCGGGCTCGAGCTTTTCCGGCCAGTCGAACGCCGCGTAGACGTCCCACTGCTTCCGAACCGATGCCTCGCTGAGGCGTCCCGCTAGCTCTGCCGCGCTTGCCATTCCGTCCCCGAACACCACTCGACCCACGACTTCACGACGTCAGTACCACCCGAGACAATCGCTCTAATACCGCCAAATCACAGGGGCGTCTAGGCTGCCCTATCGGGTGGCGGCAGAGTGCCACTGAACGGGTTCGAGAACCGGCAACTAGAGCCCGGTGGCCCGGCGACGCGGCCATCAGGTTGGCGACTTCGCGCGCCGAATCGGGGCTTGGACGGTCGGCATCTCGCGGACGGGGCGGACCACGGACTACGATTGTCCCGGGAGACTCCAATGACCTTGCAGCCCTACGATCGCGACGCGCTCCGGCGCGATTTCCAGTCGGCCGAACCGTACCGCCACCTGGTGATCGAGAACTTCCTGGAGCCGGCCTTCGCGGCCGCGGCCGCGGCCGCGTTCCCGAGCTTCGAAGCGGCGCGCGCGCAGGGCTTCGAATTCAACGCCGTGAACGAGCGGCTGAAGATCCAGATCTCGGACGCGACCAAGTTCCCGGCACCGATTGCGCGCTTGCACGCGGCGCTCGCCTCGCCCGCGTTCCTCGCGGACCTCGAGTACATCACCGGCATCCGCGGGCTCGAGGCCGACCCGCAGCTCGGCGGTGGCGGCATGCACATGACCGGACCGCACGGCCGGCTCGACGTGCACGTCGACTTCAACTTCGTCGACGGCCGCGACCTGCACCGGCGCCTGAACATTCTCGTGTACCTGAATCCGGGTTGGGACCCGAGCTGGGGCGGCGCGGTCGAGCTCTGGGATCGGCGCGTCACGAGGTGTCACCGCAGCGTGTCGCCGCTCCTGAACCGCTGCGTGCTGTTCGAGACCAGCGCGATCAGCTTCCACGGCGTCGAGCCTCTGACCAGCCCGCCCGGCGTCGTGCGCAAGTCCTTCGCCGCGTACTACTACACGCGAGCCGCACCCGAGGGCTGGAACGGCGAGAAGCACAGTACGATCTTCCGCGCGCGGCCCGACGAGCGCATGCGGCGCTACGTGCTGATGCCCGCCGAGCGGCTCAAGCGCCGCGGCGCCGACGCCGTGCGCGCCGTGAAGCGGCTCGTCAAGCGCTGGATCTAGCTCCGTGCCGAAGTCCTTCGTGGTGATCACGCCGACCCGCGACGAGGAACGGACGATCGACCGCACGATCCGCTCCATGCTCGCGCAGACCGCTCGCCCGCTGCGCTGGGTGATCGTGAACGACGGCTCGACCGATCGCACGGCGGAGCTCGTCGAGAAGCACCTGCCGGACAATCCCTGGATCGAGCTGGTGACGCGCGCCGACCGCGGGCATCGCGCGCTCGGCGGCGGCGTCGTCGAGGCCTTCACCGTCGGGCTCGCGCGCGTGCGCGAGCTCGACTGGGACTACGTGGTGAAGCTCGACGCCGACCTCGAGTTCGAGGCGAGCTACTTCGCGAACCTGCTGCGCCGCTTCGCCGCGAATCCGCGGCTCGGCATGGCGAGCGGCAAGACGTTCCTGATCCAGAACGGCGTGAAGTCGATCGAGTACTGCCACGACGAGCACGTGCGCGGCCCTGCCAAGATGTACACGCGCGAGGTGTTCGAGGCGATCGGCGGGCTCGAGGCCGTGCGCGGCTGGGACATGATCGACGAGACCAAGGCGCAGATGCTCGGCTTCGAGACGCGCAGCTTCGTGGACGAGGAGATCCTCCATCTGCGCCCGATCGACGCGCGCCAGACGAACGTGCTGCGCAGCCGCTACGAGATGGGCAAGCTGTACTGGTTCCTGGGCTACCACTGGGCCTACCACTTCGTGCGCTGTCTGCGCAGCGCCGTGCAGGACTTCCCGCTCGGGATCGGCGGAGCCGCCCTGTTCGCCGGCTACCTGGTCGCCGCGCTCGGGCGCCGGCCGCGCTACGACGCGGCCTACGTGGCGTTCGTGCAGCGCAAACAGCTGGCGCGTTTCAGCCTCGCGCACCTGCGCAGCTTCCTCCGCGCGACCTCCGCGCGCGCAGCGGGGCGCTAGCCGATGTGCGGAATCGCCGGAGCGGTGGGCAGCCTCGACGCCGCGGTGATCCACGGCGTGCGCAAGGCCAGCGAGCGCGAGAAGCACCGCGGTCCGGACGCCGAGGGCTTCTGGGCCAGCGCCGAGCACGGACCCGGCGTGGCCTTCGCGCACCGCCGGCTCGCGATCATCGACCTGTCCGACGACGGCGTGCAGCCGATGACCGACGCCGGCGGCAACGTCGTGATCGTCTACAACGGCGAGATCTACAATTACCGCGCGCTGCGCGCCGAGCTCGAGGCGCAGGGCGTCGCGTTCAAATCGCAGAGCGACACGGAAGTGTTGCTGCAGGCCTACCTGGTTTGGGGCGACGCCTGCCTCGAGAAGCTGGTCGGCATGTTCGCGTTCGCGCTCTTCGATCGGCGCCGCCGGCGCGTGTTGTTCGCCCGCGACCGGCTGGGCATCAAGCCGCTCTACGTCGCGCGCGTCCACAGGCCGGGCGGCGCGGTCGTGCTGTTCGCATCCGAGCTGCGCGCGCTGCTCGCGAGCGATCTGGTCGAGCGCCGGCTCGACCCGGTCGCGCTCGAGACCTGCCTGTGGCACGGCTTCGTCGCGGGGCCGCAGGCGCTCGCGCGCGGCGTGCGCCGGCTCGAGCCGGGCACGGCCCTGTCGATCGATCTCGACGGTCTCGAGACGCGCGAGTGGCGCTTCTGGAATCTGCCCTGCCACGCGCCGCGCGCGGACGACGTCGACGGATTGCGCGAGACGCTCGCCGACGCCGTGCGCATCCGCCTGATCGCCGACGTGCCGCTCGGCGTGTTCCTGTCGGGCGGCATCGACTCGAGTGTGATCTCGGCGTTGGCGGTGCAGAGCGCGCCCGGACAGCTCCGCACCTTCAACGTCGGCTTCGAAGAGCGCGGCTTCGACGAGTCGGAGCACGCGCGCGCGGTGGCGCACGCGCTCGGCGCCGAGCACACGGAGGTGCGGCTCTCGCAGGCGAGCTTCGTCGCGCGGCTCGACGACGCGATCTCGAGCCTCGACCAGCCGAGCTTCGACGCGATCAACACCTACTTCGTGAGCCGCGCCGTGCGCGAGGCGGGCATCACCGTCGCGCTCGCCGGCACCGGAGGCGACGAGCTGTTCGGCGGCTACCCGAGCTTCGTCGATCTGCCGCGGCTCGCGCGCGTATCGAAGCTCGCGGGCGCGCTGCCGGCCTCTGCGGTGCGCGCGCTCGCGCGCGCGTTCGTGCGCTGGAAGCTCGGCGCGCCGGGTGCGCTCGAACCCCAGGCGCGCTGGGCAAAGCTGCCGGACGCGCTCGCGCTGCGCGGCGAGCTCACGAACCTGTACCAGCTCGCCTGTGGCTTGTTCACGCCGGGCTTCCTGCGCGAGCTCGCGCCCGCGCTCGATTGGCGGCTGACCGAGTTCGGCCTCGACCCCGAGCGACGCGCGCGGCTCGCGACGTCGATCGCGGGCGCGCCTTCGCTGCACGCGATTTCGTTCCTCGAGCTGGCCTCGTTCGTGGGCGAGCGGCTGCTGCCCGACACCGACGCCGCGAGCATGGCGGTGTCGCTCGAGGTGCGCGTTCCGCTGCTCGACCACCGCGTGGTGGAACGGCTCGCAGGCCTCAGCGAAGCACGGCGCTTCCGGCCGCTCGGCCGCAAGCAGCTGCTGCGCGACCTGGGACTCGGGCCGCTTCCGCGCCAGCTCTTCGAGCGCCCGAAACGCGGCTTCGAGCTGCCGATGCGCGACTGGATGACGGGCTCCGCGAAGTCGTCGATCGGCATGCAGCTGCGTGAGCGCATCGACGCGGTCTTCGCGGATCGCGACGCGTGCGCGGCGGCGGGCTTGCACGCGGGCGCCGTCGACCGGCTCTGGCGCGCGTTCCTGGCCGGCGACCCGGGCATCTACTGGTCGCGGCCGTGGTCGCTGTTCGCGCTGCTCGACTGGTGCGCGCGCGAACGCATGTCGCTCTAGCTCGCGCCGGGTCCCTTGTACTCGATCAGCGCGGTGGCGCGTCGGCGCAGTCCGTGATTCGCCGCGAACGTGAGCGCACCCTGTAGCTCCGCGATCTTTCCCACCACGCAGGCCGCGGCCCAGAGCGCGGCGACGCGCGCGGACCAGCGTGGCCGCACGTCGCGATAGGCTTGGCGAAGCGGCCACGCCCAGGCCAGCAGACCGAGCAAGCTGGCAGCGCTCGTCGGCCAGGCGAGCGCGAGACAGGTGGCGGGCCACAGACCGCCCCAGAACACGAGCGATGCGAAGCGGCGCCGGCGCTGCGGATCGGGCGCACCGCGGTGACGCCAAACGGTTTCGGCGTAGGCGTGGCCGGAGCGCGCCTGTCGGCGCCACCACTGGCCGACTCGCTCGAGCGCCGCGTCGTGCAGCGTCATCTCGCGGTCGAGCCGCACGATCCGGCCACCCTGGCCGCGAATGCGCCAGCAGAACTCCGGATCCTCGCCCGCGATCAGCGTCGGGTCGTAGCCGCCCACGCGCAGCCAGGCCGAGGCGCGGATCATCGCGTCGCCGCCGCAGCTCGTCGTCTCGCCGACCGGCGTGTCCCACTCGACGTCGGCGAGCTGGTTCCAGACGCTCGCCTCCGGAAAGCGCTCGCGCCGACGTCCGCACACGACGGCCACGTCCGCGTGCGCCGCGAGAAAAGCCGAAGCGGCCTCGAGCCAGCCCGCCTGCACTTCGCAGTCGCCGTCCACGACCTGCACGAACTCGACCGCTGCGTTCGCTTGAATCAGGCGCTCGAAGCCGGCGTTGCGCCCGCGCGCGGCGGTGAACGGCGTCGAGGCGTCGAGCTCGACCACGTCCGCGCCCAGCGCGCGCGCGCGCGCGACGCTGCCGTCGCTCGAGCCGCTGTCGGCATACACCGCGACGTGCGCGCTCGGCAGCACCGAGCGCAGGCAGCGCAGCAGGCGCTCGCCCTCGTTGCGGCCGATCACGACGATGCCGACGTTCACGCGCGCCTCACGCCTGGCGGCGCTGTCCGCGCCGCGTTGCGGCCCTGCCAAAGTCGCCTATCCATGCTGCCGAATTCCTTCCTTACCAATGCGCGAGTGACGCGGGGGATGCGCGAGTGACGCGGGCGAGACCGGGGTTCCTGGACCGTATCGACACGGCGTGCTCCGTGATGTTCGCGTTCGTCGCGCTCGTCTGCGCCGGTCTGATCGCGCTCGTCCTGTACGACCGTGTCGCCTTCCTCACGGGCTGGAAGGAAACCGCCTTCTTTCTGGGTCTGCCGCTGGGGGTGGGCGTAGGCGCGCTCGCGGCGACGCGGCTCGCGGTCGAACGCAAGCTGCAGGTCCTGATGCTGCTCGTCTCGAGCACCGTTTCGCTCGCCGCGGCCGAGCTCTATCTCGTCGGACTGGAGTCGTATCGAGCGAACGCCGAGGCGCGCGAGATCGCCGCCGAAGCGGAGCAGGCCAAGCGCGCGTGGCCCGGCTACGACGACCGCAGCACCCGGGAGTTCTTCGCCGAAACCTGGCAGGCAGGCAAACGGGTCTATCCGCGCATCTACCAGCTCTCGAGCCGCACCCTGAACGTGGAGGGCCTGTCGCTGTTCCCGACCTCGAACCTGTCGCATCGCTGGATCGTCGAGTGCTTCGCGGACGGCCGCTACAAGGTCTATCTGTCCGACGAGTACGGCTTCGCGAACCCCGACGGCCTGCTCGCACGCGACGCCGAGATCGTGCTGGTCGGTGACTCCTTCACGGCCGGCGAGTGCGTCACGCCGGACGAGGACATCGCCGCGCGGCTGCGCGCGTCGCACCCCGCGACGGTCAGCCTGGGCATCGGCGGCGCCGGCCCGCTCTGGGAGCTCGCGAATCTGGTCGAGTACGGCCTGCCGCTGCAGCCGAGGACGGTGTTCTGGCTCTACTACGAGGGCAACGACCTCGCGGATCTGATGTGGGAGGCGCGCTTCCCCGAGCTGACTCGCTATCTCACGAGTCACGAGCCGCAGCTCCGGCCCCGGAAGGCCGCGGTCGACGCGAGCGTGGCGCAGCTGCAGACCGCCGAGATCGAGAACTTGCGCGAGATCAAGCCGACGGCGCAGACGGATGGGCGCGCGCTGCGAGGACTGTTGCGCGCGCTGAAGCTCTCGAGCCTGCGCACGAAGCTCCGGCTGAGCCGCGACGATTCGCGCGATCAGCAGCTCCGCATCGACACACTCGAGCGCGTGCTCGTGCGCGCCAGAGAGCTCGTCGAGCGACAGGGTGGCCGCTTCGTGCTGGTGTACGTGCCCGACTACGACCGTTTCGCCGGCGGCAGCGTGGAGTTCGACCGCACGCAGGTGCTCGAGATGCTCCGCCGAAACGGCGTGCGCGTGCTCGATCTGCTGCCCGCGCTCAAGGCGCATCCCGACGTGCTGGGCCTGTATCCGCGCCGCCGCATGGGACACTTCAACGCGTCCGGCTACGACTTCATCGCGCGCCAGCTGCTCGCGGAGGTCCCTCGCCCGGCGGCTCGCGACGAGGCTCGCGACTAGGCTCGCGCCGCTCGTTGCCGAGACCCCGCGCGATTCCGAACAACGCGCCGGACAAGAACACCGGCAGGTTGTTCCACCAGCCGTTCGGAAGCATGTCCACGCAGCGCATCGCCACGATCGCCATCAGCGCGGCCAGCAGCGCCTGCTCCTTGGTCGAGCGGAGCCTGCCC
Source organism: Deltaproteobacteria bacterium (assembly GCA_031396695.1). Taxonomy (GTDB): domain Bacteria; phylum Myxococcota_A; class UBA9160; order SZUA-336; family SZUA-336; genus VGRW01. The sequence continues at coordinate 18,371 of JANNLG010000107.1, forward strand.
ATCGCGCGCCAGGCGACGAAGATCGGCAGCAAGATCAGGGCGAGTCGCAGCTGCAGACCCAGTGCCCCGTGGACGCCGAACTCGATGATCCAATAGCCGTCGAGCCCGCCCTCGAAGCCGCCGGACTCCCAGCCGCCGAGCCCCTCGGCCCCGGGCACGCGCGAGATGTTCCCCCACCCCCACAGGAAGCGATCTTCCATCAGCTCGACCACGTACTCTTCTTCGTAGAAGCGCCCCGCGAGCGACCGCTCGCGCTCTTCGTCGAACCGACCGGCGAGCTCCAGGATCTGCTCGAAGGGAAACAAACCGCCCATGCGCAGCGCCGGATACGTGAACACGAGCAGCGCGAGCAGGACGCACACGCGCGCGATCGTCTTGGGACTGCAGAACGCGATCACGGCCGAGAGCGTGGTTCCGTAGACGATGCCGGCGACGTTGCGCGACAGCACGAGGCCGACGTACACGACCGCCCACGCCAGCCGGACTTTGATCTTGAACAGCGGCAGGCGCGCCTTCATGAGGCCAACGACGGCGAGCAGGCACGCCGCCATGAAGGTGGCGACGGACAACCCGTGCTCCATGAAAATGATCGGCTGGATCACGCCCCACCGGTACGACACGCCCGCGGAGAAGCCGTAGATCACGTAGCTCAGCTGGAACACGCGGAACGGCAGGCTGAGCCCGACCTCGACGAGAATCAACGCCGTGTAGATCAGGCCCGCGCCGCCCAGCATGACCAGCAGGACGCGCAGATCCTCACGCGTCCGGAACAGCGCGCGGCCGAGAAAGAACGGCAGCCCGACTCTGAACGTCTCGGCCACCGCTTTCACCACCACGTCGTAGAAGCCGAGCCCGGGCTCGAGCCGCCCCTCGTCCCAGACCGCGGTCGGATTCACGAGCACGGTTCCGACCGTCGCGAGGACGATCCCCACGAGCAGCGCTTCGGGGCCCGTTCCGACGCGTGCGGCCTGGATGCTGCGCGAATGGTAGACCAGCGCTCCCGCCAGCGCGCCGAGGTAGGTGAAGTTCTCCTTCTCCAGCGGGGGCAGGAGCGGCAGCTTGAAGCCGATCTGCTCGGGCAGCAGAACCGAGCCCGCGAGCACCACGAACGAGGCCGCGACCGCGCGCGGCCATCGCCCGAAGACCAGTACGGCCAGCGGAATGAAGCCGAGCAGCGCGAGATTGGCGAGCAGACCGCTCACGTGCGCGCGAGCCTCTGCAGTGGCGACGAGCGTCTACTCACTTCGGCGCGTTCTGACTGCGGCAGGCGATGGTGTCCGGTCCCTCTTGCGGCGCGGAACTCATGCCTCGGAACTCTACCACTCCGGCTTGCGCCGACCCGCCGTCCGCTGTCGGCGTCGTCGCGAACTGGGACGAGCCGTCGCCGTCCGGAGGTTGCCGCGCGAAACCCCCTGATGACTTCAGGGCCCCGTCCTATACTCCGATTCGAGATCCACATCCCCCGGCCGGCGGCTCTCGGAGACAGTCTCCGACCCGCACACGGCGGAGTAGACACGGAGCCGCTCGAGATGCGATCGCCCGCGTCTGCTCGCGTGTTGATCCTTTCGGATCGAGAGGTCGCGCCGACCATCTCGCGCTGCGGCACCTACGAGTTCGAGGACGTCGCGAGCGCCGTCGACGCCGTCGACCTGCGGCCGCTCGGCGCTCCCTCGGGTCGGCTCGAGCGGCGCTTCGAGAAGCTCGCGCCGGCGGCCTTTGGAACGCCCGCGAGTCTCGCGCGCCGGGAGCCATACGAACTTTTGTTCATCTCGGTCCACTCACTGCCCGAGCTCGCGCGCGTGCATCCGCTCGGTCGCATCCTGAGTCTCGCGCGACACGCGGTCCTCAACGTGGACGAAGTCTGGAGCGACGAACTCCACGAGCACGCGGGCGACCTCGCGCTGCTGCGCCGCTTCGAGCGCGTCTTCACGCCCTGCGCGGGCGGAGTCGAGGCGCTTGCCAACGCGATCGGCCGACCCTGCGAGTACCTGGCGCCGTCGGTCGACGCGCTGCGCTTCGCGCCGCGCTCGCCGGCGCCGCAGCGCACGATCGACATCCACATGATGGGACGCCGCCGGCCCTCGCTCCACCGCGCGCTGCGCGAGACCGCCGAGAAGACCGATCGCTTCTACCTGTTCGACACCGTGCAGTTGAACCCGCGCGTGTCGAGCTACGTCGAGCATCGCGAACGACTCGCCGATCTGGTGCAGCGCACGCGCTACTTCGTCGTCGACGTCGCAAACTCCGATCGGCCCGACAAGACCGGTGGCCAGCAGGAGTTCGGACCTCGCTACATGGAGGGCGCGGCGGGCGGCGCAATCCTGGTTGGGCGCGCGCCGGGCACGCCGACCTTCGAGGCTCAGTTCTGGAAGGACGCCGTCCACCCGCTCGAATCCGACAGCGCGGCGATCGCTCGCGTGCTCGACGATCTCGAGGCGCAGCCGGAAGAGCTCGAGCGGATGCGGAGACGGAACGTCGCGCGCTCGCTGCGCCAGCACGACGCGTCCTACCGCTGGGAGCGGATCCTGCGCGCCAGCGGGCTCGAGCCCCTGCCCGCGCTGGCCGCGCGCAAGCAGCAACTCGATCGACTCGCGGCCACTTTCGAGGGCGAGGACGAAGACCTTTGATTCGGCTCGTGCGAATCGTGCGCAGCCTCGGGACCGGGTCGTGCACGGGTTGAAGCTCGGTCGCGGAGCGGGCAGCCCGCTCCGCATCCTGTGCCTCGGCGCGCACAGCGACGACCTCGAGATCGGCTGCGGTGGCGCCATGCTCACGCTGCTCGCGGCGCACCCGAACAGCAGCGTGCGCTGGGTCGTGTTCAGCGGCGACGCCGCGCGGGCGGCGGAGGCGCGCGCGAGCGCGGCCGACTTCCTCGCGGCCGCCGGCCAGCGAGACGTGCGCACGCTCGGCTTTCGCGAGTCGTTCTTTCCCTACGACGGCGCGGCGATCAAGTCGGCATTCGAGACACTCGCCGACTTCGCGCCCGATCTGATCTTCACGCACCGCGAGGCCGACCGTCACCAGGACCACCGGCTGATCGCGGAACTCACCGCGAACACGTTCCGCGACCATCTGATCCTGGCCTACGAAATTCCCAAGTACGACGGCGACCTCGGCGCTCCGCAGGCGTTCGTGCCGATCGAGGCGACGCTGGCGCACGAAAAGTGCCGCTTGCTCGCGAAGCACTTCGCGTCGCAGGCGGGGCGGCACTGGTTCGACGAGCAGCTGTTCATGGGGCTCTTGCGCCTGCGCGGCGTCGAATGCCGCTCCCCGTCCGGCTTCGCCGAGGGCTTCGACGCGCGCAAATGGGTGCTCGGCTGAATGAACGCGCTCGACTCGTATCCACCCTGCCGGCTGTGCCGCGCGCCGCTCCGCCACGTCGCGCTCGACCTGGGCATGTCGCCGCTCTGCCAGACGCGCGTGCTGCCCGAGCAGCTCGACGCGAGCGAGGAGTTCTTCCCGCTGCGCGTGCGCGTGTGCGAGAGCTGCTTTCTGGTGCAGCTCGCCGAATCGGTCAGCCCGCAGAGGCTGTTCCAGGAGTACCCGTACTTCTCGTCCTATGTCGACGCGCTGGTCGAATCGGGACGGCGCTACTGCGAGGCCGTGAGCGCGCGCTTCGGATTGGGCGCGCACAGCCGCGTGGTCGAGGTGGCGAGCAACGACGGCTACCTGCTGCAGCACTTCGTCGCGCGCGGAATCCCCGCGCTCGGCATCGAGCCGGCCGACAACGTGGCGGCAGCCGCGGTCGCGCGCGGGGTTCCGACGCTGTCGCGCTTCTTCGGGCTCGAGACCGCGCGCTTCGTCGCGAATCGCGACGGCCGCGCCGACCTGATCCTGGGCAACAACGTGTTCGCGCACGTGCCAGACCTGAACGACTTCATCGCGGGCCTGAAGCTTTTGCTCGCGCCCGGGGGCGTTCTGACGCTCGAGTTCCCACACCTGCTCACGCTGCTCGAGGGCAATCAGTTCGACACGATCTACCACGAGCACTTCTCGTACTTCTCGTTCGGCACCGCGGAGCGCGCGCTCGCAGCGCACGGCCTGAAGGTCTTCGACGTGGAGGAGATCGCCAACCACGGCGGATCGCTGCGCATCTTCGCGCGCCACGCAGACGACGCGAGCAAACCACCGACCGCTGCGACCTCGGCGTTTCGGGCGCGCGAGTGCGAGGCCAATCTGTTCAGCGTCGAGCGCTACCGCGCCTTCGCCGCACGCGTGCACGCGACCAAGAACGAGCTGCTCGGAACGTTGATCGAGCTGAAGCGCGCGGGCAAGCAGATCGTCGGCTACGGCGCCGCGGGCAAGAGCGTGACGCTGCTCAACTACTGCGGGATCCGCACGGACTACCTCGACTACCTGGTGGACCGCAATCCGTACAAGCAGGGCACGTACTTTCCGGGCGTGCGCATCCCCATCTTCGCGCCCGAGAAGATCGCCGAGACCAAGCCCGACTACGTGCTGATCCTGCCTTGGAACCTGCGCGACGAGGTGATCCGCTACACCGCCGGCATTCGCGAGTGGGGCGGCCGCTGGATCGTGCCGATCCCGCGCCTCGAGATCGTTTCGTAGGGGGCCTGCGATGAAGAACGCACGCGACGTGATCGAGTTCGACCTGGCGGAGCTGCGCGCGGCGCTCGCAACCGAACTCGCACTGCTGGCGGACAAGCACGTGTTGATCGTCGGCGGCGCGGGCTTCCTCGGCTATTACCTGGTGCAGACGCTCACGTCGGCGAACCAGCTCGGCGCGGGCGGTGCGAAGATCCGCATCAGCGTCTGGGACAGCTACTCGCGCGGGTTGCCCGCTTGGCTCGCGGAACTCGCCAAGAGCTCGCAGGTCGTACTCGAGCAGCGCAGCGTCACGCAGCCGCTCGGCCCCGAAGTCGCGGATTTCGACTACATCGTGCACGCCGCATCGATCGCGTCGCCCACCTACTACAAGCGCTACCCGATCGAGACCATGGACGCGAACGTCGGCGGGCTGCGCAACCTGCTCGAGTACGCGCGCCGCCAGGCCGACGAGGGACGCCCGCTCGGCGGCTTCTTGTTCTTCTCGTCGAGCGAGATCTACGGCGACCCGTCGCCCGACGCGATCCCCACTGCCGAGACCTACCGCGGCAACGTGTCGTGCACGGGGCCGCGCGCCTGCTACGACGAGTCGAAGCGCTTCGGCGAGACGCTGTGCGTGAACTTCGCGCAGGTGCACGGCGTGCGCGTGGCGATGGCCCGGCCGTTCAACAACATCGGCCCCGGGCTCAAGATCAGCGACCGACGCGTTCTGCCCGACTTCGCGCGCGACGTGCTCGCCGGCCGTCCGATCGAGATGTTCTCGGACGGCGGGCCGCGCCGCACCTACTGCTACGTGGGCGACGCGATCGCGGGCTACTACAAGATCCTGACGCGCGGCCGGCCCGGCGAGCCGTACAACATCGGCGTCGAATCCCCCGAGATCTCCGTCGCCGAGCTCGCCGAGCGCGTCTCGCGCACGGCCGCCGAGCTGTTCGGCTACAAAGGCCGAGTGATCCGCGCGCGCTCCGACGATGCGACCTACCTCGAAGACAATCCCGAGCGCCGCTGCCCGATCATCGCCAAGGCGCGTACCGAGCTCGGCTACGCGCCGAAGGTCGCGCTCGATGACGCCCTGCGCCGCTCGCTGCTCTGGTATAAGGACCACCCGAGCGCGGGAGACGAGTGATGCGCGTCTCGATCATCGGCGCGGGCTACGTGGGCCTCGTGACGGGCGCATGCCTGGCCGAGAAAGGCCACCGCGTGGTGTGCGTCGACCTCGACGCGGAGCGCGTCGCGCAGGTCAACCGCGGCGAGGCGCCGATCTTCGAGCGCGGGCTGCCCGAGCTGCTCGCGAAGCACGCGGGACACGCGCTCACGGCCAGCACCGATCTGCGCGCGGCGGTCGCCGCGAGCGAGCTGACACTGATCGCGGTCGGCACGCCGTTCGACGGCCAGGCCATCGATCTGCGCCTGGTCGAACGCGCCGCGCGCGAGCTCGGTCTCGCGCTGCGCGAGAAGTCGGATTTCCACGTCGTGGTGGTCAAGAGCACCGTCGTGCCCGGCACCACCGACCGCGTCGTGCTCCCGATCCTCGAGTCCGCCTCGGGCAAACGTGCGGGCGTCGGCTTCGGGCTCGGCATGAACCCCGAGTTCCTCACCGAGGGCGAAGCCGTCGGCGATTTCATGGAGCCGGACCGGATCGTGATCGGCGCCTACGACGCCCGCACGCGCGACGCGCTCGCGGAGCTCTACGCCGGTTTCCCGAACGCGCCGCTCGTGTTCACCAACGACTCCACCGCGGAGATGATCAAGTACGCCTCGAACGCGCTGCTCGCGACGCTGATCTCGTTCTCGAACGAGCTCGCGAATCTGGGCGCCGCGGTCGGCGAGATCGACACCGTCGACGTGAGCCGCGGCCTGTCGACGAGTCGCTACCTGACCACGGCGAACTCCGACGGCACGACGTCCACCGCGCCGATCGCATCGTTCCTGCTGGCCGGCTGCGGCTTCGGCGGCAGCTGCCTGCCCAAGGACGTGGCCGCGCTGCACGCCGAGGGCCGTCGCCGCGAGCTGCCGATGGCCGTGCTCGAGGCGGTGCTGCGCGTGAACGCGGAGCAGCCGCGCGAGGTCATCCGCCGGCTCGAGAAGCATTTTCCGAATCTCTCCGGCGTGCGCATCGCCGTGCTCGGGCTCGCGTTCCGGCCGGACACCGACGACGTGCGCGAGTCCCCCGCGATTCCGATCGTGCGCGAGCTCGCTGCCCGCGGCGCGCGCTTGAAGGCGTACGACCCGGCCGCCAGCGCGACCGCGCGCCGCGTGTTCGGCGCGGAGCTCGAGCTCTGTGACTCACTCGAAAAGGCGCTGATCGCGTGCGATGCGGCGGTGTTGGTCACGCGCTGGGCCGAATTCGCGGCGATCCCCGAGCTGATCGCGCGTCTCAATCCGGACCTGCTGCTGGTCGACGGACGGCGCATGCTGCCCAAGGACCGCATCGCGCGTTACGAGGGGATCGGCACGTGAGGCGCTTCGGCGTCGAGCAGCTCGGTGCAAACCTCGGCATCGACGACCCGGGGCAGTCGATGCACGCGCTGATTCGCGAGCTGTATCCGCTCTGCCGCAGCGTGACCGGCGCCGGCGTGCGCGAGACGCTGCGCATCTTGGCGCGCGAGCTGCCGCTCGAGCTGCGCGAAGTCCCGAGCGGCACGCGCGTGCTCGACTGGGTGGTGCCCCCGGAATGGAACGTCCGCGAGGCGTGGCTTCGGGCGCCCGACGGGAAGATCATCGCGGACCTGCGCTGGTCGAGCCTGCACGTGGTCGGCTACAGCGTGCCGACGCGCGCGAAGCTGTCGCTCGCCGAGCTGCGCCCTCACCTGCACTCGCTGCCCGAGCACCCGGACTGGATTCCGTACGTGAGCTCGGTGTACCGCGCAGCCTGGGGCTTCTGCCTGCCGCACCGCACGCTCGCGTCGCTCCCCGAGGGCGAGTACGAGGTACACATCGATGCGACGCTCGCGAACGGGAGCCTCACCTACGGCGAGCTATTGCTGCCGGGCACGTCCGACGAGGAAGTGCTGCTCTCGAGTCATGTCTGTCATCCGGCGTTGTGCAACGACAATCTGTCGGGCATCGCGCTGCTCTGGCTGCTCGGACGCCACCTCGCCCACGTCGAGCACCGCTACACGTACAGGCTGCTATTCGCGCCGGTCACGATCGGAGCGATCAGCTGGCTTGCCCACAACGAGAAGCAGCTTGCGCGCATCCGCCACGGACTCGTGGTCACGCTGGCCGGTGATCCGGGCCCGATCACCTACACGCGCAGCCGGCGCGGCGACGCCGCGATCGACCGCGCGGCCGCGCACGTGCTCGCCCACCACGGCCCGCACCAGCTTCGCGAGTTCGACCCGTTCGGCTACGACGAGCGCCAGTTCTGCTCGCCCGGCTTCGACCTGCCGGTCGGCTGCTTCATGCGCACGCCACACGCGGAGTTTCTCGAGTACCACACCTCGGCGGACGACCTGGATTTCGTCACGGCGGGCGCGCTCGCCGACTCACTGTCGGCGTTGCTCGCCATTCTGGACGTGCTCGAACACGAGCGCCGCTACCGAAATCTCTCGCCCAAGGGCGAGCCGCAGCTCGGCCGCCGTGGCGTGCTCGGCGACGCCCCTTGGGGCGGTCCTCTACACCGCGCGATCACGTGGGTGCTGAACCTCTCGGACGGGCGCGCGAGCCTGCTCGACATCGCGGAGCGCGCGCGGCTACCGTTCGCGATGGTCCACGAGGCCGCCTGCCGATTGAGTTCCCATGACTTGCTGCGGCCGGTAGACGAGTGAGAAACCCATGAAAGTCGTGCTGTTCTGCGGTGGCTTCGGTCTGCGGCTTCGCGGTCTCGCGGAGAACGTGCCCAAGCCGATGGTCTCGATCGGCTATCGGCCGGTGCTCTGGCACGTGATGAAATACTACGCTCACTACGGCCACACCGACTTCATCCTCTGCCTGGGCTACAAGGCCGACGAGATCAAGCGCTTCTTCCTGAATTACGACGAGGCGATCTCGAACGACTTCGTGATGTCCGGCGCGCACGGTCGCGTCCAGCTCCTGCACCGCGACATCGACGACTGGCGCATCACGTTCTGCGACACCGGGCTCACCTCGAGCATCGGCGAGCGCCTGCGCGCGGTCCGCAAGCACCTCGATGGCGAGGAGTTCTTCTACGCCAACTACACCGACGGACTCTGCGATCTGCCGCTCGACGACTTCAGCCGCACGTTCGTCGCGAGCGGCAAGACGGCCGCATTCACGCTGGTGCGGCCGACGCAGAGCTTCCACGTGGTCTCGACCCGCGAGAACGGACTGGTCTCGAGCATCACCGATCTGTCCGCCTCGGGGATCAGGATCAACGGCGGCTACTTCATGTTCCGGCGCGACATCTTCGACTACATCCGCCGCGGCGAGGAGCTGGTGCACGAGCCGTTCGCGCGCCTGATCGAGGCGCAGCAGCTCGTCGCCTACGAGCACCCCGGCTTCTGGACCTGCATGGACACGTTCAAGGACCAGCAGCGGCTCGAGGATCTCTGGGCCTCCGGCCAGGCGCCTTGGGAGCTGTGGCGCGAGAAGAATCCGGACGACACTCCGCCGCAGGTCTGACGGCGAAGCGATGTCCGTCTCCGTCATCATCCCCTGCTACAACGGCGGCCGGTTCCTGCGCGAGGCGCTGGAGAGCGCACAGCGCCAGACCTGTCCACCGGCGCAGGTGATCGTGGTCGACGACGGCTCGACGGACGACTCGGTCGACGTCGCACTGAGCGTGCCCGGCGTGCGGCTGATCCGGCAGGCGAACCGCGGCGCGAGTCTGGCGCGAAACCGCGGCATCGAAGAGGCGACCGGCGAGTTCCTGATCTTCACCGACCAGGACGACCGCTTGCTGCCGGATGCGATCGAGATCGGACTCCACGCGCTGCGCGAGCACCCGACCAGCGGCTTCACCTACGGCTTCCACCGCCCGATCGACCAAGCGGGCCGCGCGGCGCCTGATCCGCCGCGACGGCTCGTGACCGACGCCAGCTACCTGCGCACGCTCGAGGGCGACACGCTGGTTCCGCCCGGCTGCGCGATGTTCCGGCGCACGTTGGTCGACGCGGTCGGCGGCTTTCACGACGGGACGTTTCCCACCGAGGACTACGATTTCTATCTGCGCGTGAGTCGCGAGGCGCCGATCCATTGTCACAACCGGGTCGTGATCGAATATCGACAGCACGATGCGAACGCGAGCGCGGCGAGCCCTAGCCGCGGGCTGCGCTCCGCGCATCGCACGCTCGAGACGCAGCGCGGGTTCGTGCGCGGCAAACCGGAGCTCGAGCGCGCACTCGAACACGGCAAGCGCCACTGGGGACACGTGTTCGGACCCGGCGTCGCGTTCGAAGGCGTGGAGCAGCTTCGCCACGGCAGGCTCGCGACCGGGCTCGGCACGCTCGCGCTCGCGTTGCGCTGGCATCCGCGCGGGCTGGCGGAGGTGGCGCAGCACTACGCGCGGCGCGCCGCCGGCCAGACTCGTGCAACGCGCCGCTAGCGCGGCTCGCAGGCCTCGCGCGGAATCTCGCCCAGCGCGATCAGGCGCTCCGAGATCGCCGCGGCCATGAAGCGGTTGCCCTGCGTCGAGTAGTGCCCGCCGGGTCCATTCTCGACGGTGCGCGGCTGGAACAGCGCGCGGCGCGCGGGGTCGCGCTCGCGCAGCAGCTCGTCGCGCAGGTCGGCGAACGGCACGCCGTCCGCGGCCACGCGCTCGAGCGCGGCCAGGGCGAAGTCGGGCAGCGCAGCGAGCTCCGCGGGCTGGCCGGTCGCGAGGTGCGGCAGATGCACGAGCACGAGCTTCGCGCCGCGTTCTGCGGCGGTCGCGCGCAAGCCGCGCAGGATCGCCTCGTCGACGCGCTCGGTTTCGAGGTCCGAGAGCTCGGTCGGTGCGAGAGAGGCATCCGGCGCGAAGCGCGCGAGCAGCGCGCGCGGCAGCTCGACCAGGCGCAACGTGCCCAGCAGTGCCAGGTTCTGGGTCAGCGCGGGCACCAGGAACGCCGCGCGCGGCACGGGCACGTTCGTCGCCACCAGCTCACCCGCGCGGAGCGCCAGCACGGGTTTGCCGTAGCCCGCCATGTTGTCGGTCCGCACGCGCAGCAAGTCGTCGCCGATGAACGCGAGCACGAGCAGCGCGTGCGCGAGCTCGCCCGCGTCGCGCCGGTACCACAGGTAGCTCTGGTCGATCCCGTAGCCCGACTGACCCATGTTCGGGACTTCGAGTCCGGGACACAGCTTTTCGAGCCAGGCCGGCCACGAATCGCCGTCGCCCACGTCGTAGCCGAGCGTGAACGAATCGCCGAGCGCAACGACGCGGAGCTTGCCGGGCGGCACCGCGTTCTCGAACTCCGTCGCGTTGCGAAAGCCGCGCGCGTTGGTCGTGACGTGGAGGCCCGGTCCGAACACGTCGGCCGCGACGCGGCTCGGCTGGCTCGCCCAACCGAGCTCGGGGTCGTACACGGTGTGCGCGCGCTCGAGCAGCGGACTCCACCAGTGCATGCGCCCCCACCAGACGGTGTACGCCAGGCTCGCCGCACCCTCGAGCACCGCGAACACGAGCACGAGCGCCGCGATTCCCGAGAGCGCGCGGAGTGGGCGGCTCCACGCATTCGCTCGTTCCGTCGCGCGCAGACGCCCGGGCACCGCTCGCTCCCCCTTCAACGGTTCCGATCAGCCCGGGCGCGGACTTCGGCAGACCGCGAGCAGGCACAGCGCGTTCGGACCGGTCTCGGGTACGAACCACCAATCGTGCTGCCCGGGCACGAAGACGCTCCAGGCAGGCCGATCTGCAATCACCGGGCGACGGAGCAATCGTCGGAGGAGGTGCCACGCCTTGCTCCATGGCTGACTCCGCAGCACGCGGATCTGGTCGTCCAGGTAGCGCCCGAACTCGTAGTGCGCCCTCGCCGTTGGGGTCAGCACTTGGCCGAGAACCACGACGTCCGCAAAGTAGCGGCTGAGCTGAGTGTGGAAGGTTTCGGCACTCCAGGACTGCAGGTGATACGGGTTGTGATCGCCGAGCAACTCGTTGTTGGGACACGACACGAGAAAGACGCCCGCCGCGCCGAGCCCGCGCCGTACGACCTCGAAGAATCGCTCGGGATTTCGCAGGTGCTCCGCCGTCTCGAACGACACGACGACGTCCGGTTTGTGGGCGGCGTAGTCGAAGGCCTCGCAGTCGCCGCACGCGTACTCGACGTGCTGCTCGCCGTACTGCTTCTGCACGCGCGCGATGCTCTCGGCATCGATGTCGATGCCCAGACACGGATCTGCTCCGGCGAGCTTGAGGCGCACGGTTCCGTAACCGGTTCCGCACGCCGCGTCGATCACGCGCTTGCCGCGAACGAAGTGCGCCGCGTACTCGTAGCGAGCGGCGTGATCGCCGAAGAACCCCGCGTGCGCGGGGTCCGAGAAGTCGGCGCGCTCTGGAGCCTGCTCCATGCAACAGGAACGTACCACTCACGGAGCGGACGGCACACCCTGATCGACCTTCGGTCCGCGGAACGAGTGCGCTGCTGCCGCCTGCCGACCGCACGGGCTACCATCCGCGCCCGCGGGGGGAGAGCGGGAATGTCGACGCGGGGCGAGGACGGCGAGCCGGCCGCGGTTGCAGCGGCGCCGAGCGGAGGCCAGAGCCTGCGCGCGCGCGCGAGTCGCGGCACGCTGGTCAGCCTGGTCGGCCAGGGTGCTGCGCAGGTCCTGCGCCTGGCCGGGAATCTGCTGCTCGCGCGACTCCTGTTCCCGGAAGCGTTCGGCCTGATGGCGATCGTGTACCTGGTGATCTTCGCGATCGACCAGACCTCGAACATCGGCATCGGCGCGTCGGTGATGCGCTACGAGCGCGGCGAGGAGCCGGTCTTCCTCGACACCGCCTGGACGATGCAGATCGTGCGCGGCTTCGCGCTCTGGGGTGTCGCGCTCGCGCTCACGCCGGTCGTCGCGGAGTTCTACCGGCTGCCGGAGCTCGGCTCGATCCTGCCGGTCGCCTCGTTCGCGGCCGTGTTGATCGGCTTCACCTCGACCAAGCTCCTGGTGCTGAACCGGCGGCTCGACTTGATGCGGCTGGTGGTGATCGAGTTCAGCGGCCAGTGCGCGGCGCTGGTCGTGATGCTCGCGATCGCGTACACGCAGCGCTCGGTCTGGGCGCTCGTGCTCGGCGGACTCGCGAATCAGGCGGTCGTGCTGGTCTTGAGTCACGCCGCGATCCCCGGCCCTCGCAACCGGCTGGCCTGGAACGCCGACGACGCGCGCTCGATCTACTCGATCGGAAAGTGGGTGATCGCGTCGAGCGGCGTCTCGTTCCTGCTCGCGCAGATCGACATCGCCCTGCTCGGCCGGCTGATTCCCGCCGCGGTGCTGGGCGTGTACAGCATGGGTCTGATCATTCCGAACCTGCTGCGCGACGTCGCGTTCCGGCTCTCGAGCTCGGTGCTCGCGCCGATCGTGGCCGAGTCGAATCGGCACAGCGCGGAGGCACTGCGCGAGCGCTACGCGGCGGCGCGGCGATTGACGCTGCCGGTGGCGCTGCTCGCCGCGCTCGGCGCGGCGGCGCTGGGGCCTGCGTTCTTCGAGTTCCTGTACGACCCGCGCTATCACGACGCCGGCTGGATCTGTCAGCTCGCGCTGCTGCGTTTCTGGTTCGCGTATCTTCAGGTCTCGGGCTGTCTCACCCTGCTCTCGATCGGTCACGGCCGCGAGTGGGCGATCTCGAACCTGGTTGGACTGGTCGGCTCGACGACGGGCTGCCTGGTCGGCTTCCGGCTCGGCGGCCTGCCCGGCTTGCTGTTCGGGATGGCGATCGGCACCGCCCTGGGCGCGCTCGTGCCGATCCTGCGCCTGCGACAGCTCGGCATCGCGTCGCCGCTGCCGGAGCTGCGCTACACCGCGCTCGGGCTGTCGCTGGCGCTGCTGCTGTTCGCGGTGAGCGGCGCGAGCTCGCTGATCCCGATCGCAGATCCCGCGTTGCGAACGCTCGTCGGCGGCGCGTTCGCGCTGTCGCCGTACGCGCTCTGGGCGGCCTATCGGATCCTGCCGCAGATCCGCGCGCTCTAGCGGCCGAGCAGTCCCCGCGCGATCCGCATCAGGCGCGCGCGCAGGCCGTGTGCCTCGACGAACACTTCACTGCGCAAAAAGATGCGACCGTGCGGGCCGCCCGACGGCAGGCTCGCCACCGTACGCGCGTGCGTGTAGGCCTCGGCCGGATCGTCACCCGTGTCGCTCATGCGCGTGCGGAAGACGCCCGCGAGCAGCTCGTTCACGAGCACGTCGGGATGGCGTGCGCGGTCGACCTCGGACGCGAGCGCAGCCGTGAAGACCGTGACCGCCGCCTTTGACGCACAGTACGCCGAGCTCGCCGGCGCCGGTCCCTTCCACGCGAACGAGCCCATGTTGATGATCCGGCCGTATCCGCGCGCGAGCATGCCCGGCAGCGCCTTGCGGCAGCAGTGCGCGAGTCCAATCACGTTGGTCTCGAACGCGTGCGCCCACTCCGCCTGCGTCATGTCCAGGAAGTTCCGCTTCGGATAGATTGCCGCGTTGTTCACCAGGATGTCGACCTTGCCGTGTCGGCGCTCGACTTCGTCGAACAGGCGCTCGACGTCGGCCTCGCGCGCGACGTCCCCGACCACCACCTGCATGCGGCCCGCGCAGGCGGCGGCGGTTCGCTCGAGGTCCTCGCGCGTGCGGCCGAAGCCGACCACGTCGGCGCCATCGGCGGTGAAGCCGAGCGCGAGCGCCCGTCCGACGCCCGAGCCCGCGCCCGTGATCACGACCGTCTTGCCCGTGAAAATCATGAAGCCTCCGGAGCGCGCGAATCGGCCGCGCGCGTGAGAGCTGCGTCGATCGCTTCCGCCACGCGCAGAGCGTTCGCCGCGATCGTGAGGCTCGGATTCGTACCGCCGCTCGAGGGAAAAAACGAGCCGTCGACCACGTACAGGTTCTCGACCTCGTGCGCGCGGTTGTTGCGGTCGAGCACGCTCGAAGCGGGATCGTCGCCGAAGCGCGCGGTTCCGCACAGGTGGCCGAAGTTCAGGTTCATCGGCCGCGTCAGCGTGACGACGCGCGTGCGTCCGAGCACGCGCGCGAGCTCGCGGCGGAACACCGCGTTGCGCTCGGCGAGCTCGGCGGGGTAGCGGTACTCGAAGCGCATGCCGTTGGGCGAGCCTGGATCCGACAGCACGCGGTTCTCGAGATAGGGCAGGTCCTCGACGATCGAGCCGAAGATCACCGAGTTCCGGAAGTACCAAGCGCCGATGCGCGCGATCACGCGCAGCAGCAGCGGGTGCGCGAGCCGCCGCAGCCAGCGCGGGCCCTTGGCCAGCGTCGTCTGAACGTGCGCGAGCACCGAGCCGGTGTCGACCTGCACACCCACCGACTGGAAGTTGCCGAGCTTGCGGCCGCCCGCCACGTACAGGTCGTTGATCGAGAGCGATTTGTTGAAGCCGGCTCCGCTGCGACCCTTGCCGGAGCGCACCGCGATCATGTCGCCGGTGTGGACCATCAGGTTCTTGCCCACCAGTCCCGAGCCGTTCGCCAGCCCGTCCGGCCAGTGCTCGGACCGGGAGTTGAGCAGCAGGACCGGCGTCATCAGCGCTCCCGCGGCCACGATCACCACGCGTCCCGAGAGCGCGATTTCGCGCCCGCGCAGGCGGACGTGCACGCGCGTCACGCGCGAGCGGTCCGCTTCGAGCCGCAGCACCTCGCACTCGGTGAGCAGACGCGCGCCGAACTCGTCCACCGCCGGGATCACGCACACGCGTCCCGCGTCGCTCTTGCAGTCGCGCAGACACACGCGGCCCGCGCAGCCGTCGCAGCCCTCGACGAAGCGGCAGCCGATGTGGATCCGATACGGGTGAAAGCCCTTGCGCACGAACAGGTCGAAGACGTCGCGGTCCTGCTCGTTCAGCGGCGCGGGTTCAGGCAGTGGCTCGCTCGCGGAGGGGTGCATCGGGTCGGGTGTGCCGCGCACGCGAAAGATCAGCTCCGCGCGCCGGTAGTAGGGCTCGAGCTCGTCGTAGCCGATCGGCCAGCGCTCGGGCAGCGTCGAGTCGGTGACTTCGGGAAAATTCGCGCGCGGTTCGAAGTCACTCGGAAAAAAGCGCTCGAGCGTCGCGCCGTACAGGATCGTCGAGCCGCCCGTGCCGCAGCCGAGCGGGCCGAAGAACTCGACCTCTCCGCCCTTGATCGCGTGGATCGGGTGCGAGCGGCGTTGCGCGTCGCCGGCCTCGCGCACGCCCATCAGGCCGGCGAGCGGCTGCGGCCAGTAGCCGCGGCGCACGCGCTCCTCGGGATTCTCGGTCTGGTCGCCGAGCTCACCGCGCACGGTATCGCTCTCGCGCTGCACGAAGCGGCCCTTTTCGAGGAACAGCACGCGGCGCCCGAGACGCGCGAGCTCGAAGCCCGCGGTCGAGCCGCCCATGCCGGCGCCGATCACGATCGCGTCCCACTCGACCGCGGCCGGATCGCCCGGCGGCTCGACGGATCCACTCACCGCGCCGGCTTCCCATCGTCGGCTTGTACCGGCTTCGCGACTCGACCCTCGAGCAGGCCGTTCGAGCCGAGGAAGCCCGCGACCACTTCGGCGGCGAGGTCCTGGCCGACGTCGTTCCAGTGATCGTCGAAGCCCCGAAAGTAGACCGCTTCACTGCCGCGCGCTTCGAACACGCCGTACAGGTCGACGCTCGGAATGCCGCGCCGCGCGGCAATCTGCTCCAGGATCGAGACCAGCCCGCGCGGCCGGTAGTCGGGATACTTCGCGCGGTCGACCTCGCCGGTGTCGTGAACGCCGACGTCGAGCGGGTGAGGGATGGGGATCAGCACCAGCGGCGCGCCGGCCTTGGCGGCGGCCGCCTGCATCCGGCCGAGCACGCCGTCCATGAGCTGGATCTTGTAGCGCGAGGCTTCACTGTTCGGTGTCAGGCTGACGTCGGCATCGTAGCTGTCCCAGGCGAGCTCCTGCACCTGGTCGTCGCCGCGCACGACGAACTCGTCGTACTCGCGCAGGTGCTGGGCGCGGAAGTACTCGAGCCGGTCGCGCGGGGTCATCGCTTCCACGTCGCTGCTGGGCGCCGCGCGCAGTCCCACGCGGATGGCGAGCGCCTGTGCGGCGTCGCGCAGCACGCGCTTCAGGATCGACTCGTGGCGCTGCACCTCCATCTCGCGCGCGAGCTCCGGCGCGATCGTGAAGGCGTTCGGTCGGATCCCGCCCTGCCCGTCCACGCGGAACAGCTTGTTGCGCACCAGGTCGCCGAAATCGTTGCCACTGAAGATCGCGACCAGCACCAGATCCGGCTTCAAGAGCGGCAGCTCCCGCTCCATCTTCACCAGCTCCTGGTCCGGGCCGTAGCCGGCGACGCCCGCGTTCACGACCTCGACGCCGGGGCCGAGCCGCTCGGTCAGGTAGTGCTCGAGGCGCACTGCGAACGTGTGCTCGAGGTCCGAGTAGTACGCGTGCGTGAACGAGTCGCCGTAGACCACGACGCGCGTGGTCGGGTTCGCGTCGAGCTCGTCGCCGCGGTAGCCCTGACTGTTGATCCGGTAGAGGATGCGTTCGCCACCGTTGATCGCTTCGCGCCGGTTCTCGCGCACGGCGCCCGGGATCGGCCGGTACAGCGCCTCGGCGTCGATCTGGTTCTCCGACTGGTAACGCGGCGCGAGCACGGTTCGCAGCGCGAGCTCCGCGAACACCAGCGCGAGGCCCACCGAGGTCACCAGCGCGAGCGCGCGCGCGTTCCAGACCAGCGGCAGCAGGCCCGACGCGGCCACCAGGAGCCCGACGAGCAGAATCGCCGCCTGCGTGGACCCGAAGCCGGGACCGCCGCCGATCAAGCTGTCGTCGGAGATCGCCCAGGCTGCGAGCCCGAGCGCGAGCAGCGATGAGGCGATTCTCACCGCGCGGCGGAAGGGGCGCATGTCTCGATCCTTCACCGCGAGTGTCTCCCGTGCATGTTCAGCGCGACCTTTCGAGCACGCGCTGGTAGAACGCGAGTGTTTGCGCCGCGATCGCGTCGGGGCTTAGCTGCGCCGCGCTGGTCTGCGCGGCTCGCGCGCCGAGTCGGGCCGCGCGCGCCGGTTCGCGCAGCAGCTCGAGCGCCGCGCGCGCGAGGTCCTCGGGATCGTCGGGCCGGGCCAGCAGGCCATTCTGGCCGTCGCTGACCAGCTCCACCAATCCGCCGGTCGCCGTCGCCACGACCGGGCAGCCGTAGCTCATGGCCTCGCCGAGCGTGTACGGAAAGTTCTCCCAGCGCGAGCACACCAGCGTCACCGCCGCGCGCACACGCAGCTGGCGGATCACGGCGGGCGGCTGCGGGCCCAGATACTCGACCGCCGCGCGGTCCGCGGGAAGCGGCAGGCGGTCGTCGAGAAACTCGCTCACGCGCCAGCTCCGGCCGGCCGCATCGGTCACGCCCGGATCAGGGCCCGCGAACAAGAGCCGCGCCTTTGGCTCGACCGCGCGGATGCGCGCGAACGCCTCGATCGCCACATCGCCCGCCTTGTGACGATCGAAACGCCCCACGAACAGAACCGTGCCGGGCTCGCACCTGCGCGCGTCCCAATGCTCCGCGGCCGGAACACTCGGCAGCGGATTCGGTATCACCTCGGCATCCGGGAGCGCGTGGCCGTAGCGCGCGCGCGTGCGCTCGAGCACGTCGCGCGAGGGAGCGCTCACGCCCGCGACGCGCGCGATCGCCTCGCCTTCGCGCCGCACCCGGCGCCGGAACGCGCGTGTGGTCGTGTCCTCGATCATCGCGCCGTTCAGGAACCAGGGCCCGTGCAGCCGCGCGACGATCGGCGTCGAGCAGGCCGACGCCACCGCGCCGCACCAGCCGAACGACTCCTCCATCTCGACGATGTCGATGCCGTGCTCGCGCTCGAGTCGCTCGATCTCGCGCGCGATGCTGCGCGCGTCGCGACGCTCCCTGGGCGCGCCGGGACTCAGCGCGTGGTGCAGGCGACCGAGCGCACGGGCGATGAACGAGCCCCGCGATGAGCGCGGTACCGACACGAACGGATCATCGCCCCCCGATCCGTCGACGGCGGTCACCACGAAGACTTCGGCGCCTCGCGCGCGCAGCGCGGGAACCACGTGCGCCGTGTAGGTGACGATGCCGTTCGGGATCTGCCCGACGGGCCAGGCGGGCGTGAGCACCACCACCCTGAGCGGCTTCGAGCGCATCACGGCGAGACCGGCTCGCGGCTGCAGCGAGGAGGAAAGGCCGCGAGCAACGCCTCCGCGACCCAGCGGTTGCCCTCGGCGGTGAGATGACCGTCGAACGGAAGGTAGAGCCGCTCGTCGCCGTTTCGCGCCAGCACGGGCGTGGCGTCGAAGACCTGCGCGTGCAGGGCCTCGAGCGCGGCGCGCGCGTTCAGCACCGGCAGGAGCGGTCGCGCCGACGAAGCCGGGTCGTCGCCTGCGCCGGCAGCCGCGGCGACCGCAGCCTTGGTCGGAATGATCACGAAGCGCGGCTCCACGCCCGCTTCGCGACCCAGCTCCAGAATGCGCGCCATCTCGGCCTCGAACGTCTTGCGGGCTCGCGTCAAGAAGTCCTGCTCCCACGCCTTCGGGTCGGCCAGCTCCTCGTCGATCTTCGCGTACGGCGACTCGGCCGGCGGACCCAGACGATGAGACACCGCCGACGCGAGCCGATACAGGTGCGACCAGGTCTTCAAGTAGCTCTTCCAGTCCCCTTGATGACCGACCACGCCGTCGCGCACGCCGACGTCTTTGTCCCACAGCGCGTCGTGGAAATCGTTCCCGACGTAGCTCAGCACGTAGATGGCGTCGAACCGACGCCCTTCCGCGAGCAGGTGCTCGAGCACCTGACGGTACTGTACCGGGCCGTAGCCCGGAACCGC
>JANNLG010000116.1:0-4097 GCA_031396695.1 Deltaproteobacteria bacterium
AGCGCGGCACCTCACCCGGGCTCTCGTCGAGCGCCCAGGCCGCGTAGTAGAGCAGCGACTTGGTCGACTCGATGTCGACGTACATCTCGGCAAGCGGATGCTTCACGCCCTGGTACTTGCCGATCGGGTTGCCGAACTGGACGCGGTCCTTCGCGTACTGCACGGTCAGCGCGAGCGCGCCCTCTGCGGCGCCGATCATCTCGCCCGTGGTCGCGATCGCGCCGCGGTCGAAGAGACGTTCGATGGCGGGCCAGGCGCGGCCGGTCCTTCCGAGGACCGCGCTCTTCGGCACGCGCGCACCGTCGAGCACGAGCGTGCCCATGCGCTTGGTCTGATCCATCGACGGGAAGCTCTTTGCGCTGACGCCGGGCGCGCCGCCGTCGACGACGGCGAGCGTCAGGTCCTCGGCCGCGGGTCCGGTGCGGAACGCGACCACGAACAGGTTCGCGGCGCCCGCATCGGCCACGAAGCTCTTCGTGCCCGTCAGTACGAACGCGTCGCCGTCGGGCTTGCCGAGCAGCGCGATGCCGGGCGCCGCGAGCACGTCGTTCGATTCGACCAGTGCGAGCGTCCCGATCCGGCTGCCGTCCGCGATGCCCGGCAGCCAGCGGGCCTTCTGCTCGTCGCTGCCCGAATCCAGGATCGCGGCGGCCGCGAGCGTGGTCGAAACGAGCGGGGAGGGGAAGAGCGAGCGGCCGGTTTCCTCGAGCAGCACCACGAAGTCGACCCAGCCGAGCCCCGCGCCGCCGTGCGCTTCTGGGATGGTGAGGCCGAGCCAGCCGAGCTCTGCGAGCTCGCTCCACAGCTCGGTCGAGTAGCCTGCGTCGCTCTCCATCAGCTTGCGCACCTCTGGGATCGGGCAGCGCGCATCGAGCAGCTTGCGGACCTCCGTCCGCAACAGCTCCTGTTCTTCCGTGAATCCGAAATTCATGGCCGCATGATGACATTTCTCGGAACTGCTGATGAAACCCGAGTCTTCTCGGGCACTTCCGCGACCGTCCGCGACCGACCGAGTGGTCGGGCGCCAGAGCAGCCTCGCGAGGGGAAATCCAACCGGCCCGGAAACCCCAAGAAACTCAACATCTTGGAGCTCGGCCGTCGATACACGCAACATGTTGTGGTGTAGCGCGTTGACCTGCCGCATGGCCCGGGGTAAAAAAGAACTCCGGGATTCAAGGATTCTTCCTCGGCAGCCAGGGGGGCTACGGGCGGCAGGGGGGAAGTGGGCGGAGCGCTCTGGAGGAGGGCCTTCGTCCGGGGGCCCTGACGGTCAGGGCCTCTCCTTGGCCCGGAATTTCCATCTTTTCTCGCGTCCATAGTTTTTTCGAGTCCAAGGGCGACGGATCATTGGGGGGTGTGAGAGTGGCGGAGCATGAGGCGATGACGACGAATCGAGGCTCGGCGAGCACCGGTACGGAGATCCCGATCCGGCGACATTTCACCCGTGCGGGCGAGGACGTGTACGCGTCGGTTCGCTGGGCGAAGCGCAGCGCGAAGATCAGCGCCGAGAACGGCGACGCGGTGTTCGAGCAGCCCGACGTCGAGGTGCCCGAGAGCTGGTCGCCGATTGCCACCAACATCGTCGCCTCCAAGTATTTCCGCGGACATCTCGGCTCGCCCACGCGCGAGTCGAGCGTGAAGCAGCTGATCGGCCGCGTCGTCGGCACGCTGCGCAACTGGGGTCGCAACGGCGGCTACTTCGCGAGCGACGCCCAAGAACAGACCTTCGCCGACGAGCTCACCCATCTGCTGCTGCACCAGAAGGTGTGCTTCAACTCGCCCGTCTGGTTCAACCTGGGCGTGGTCGAGCCCGACGGCAAGCTCGTGCCGCAGCAGGCGAGCGCGTGCTTCATCAACTCCGTCGAGGACTCCATGACCTCGATCATGGATCTGGCCAAGACGGAGGCCATGCTGTTCAAGGGCGGCTCGGGCACCGGCACGAACCTGTCCACCATTCGCAGCTCGCGCGAGACGCTGGCCGGCGGCGGCATCGCAAGCGGCCCGGTCTCGTTCATGCGCGGCTTCGATTCGTTCGCGGGCGTGATCCGCTCCGGTGGCAAGACGCGGCGCGCGGCGAAGATGGTGATCCTGAACGCCGACCACCCGGACGTGCTCGACTTCGTGCGCTGCAAGGCGCAAGAAGAAAAGAAGGCGTGGGCGCTGATCGACGCCGGCTTCGACGGCCGCTTCAACGTGCAGGGCGGCGCGTACGACTCGATCCAGTACCAGAACGCGAATCACTCGGTGCGAGTCTCCGACGCGTTCATGAAGGCGAGCGTCGCGGGCGGCACCTGGCAGACACGCGGCGTCACCACCGGCAAGATCATGGACACGTTCCCCGCGCGCGACCTGATGCGCGAGATCTCGTCGGCCGCGCACGTGTGCGGCGACCCGGGTCTGCAGTACGACACCACGATCAACCGCTGGAACCCGGTCAAGAACTCGGGCCGCATCAACGCCACCAACCCGTGCAGCGAGTTCATCTTTCTCGATGACACGGCCTGCAACCTGGCGTCGTTCAACCTGCTGCGCTTCGCCGACGACTCGGGCACGTTCCAGACGGAGGACTTCGCGCAGGCCGTCGACACCATGATCCTGGCCATGGAGATCATCATCGATCCGGCCGACTACCCGACGCCGCGCATCGCCAAGAACAGCCACGCGCTGCGCCCGCTCGGTCTGGGCTACGCGAACCTGGGCGCGCTCGTGATGCTGAACGGCCTGGCCTACGACAGCGACGAGGGCCGCAACCTGTGCGCCGCGATCACGTCGCTGATGTGCGGCCGCTCGTACCACCGCTCGGCCGAGATCGCGGGGCGCCTGGGCCCGTTCGCGGAGTACGAGAAGAACCGCGCGCCGTTCCTGGAAGTGATCGGCCTGCACACCGAGTTCGGCGACCGCGTGCCGACCGAGGGCGTGCCCGCCGATCTGCACCGCGCCGCGCGCGACAGCTGGCACGAAGCGCTCGAGCTCGGTCGCCGCGCCGGCTACCGCAACGCGCAGGTCACGGTGATCGCGCCGACCGGCACGATCGCGTTCATGATGGACTGCGACACGACCGGCATCGAGCCCGACATCGCGCTGGTGAAGTACAAGCAGCTCGTCGGCGGCGGCATGCTGAAGATCGTGAACCGCACCGTGCCGGCCGCGCTCGGCAAGCGCGGTTACACGCGAGCCGAGATCGACGCGATCGTCGGCTACATCGACGAGCACGACACGATCGAGGGCGCGCCCGGTCTGCGCGAGGAGCACGTGTCGATCTTCGACTGCGCGTTCACGTCGGCGCACGGCACGCGCTCGATCCACTACATGGGCCACATCCGCATGATGGCCGCCGCGCAGCCGTTCCTGTCGGGCGGCATCTCGAAGACCGTGAACCTGCCCAAGGACGCGACCATCGAGGACATCGAAGAGGCCTACACCGAAGGGTGGCGCCTGGGACTCAAGTCGCTGGCGGTCTACCGCGACGGCTCGAAGCGCACGCAGCCGCTGCAGACCAAGGCCGACAAGACGGAGGCCAAGTCCGCTCCGGTCGCCGCCGTGGCCGAGCCCGAGCCGCGCCGCCGCAAGCTCTCCGACGTGCGCGACGCCAAGACGCACAAGTTCTCGATCGCCGGCCACGACGGCTACCTGACCGTCGGCCTGTACGAGGACGGCACGCCCGGCGAGGTGTTCCTGAAGATGTCGAAGGAAGGCTCGACCGTGTCGGGCCTGGTCGACACGATCGCGGTCATGACCTCGATCTCGCTGCAGTACGGCGTTCCGCTGAAGGCGCTGGTCGACAAGTTCAGCCACACCCGCTTCGAGCCCTCGGGCTTCACGCCGAACCCCGAGATCCCGTACGCGAAATCGGTGACCGACTACGTGTTCCGCTGGCTCGGCCTGAACTTCCCCGTCGGCGAAGCCGCGATCGAGGAAGAGGACGAGCTCTCCGACAGCCTGATCCTGGACCCGCCCGCGCCAGCCATGCGCCCCACCGGCACCGAGCGCGTCGTCCCGATCCGCGGCGGCAGCGCCAACGAACCCCGCCGCCCGACCATCGGCGGCCAGGAAGACGCCCCCCCGTGCCTGAACTGCGGCACGATCATGGTGCGAGC
>JANNLG010000156.1:0-1864 GCA_031396695.1 Deltaproteobacteria bacterium
GCGACGGCTGTTCGGATCAGACGAGGCGATCGGACGCGAACTCCTGACGCAGGCCGGCCCGGGCAAGACAGTCGCGCTCTATGTGGTCGGAATCGCCCGCGACTCCCACTTCAGAGGCATCGAGCGTCCGCCCGACGCGCTGCTCTATGAACCGCTCGCCACGTTCCCGATGGTTCAGAACGTCTACCTTGTCGTGCGGTCGACGCTCGGGTCGAGAGATGCGTTTCAACTCGTGGCTGAAGCCGCGCGCCGACTCGATCCAACGATTCCACTCGCGCCCGAGACGACCTTCGCGGCGCGCATCGACCGGCAGCTCGGTCAGCAGCGACTCTTCGCCTGGATGCTCGGTCTGCTGGGGACGATTGGCTTCGTGCTCGCGGCGGTCGGACTGCACGGCCTGATCGGACAAACCGTTGTCGAGCGGCGTCGCGAGTTCGGCATTCGCCTGGCGATCGGCGCCGCTCCGACGGCCATCGTGAAGCTCGTCTTGCGCCGGGCCGCGCTCGTCCTGAGCGTGGGCTTGGCCGTTGGCCTAGCGCTCGCATGGTTTAGCGGACGCCTCGTCGAGAGTCAGCTGTTTGGGATCACGAGTCGAGATCCAATGCCGTACGGCGTCGCGGCCCTGCTGATGATCGCGGTCGTCAGCCTCGCCAGCATTTCCCCAGCCGTCGCCGCGACCCGCGTCGATCCGATCGAAGTGCTCAGGAGTGAATAGCGGCTGCTCAACAGGTGTTCTCGAACTACTGCGGGCCGGCCGCGCACGACGTTGGCGCTCAAATGCTTTAAAGCCTCTAACTGTTCGGCGCGCACTTGGAGGTCTTACACAATTCCGACGACGATGCGTTCACGCACGTCCGTAAACCGCTGAATCCAAATCCCATCATGGAAAACTAGGAACTCGGAGCCACGTGCGATAATCTAAGTGCCTGACCGCTCGTAAGTTTTTGATTCTAAAGACGGAGAGATGTCCGAGTGGTGGAAGGAGCACGCAGGACTTCGCGTCACACGATGCGTCTCGATGTGAACCCCGTAAACGACGGCATTCGTCGCGGTTTCGAAGCCCACCTTACACAATTTCTACACAGTTCTCAGCAGCACTTGCTCGCGTACTCGCTCGTTTTCGTCCGTACGCGTCGAGGACGACCGTGAGGAGACACCACCGAACGACGACGCGCACGCGATTGATATTGATCAGCGGCGTGGTGCTCTCGGCTCCGCCGGCGCCGTCGCGCTCTCCGACTGTGCGCAGGGTGATCACATACTCGCCCGGCTCGGGAAAGCTGACCGTGCGCGTGGCATTGACCCGCACTTAAGGCGTGGCGAGCTTCGTTGCCGGTTCGAACTTGTCGTCGCTGCTGCCCAGGTACCAGTCGTACTCGACAATCTTGCCGGCGCGCGGCGGCATCTCGATCTGGCTCACCAGGTTGACCGGCACATTGACCGCCACTTCGGCACGCTCCCCGCCGTTGGCTGTCAGGTGCACCGCCGGCTGTTGACCGAAGCGCTCGCTGCCCTTCGCCGGCAGCACCACCTGGTTCATTGAATCGCGGCGATACCGCGTCGAGGGCAGCGGCGCGACGCCGCGCTCCGCCCAATCGGCGAGGTCGAGCAGCGCCTGGTGCAGGATGCCGCCGACGCTCGCGGTCGAGGTGCCGACCTTGCCCGGAAAAGGTCATGAGGAACGCGGCGTGGCCCGGCGTTCTCCTGGGTGGATTGGCGCCCCAGACGCCGGGCGCGCGACGGGGCGCCGCGGCTCGCGGGCACGTTAAGCGGCAGGGAACAGGACGCGTGAACCGGCCGCCGGCCGGAGCCGCTCGCGTAATGCGCGAGCTTTCAGTCGGGCCGACAGCATTCGTCGCGCCCA
>JANNLG010000197.1:0-6334 GCA_031396695.1 Deltaproteobacteria bacterium
CACGTCGAGGCGCTGATCGAGCGCGAAACCGACGGCGGCGCGAAGCCGCACTTGGTGCGCTACTTGGGCGAATGGCAGCGGCTGCGGGCCGCGATCGGAGGGCGCTGATGGGACTGCTCGATTCACTGCTCGGCTCGGGCACCGGACTCGCAGCGGGTGCGCCCGCGCCGGAGTTCACGCTCGAGGATCAGAACGGGAAGCGCGTGTCGCTCGCCGACTTCAAGGGCAGCCGCAACGTGGTCGTGTACTTCTACCCGAAGGACGACACGCCGGGCTGCACCAAGGAAGCGTGTCTGTTCCGCGACCAGTTCGAGGACTTCACCGACGCGGGCGCAGAGGTGATTGGAATCAGCAGTGACTCGGCTGCGTCGCACCGCGCCTTCGCGGCCAAGCACGAGCTTCCGTTCACGTTGCTCTCGGATCCCGAGGGCGTCGTGCGCGAGGCGTTCCGCGTGCCGGCGACGCTGGGCCTGTTGCCCGGCCGCGTCACGTACGTGATCGACAAGCAGGGCGTGATCCGGCACGCGTTCAACTCGCAGCTCAGCCCCGCGCGCCACGTCGCCGAGGCGCTGCAAGTGCTCGGGCGCCTGCGCTAGACCGGCGCGCGCCGCTCGTGCCAGCCGGTCGCCTGTTCGTAGGCGTGACCGACGCGCACGACCGTGACCTCGTCGAACGGCCGCCCGGCGATCTGCAGTCCGACCGGAAGTCCCGCGCGTGTGAAGCCGCAGGGCAGCGACAGCGCGGGCAGACCCGTGGCATTGAACGGCGCGGTGCAGCGGATCATCGCGTTCAGCACCGGCTGTTCGACCGAGCCGAAGCGGATCGACTCCTGCCCGATGCGCGCGGCCACGATCGGCGTGGTCGGCGTGACCAGCACGTCGACGGACTCGAGCGCCACGCGCATCGCCGCGCTGAGCGCGTCGCGCTGGCGAAGTCCGGACATGAGCGAAGCCGCGTCCGGGGTCGGCGAGGAGAGCAGCGCGAGCACGTCGGCGCCGAAGTCCGCGGGCCGCGCGCGCAGCGACGCTGCGTGGATCTCCTGCGCTTCCGCGAGCACGATCCCGAACAGCGCGCCGAGTCCGGCTTCGACGCCGGGAATCGCCACGTCGCGCACGTCCGCGCCGAGCCGGCGCAGCTCGGCGATCGCCTGCTCGACGGCGGTCTCGACTTCGGGATCGAGCTCGTCGAAGAAATAGTCGCGCGCGACGCCCACGCGCAGGCCGCGCAGCCCGGCGCCGAGCTCGGCCGTGAAGTCGGGCACGGGCGTGCGCACGCTGGTCGGGTCGGTCGGGTCGTAGCCCGCGATCGCGTTCAAGAGCAGGGCTGAGTCCTCGACCGTGCGCGTGATCGGGCCGGCGTGGTCGAACAAGTACGAGAGCGGCAGCACGCCCGCCTTGCTCACGCGCCCGTAGGTCGGCTTCAGGCCGACCACGCCGCACACCGAGGCGGGCATGCGAATGCTGCCGCCCGTGTCGGTGCCGGTGGTCGCGGTCGCAAGGCCCGCGGCGATCGCGGCGCCCGAGCCACCGCTCGAGCCGCCGGGGATGTGCTCCGGGTTCCAGGGATTCCGCGTCGGGCCGAAGTGCGGGTTGTTGGTGGTCACGCCGTAGGCGTACTCGTGCGTGTTGAGCTTGCCGAGCAGGATCGTGCCGGCGTCGCGAAGCCGCGCGGCGACGGGGCAGTCGCGCGCGGGGACGTGCTTGGCGTGGATCTTGGCGCCGGCGGTCGTGCGGATGCCGGCGGTCTCGTACAGATCCTTCAGCGCGATCGGAATCCCGTGCAGCGGTCCGCGCAGCTTGCCGGAGCTGAGCTCGTCGGTCGCACGGCGCGCGTCTTCGCGCGCGCGTTCCGCGCACACCGTGATGTACGCATTCAAGTGTGGGTTCAGGCGCTCGATGCGGCGCAGATACGACTCGGTCAGCTCGAGCGGCGACAACTCGCGTGCGCGCAGCGCTCGTGCGGCGCGCGCGATCGTCAGGCCGTGCAGATCCAGATCGCCCATCACGTCTCCTCGGTCAGCGTGCACCCGGATCGTACTGCATCGCGCACACCACGTTGCCCTCGGTGTCGTGGAACTGGATCAGCGTGCCGACGGTCGCGATCACGGTCCGCGGTTGCGTGATCTCGCCGCCGTTCGCTACGACCGCTTCCGAGATCGCGTCGACGTCGTCGACCGAGATCGTACACACGAAGCCGATCATGCCGCAGCCGGTGACCGGATCGTGCCGGCGGCTGAGCGCGCCGTGGATGCCCGGATCCGAGACGGGCCCGGTCTGGATCAGGAAGAAGTCGGGCGGACCCCAGGCGCGGAACGCCCAGCCGAACACGCGCTCGTAGAAGCGGCGCGCGCGTGCCAGGTCGTCGGCGTGGATGTCGAAGTGGCTGACGTGGTTCGGCATGGCCGAATCCTAATCGCGACGCATCTGTCGCGCTTGCGGTATCGTGCCAGATCATGCCGCGAACGCGACAATCCGACGTGCGCATCCGCTCGCTCGCGATCACCTATTCCAGCGGCTACACGATCCCGCCCCATCAGCACGACTGGGCGCAGCTCATCTACGCGTCGCGCGGCGTGATGAGCGTGCGCACGTCGACCGGCGCGTGGGTCGTGCCCACGCACCGCGCGGTCTGGGTGCCGGCCGACGTCGAGCATTCGATCGAGATGTCGGGGGAGGTGGCGATGCGCACGCTCTACCTCGCGCCTGGACTCGCGCGCGACGTGCCCGACAGCTGCTCGGTCGTGAACGTGTCGCCGCTACTGCGCGAGCTGATCCTGCACGCGGTCGAGCTCGGGCCGCTGGACGCGGGCCAGCCGCAGCACGCGCGCTTGATCGACGTGATCCTCGATCAGCTCGCGGCGCTGCCCGCGGTGCCGCTGCGCGTGCCGGTGCCGAGTGATCCGCGCGCGGTTCGCGCGGCGGACTGGCTGCGCGCACATCCGACCGAGGGCGCGAGCCTCGAGCGCATCGCGCGCAGCGTCGGCGCGAGCAAGCGCACGCTCGAGCGGCTGTTCCGGAACGAGACCGGCATGAGCTTCGGCGCGTGGCGCCAGCAGCTCCGGCTGCTGCAGGCACTGCCGCTGCTCGCCGCGGGTGAGCCGGTCACGAGCGTGGCGCTCGCCGTCGGCTACGAGAGCACAAGCGCCTTCATCGCGCGCTTCCGCCAGGTGCTCGGCACCACGCCCGGTCAGTACTACACGCGCGCCGGCTGACTCGAGCTCGACGCGCGCTACTCGCGGAATGCGCAGCCTGAACCCGGGCTCAGCCGGCGAAGCGCGCGCGCAGGTCCGCGACGCTGGTCTTGCCCGCATCGGCGAGCGCCTGCAGCCAGAGCGGATCGGCCAGGTCGGAGGCGCCGAGCCGGATCATGTACTGACGCGCGACGGTGTAGGTCTCGGAGCGCACGTCGACCAGGCGCACGCGCGTGCGGCCGGTCGCGGGGTCCATCAGCTCGCTGAACGGCATCGCCACGATCTTGCCGTTCTGGCGCGTGATCATGCAGCCGCTGCCACCCTCCAGGATGGTGCGCGCCGCCCCGTAGCCGAGGTCGCGCGTGTACTCGCTGTCGAACGGGATCGGATCCGCGCAGCGCAGCTCGTAGCCGATGTCCTTCGCGACCAGCTTCACGGAGATCCCGCGCCGCGCGAAGCGCTGCTTCAGCTCGGTCTTCAGCACGTTGCCGAGCGGCAGCTCCGAGAGCCGCACGTGCCCGTGGTCGTCGCGCTCCGCGCTCTCGATGCCCTCGAGATCCGCGGGATCGAGCAGCTCGGCGATGCCCTCGGCGATCACCACCGTGCCGTTCTCGTCGCCCATCGCGCGGCGCTTGATGATCGAGCCCTCGATCACGTCCGCGAGCCTCGAGAGCGCGAGCTTCTCGCCCGAGAACTCCTCGGGGATCAGCGTCAGCGTCGCGCCGGCCGCCTTGCCGATGCCGAGCGCCAGGTGGCCGGCCTTGCGGCCCATCGCGACCAGCAGGTACCAACGGCTGGTCGCGCGCGCGTCCTCCATGATCGTCTCGACCAGCGACACACCGACGTGTCGCGCGGTCTCGTAGCCGAACGTGACGATGCCGCCGGGCAGGGGCAGATCGTTGTCGATCGTCTTGGGCACGTGCACGACCGAGATCGCGCCGCCGGCCTGCGCGGCCACGCGGCTGGCGCTGAACGCGGTGTCGTCGCCGCCGATCGTGATCAGGTAGCGCACGCCGAGCGCGCGCAGGCTCGCGACCACGTTGTCGAGCTTCTTCGCGTCCTTGGTCGGGTTCGTGCGCGAGGTGCGCAGGATCGAGCCGCCGCGGAAATGGATGCGCGAGACGTCGCGGATCTCGAGCGGAACCACCTTCGTGGTGTTGCCCTCGGAGAGCCACTGGAAACCGTCGAGCACGCCGATCACGCGCATGCCGCGGTTGCGCGCCTCGATCGTGGCGGCGGAGATCACGCCGTTGATGCCGGGCGCGGGGCCGCCACCGACGAGCAGGGCCAGAGCCGGGGTCGAGGGGTCACTCATGCGTGGACCGTGCCCCACGCGAGGAGCTCCCACAAGGCTCGCCGCGCGGCGTAGAATGGCGCGGTGGAACGACCGGACGCATGAACGAGCTCGAGCGCAAGCGCGCCGCAAACCTGTGGGAACCGTTCGTTCGCAAATTCCCGCCGATCGCGAAGTCGTGCGAGTTCACCGCCTCGCCCACGACCAGCTTCGCGGACATCGGTGGGCTCGACGAGGCGAAGGACGAGCTGCTTACCTACGCGTGCGCCGCGACCGATCCCGAGGTCTACGAGCGCTGGGGCACGTTCTCGCCCTCGGGGCTGCTCTTGATCGGCCCGAACGGCTCGGGCAAGACGCTGCTCGCCGCCGCGCTCGCCGCGCGCACCGAGACGCCGTTCCTGCACATCCGCAGTCCGCGCCTGGCGCTGCAGATCCTGCACGCGGGCGGGAAAGTCGGCGAGCTCTTGCAGGCCTGGCAGGAGACCCTGGCCGAGATCAAGCGCATCACCGTGTTCTTCGACGAGCTCGACTTCGCGCACGATCCGTCGCTCGGTGCGCCGCGGCTCGACCTGCCCGCAACGCAGCTCGGCGACTTCCTGCTGGAGCTGATCGACACCACGATCGGCGTCACCTCGACGCTGATGCTCGGCTCGACCAGCCGGCCCGACACGCTCTCGCCGATCTACTTCGAGCCCGGCCGCTTCGAGCGGATCGTGTCGGTGAACCCGATCGTGCCCGGCGACGTGATCGCGGCGCTCGCCATCCACGCTCAGTCCGCCGAGAAGCGCGCCGGCCGCAAGCTGTTCGAGCGCATCGACTGGCCGCGCGTGATCGAGCAGAACCGCGAGTCGTCGATCGGCAACTGGGTGCGGCTGATGCACGCCGTGCTGCGCCGCAAGGCGCGCTGCGACGCGGCCGACGACAAGCCGGGTCTGGTCATGACGGAAGACCTGATGTCCGAAGTCGACCGCTTCAAGAAGGCCACGGGCCGACTGCCGGTGTCGAGCGGCCGCTACTTGTGAGCGCACGGCGTCTCGTGCTGGCCGCGGCTCTCGCGTTGCTCGCACGGACAGCCCCTGCACAGATCTTCGTACCCGGCGACCTGAACGACGACTCGAGCTTCAACATCGTCGACGACTCGGTGCTGCGCCGCGCGCTCGCTTCGCTGCCGCCCGGGATCACGCAGACTTGCATCTCACTGCCGGGTGACCTGAACGCCGACAGCGCGTTCGATGCGCTCGACTCGAGCGTCGCGCGCTCGGCGCTGGTCGGGCTGCCTCCCGGAATCTCGCAGATCTGCGCCGACGCGGACGCGGACGACGACGGCTTCGAGCCCGCCGACGGCGACTGCGACGACACGAACCCGCTGGTGAACCCGGCCGCGTACGATTTCATCGGCAACGGCCTCGACGACGACTGCGCGGGCGGGATCGACACTCCGCGCGCGCTGTGCGACATCGGCCTGCCCAGCAACGCGAGCTCGGCCATGAGCTACGCGCTCGCGTTGGATTTGTGTCAGACCGCCATCGAGAGTCCGCCGGCGAACGAGCGCACCTGGGGCGTGATCAGCGGCGCGTTCACGTTCGCGAGTGATTCCGGAACGCCGTCGTCGCTCGCGCGTTCGATCCGCCCGAGCTTCGGGACGAACAACTTCGTGCGCTTCGGCAGCGCCATGACCGTGCTCTCGACAGGCCGCGCGGCTTCGGTCGGTCAGACGAACCCGAGTCACGCCGCGTTCCAGACCGGCAGCGATCTCGCCAACACGAGCGGGGTTCCAGCCGACTGGCTCGCCGCGAACGGGGGAACGCCGCCGGTCGCTCCGGGCTGCCCCGATGCGGCGTTCGGCCTGC
>JANNLG010000214.1:0-3112 GCA_031396695.1 Deltaproteobacteria bacterium
CCGACGGCCTGATCGCCGTGCTCGCTCCGCTGCAGGGCACGATCGTCTCGATCGACGTGCTCGACGGCGAGCTCGTCGCTGCCGGCCAACCGCTGCTGGTGATGGAAGCCATGAAGATGGAGCACGTGGTCGCGGCCGAGAGCAGCGGCGTGGTGAAGCGGCTCGCGGTCGCGCGCGGCGACGCGGTATTCGCGGGTCACGTGCTGGTCGTGCTCGAAGGCACGACTTCTGATCGCGCGCTCCAGAAGCGCGCGGAACCCGTTGATCTCGAGCGCATCCGGCCCGACCTGGCGGAGGCGCTGGCGCGCCATGCGGTCGGCCACGACGACGCGCGTCCCGATTCGGTCGCGCGACGGCGCAAGACCGGCCAGCGCACCACGCGCGAAAACGTCGCGGACCTGTGCGATCCGGGCACGTTCGTCGAGTACGGCCCGCTGGTGATCGCCGCGCAGCGCCGCCGCCGCACGCTCGAAGACTTGATCGCGCGCACGCCCGCGGACGGCATGGTCGCGGGCATCGGCACCGTGAACGGCGCCGACTTCGGCGAGACCGCCGCGCGCTGTGTGCTGATGTCGTACGACTACACCGTGCTCGCGGGCACGCAGGGCGCACAGAACCACCGCAAGAAGGACCGCATGTTCGAGCTCGCCGAGAAGTTCCGGCTGCCGGTCGTGTTCTTCACCGAGGGCGGCGGTGGAAGACCCGGCGACACGGACGGGCTCGGCGCGTCGGGTCTGGACTGTCTCGCGTTCCAGTACTTCGGCGGGCTGTCCGGACTCGTGCCGCTGATCGGCATCACGTCGGGGCGCTGCTTCGCGGGCAACGCCGCGCTGCTCGGCTGCTGCGACGTGGTGATCGCAACGCGCGGCTCGAACATCGGCATGGGCGGGCCGGCCATGATCGAAGGCGGCGGGCTCGGCGTCTTCCGTCCCGAAGAGGTCGGCCCGCTAGACGTGCAGGTTCGCAACGGCGTGGTCGACGTGGCGGTTGCAGACGAAGCGGAAGCTGTGTCGGTCGCTCGCAAGTACCTGTCGTATTTTCAAGGCGCGCTCCCCGATGGCGCGTGCGCGGATCAGCGCGAGCTGCGCGCGATCATCCCGGAGAACCGCCTGCGGGTGTACGACGTGCGGCGCGTGATCGAGACGCTCGCCGACACCGGCTCGGTGCTCGAGCTGCGGCGCGGCTTCGGGCACGGCATGGTGACCGCGTTCGTGCGCGTCGACGGCCGGCCGCTCGGAGTGATCGCGAACAACCCGACCCACCTCGCGGGCGCGATCGACAGCGACGGCGCCGACAAGGCCGCGCGCTTCATGCAGCTGTGCGACGCGTTCGACATCCCGCTGCTGCTGCTGTGCGACACGCCGGGCATCATGGTCGGACCCGAAGTCGAGAAGACCGCGCTCGTGCGCCACGCCTCGCGCATGTTCGTGATCGGCGCCAGCCTGACGGTTCCGTTCTTCACGATCGTGCTGCGCAAAGGCTATGGACTCGGCGCGCAAGCCATGGCGGGCGGCAGCTTCAAGGCGCCGATGTTCACGGTGGCGTGGCCGACCGGCGAGTTCGGCGGCATGGGGCTAGAAGGCGCGGTGAAGCTCGGCTACCGCAACGAGCTGGCGGCGATCGAGAATCCGGCCGAGCGCAAGGCGCTCTTCGACCAGATGGTCGAGCGCATGTACCAGCACGGCAAAGCCGTCTCGAGCGCGTCGCACTTCGAGATCGACGACGTGATCGATCCGGCGCAGTCGCGCACCTGGATCACGCGCGCGCTGCGCTCCGCGCCGCCACCGCCGCCGCGCACGGGCAAGAAACGCCCGTGCATCGATACTTGGTGACGCGCCCGAGCGGCGCGCGGAACGGGGTGACGCGGCTCAGCGGCGGGCGGTCAGCCGCACGGGCATCCGCTTCCAGGCGTTGAGCTCGTTCGAGCGCAGGCGCGTGGGCTCGCCCGCGAGCTCGATCGTCTCGAAGCGCGCGAACAGCTCTTCGAGAAACACGCGCGCCTCGAGCCGACCGAGCGCGGCGCCCAGGCAGAAGTGCTCGCCGAAGCCGAACGCAACGTGCGGGTTCGGCGAGCGCGTCACGTCGAAGCGATCGGGCGCGCGGAACACGTCCTCGTCGCGGTTGGCGGACGCGTACATCATCACCACGCGATCGCCGGCCGCGATCCTCTGGCCACGCAGCGCAGTGTCGCGCGTGGCGGTGCGCCGGAAGTAGTGCACGGGCGAGAGCCAGCGCAGCATCTCTTCGACCGCACCGGGAATTCGCGACTTGTCGCTCTGCAGCGTGCGCAGCGCGTCGGGATTGCGGAGCAGCTCGAGCACGCCTCCGACCAGCGTCGAGCGCGTGGTCTCGTTGCCGGCGATCGCGATCTGCACGAACAGTCCGCAGAACGTGATCAGGTCGACCTGCTCGCCGTCGAGCTCGGCGTTCTTCAGCACCGCGATCAGCGTCTCGCCGCCGCTCGATTCGGCCTTCTGCGCGAGCTGGAACGCGTAGGTGCCGAACTCGATCGCGCCCTGCGTGCCGGTCTTGCCCTCGCGCGCGATCTCCGGGTCCGCCGAGCCCGCCAGCAGGTCCGCCCAGTCGCCCACGCGCGCGCGATCCTCGTGAGGCACGCCGAGGATGTCGCAGACGATCTCGAGCGGCAGCGGGCGCACGACGTCCTGCACGAAGTCGCAGGCCTCGAGCGCTTCGACGCGGTCGAAGGTCGCGCGCACGATCGCGCGCATGCGCGGCTCGAGCTCGCGCACCACTTTGGGGGTGAACGCGTGCAGCACGCGGCGGCGCATCTGCGTGTGGCGCGGCGGGTCGAGCGAGAGCAACGTGGGAAGCTGGTCGGTGTAGTCGACGAGCTGCATGCCCTTCAGCTCGGCCGAGAAGAGCGCGGGATCGCGCGAGACCGCCAGCACGTCCGCGTGTTTCAGCACCGCCCAGTACCCGCCCGACTCGGCTTCCTGCCAGCTCACGGGCTCGCGCTCACGCAGCTCGGCGTAGCGCGCGTGGGGGGTGCCGGCGGTGAGCAGATCGACGTCCAGGAGGTGCGGCTCGCGTGCGACCATCTCGGCAGTCTACCCTCGGCGCCTCACGGAGGACCAGATCGATGAGCCCGAAG
>JANNLG010000057.1:0-1777 GCA_031396695.1 Deltaproteobacteria bacterium
ACCGGCTCTGGGCGCTGTGCCAGGACCTGGGCGTCGTGTTGAACCACCACGGCGGGACGGGATCCCCCGACTACGGGCCGTACAAGGTCGCGCTGCCGATTCGCCTGGTCGAAACCGGCTGGTTCTCGACGCGCAGCTACACGCACATGATCCTGGGCGGAATCTTCGAGCGCTTCCCGAGGCTGAAGTACATCGTGACCGAGTCCGGCTGCTCGTGGGTGCCGCAGACGCTGGCGACGCTCGACATGCTGTGGAAGCGCATGCGCGGCGGCGCGGTGGGCGAGTTCCAGTTCGCCGAAGGGGCGGTACCGCCCGAGCCGCCGAGCTTCTACGCCAAGCGCAACTGCTTCTACGGCGCGAGCTCGGCGTCGCCGCGCGATCTCGCGGGCCGGCACGAGATCGGCGTCGACCATCTGCTCTGGGGCAGCGACTACCCGCACTACGAGGGTACCTATCCGCACACGCGCCTCTCGCTGCGCCACACCTTCAACGCCATGCCGGAGCCGGAGGTGCGCGCGATGCTGGGCGAGAACGCCGCGAAGTTGTACGGCTTCGACCTGGACGCGCTGGCGCCGATCGTCGCGCGCATCGGGCCTACACCGAAAGAGGTCGCGGTGCCGCTCGCGCCCGAGGAGTTCCCGAAGGACTCGATGACGATGGCGTTCGGGCTGGCGTAGCGCCTCGCCGCCGCGCCTACTTGCCGAGCTGCTCGAGCGCGTAGTGGAGCGGCGCGCTCGAGACCTTCATCATGCCGCCGAAGGGCTGGTCCATCTCGAGGATCAGGAACACGGACGCGGCAACGGACAGGGTGCAGATCAGGAGCACCGCCATGACCGTGGGGTTGCGGGGCGCGAACAGGCCGAAGCTGCCGAAGATCAGCGCGAGCCAGGACACGACGACCACCACGAACGGCAGTTGTACCGAGCTGCCTTTCTCGCCGAAGATCGTCCAGCGCGTCTGCAGCGCGTCGCTCATCAGCGCGAGGGCCTGCGTTTGGTACCAGCGCTGCGCGTCGGTCGCGGGCTTCAGCGCGAGGAGCCGCAGGGCGATCTGGTCGCCTGCGCTCGCTGCTCTCGGCGGCGCGTCTTCGCCAGCGCGCCCGCTCTCTTCGGGCCACGAGAGCTCGAGCCGGGACGACACCGCGTGGTGGAGCATCGTCCGGACTTCCATCGCCTCCGGTCCGTAGCTGGCCAGCGCCCGATCGAGCGCGAGCACGTTCGCCGCCATGTGCTCGACCGCGGCGTTCTGAGCGTCGAAGGCGCTCTTCGCGGACGCCGTCATCAAGCCGAGGATCAACGCGGTCATGGTCGCGATCATGCCGATGCCGAGCTTCACCACCTCCTTCGATTCGTCGCTCAGGTGGTGATCGGGAAGCGCGCTGCGCAGGTACATGCCGCCGAGCGTGCCGGCGAAGACGCAGGCGAGCGTGCCGGCGAAGACGCAGGCGAACGCGATCGACGCGATTTCGAGCGGACCCATGACCTGACCTCACTCCTGCGCGCGGGTGTCGACCTCGTCGAGCAGCCGATGGAAGTTGGTGAGCCGCGCGGCGGGCAGCGTGCCGGCTTCGACGGCCGCGCGCACCGCGCACTTGGGCTCGCTGCGGTGCCCACAGTCGCGGAAGCGGCAGTCGGCCGAGAGCAGCGCGATCTCGGGGTAGACGGGGCCGAGCAGATCGCGATCGACCGGGCCCGTGCCGATCTCGCGCACCCCCGGCGTGTCGATCACGACCGCGCCGCCGGCGAGCCGCAGCCAGGTCGACGCCGAGGTGGTGTGC
>JANNLG010000058.1:0-4179 GCA_031396695.1 Deltaproteobacteria bacterium
GCACACCACCTCGGCGTCGACCTGGCTGCGGCTCGCCGGCGGCGCGGTCGTGATCGACACGCCGGGGGTGCGCGAGATCGGCACGGGCCCGGTCGATCGCGATCTGCTCGGCCCCGTCTACCCCGAGATCGCGCTGCTCTCCGCCGACTGCCGCTTCCGCGACTGCGAGCACAAGAGCGAGCCGAAGTGCGCCGTGCGCGCGGCCGTAGAAGCGGGCAGCCTGCCCGCGGCGCGTCTCGCGAACTTTCAGCGGTTGCTCGATGAAGTCGACACGCGCGCGCAGGGGTAGCATGCGACCATGAGTCCGTTCACTAGCGCCGTGATCGTGTTCGTCTGCGTCCTCGGTGGCACGCTGCTCGGGAGGTCGCTCCGGGCGCTGCTGCCCGACCACCACCTCAATCCTGAGTCGAAGGAGGTGGTGCTGCTCGGGGTCGGCATGATCGCGACGATGACCGCGCTGATCCTCGGTTTGATGACTGCGTCCGCCAAGAGCGCGTTCGATGGGGTGGATGGCGCGGTCAAGCACTCGGCGACCACCGCGCTCGCGCTCGACCGCGCGCTCGCCGGCTACGGGCCCGAGACGAGCGAGGTGCGCGGCCTTTTGCGGACATCGCTCGAGTTCAGGCTCGGCGCCACCTGGCCAGAGGACGGCGCACACGAGGTGCGGATCATCACTCCCGAGGGCACCCCGAAGGTCGAGAGGATCGAGCGGCTAATCGTCGAGCTGTCGCCGCAGACCGAGGCGCAGCGCTGGTTCAGGTCGCAAGCGCTGGAGCTCGCGAGCGAAGTTCTCATGACGCGCTGGACGGTGTTCGGCGCGACCGAAAGCTCGATCTCGGCGGTCTTCCTCGTGGTGGTGGTGAGCTGGCTCGCGCTGATCTTCGGCAGCTTCGGCTTGTTCGCGCCCGGCAACCGGACCGTCATGACGGTGCTCGTCGTCTGTGCGATGTCGGTGTCGGCTTCGCTGTTCCTGATCCTCGAGATGGACCAGCCCTTCGACGGGATGATGAAGGTCTCGAACGCTCCGCTTCGCTTCGCGCTCGCCAACCTCGGGCAGTAGGCGGCGCGCGTCGCGCTACGCCAGCCCGAACGCCATCGTCATCGAGTCCTTCGGGAACTCCTCGGGCGTGAGCGGCACCGCGACCTCTTTCGGTGTAGGCCCGATGCGCGCGGCGATCGGCGCCAGCGCGTTCAGGTCGAAGCCGTACAGCTTGGCGGCGTTCTCGCCCAGCATCGCGCGCACTTCCGGCTCCGGCATGGCGTTGAAGGTGTGGCGCAGCGAGAGGCGCGTGTGTGGATAGGTGCCCTCGTAGTGCGGGTAGTCGCTGCCCCAGAGCAGATGGTCGACGCCGATCTCGTGCCGTCCCGCGAGATCGCGCGGCGACGCCGAGCTCGCGCCGTAGAAGCAGTTGCGCTTGGCGTAGAAGCTGGGCGGCTCGGGCGGTACCGCCCCTTCGGCGAACTGGAACTCGCCCACCGCGCCGCCGCGCATGCGCTTCCACAGCATGTCGAGCGTCGCCAGCGTCTGCGGCACCCACGAGCAGCCGGACTCGGTCACGATGTACTTCAACTTCGGGAAGCGCTCGAAGATCCCGCCCAGGATCATGTGCGTGTAGCTGCGCGTCGAGAACCAGCCGGTTTCGACCAGGCGAATCGGCAGCGCGACCTTGTACGGCCCGTAGTCGGGGGAGCCCGTCCCGCCGTGGTGGTTCAACACGACGCCCAGGTCCTGGCACAGCGTCCAGAGCCGGTCGTACTCGGGATCGTAGAGCGGCCGGATGTGTGTGCAGTCCGGTGGAACGTGCGGGAGCAACACACCTCCGCGTAGCCCGTGCTTGGCGATCCACTGCACGTCTTCGATGGCTTCGTCGATGTCGTTCAGGTAGACGAGCCCGATGCCGGCGCGGCGTTCGGGGAACTCGGCGCACCAGTCGGCGAGCCAGCGGTTGTGCGCGCGAATGCCCTCGAGGCGCAGATTGTAGTCCTCGACGCTCGGGTTCCCGCAGATCAGCACGCTCGTCTTGAAGAACGGTGGCACCGTGTTCGGGAAGATGATCTCGCCGACCACGCCCTCGCTCTCCATGTCCTTCATGCGCTCGGCGTCGTCCCAGTTCTTGTGCTTCTTGCTGCCGATGTGCGTGCGCTGCGGGTTCGAGTACGAGCCGCGCCAGGCGTCGAAGAGCTGCTTGTGCTCCTCGTCGAGGTACTCGCGGTAGGCCTGGATGTTCGCACCCGCGTGGGTGTCGGACGAGATCACGGTGTAGGGACGGTTGCTGTCGCTCGTTTGCGCCACGGGGTTCTCCTCGCCGCACAGTGTACGCCGCGAGCGTATGATCTTGCGCATGCTCAAGTCGATCCAGCTCGGCAGGAACTCGGGGCTGCGCGTGTCGCGGCTCTGCCTCGGAACGATGAACTTCGGCGTGCCCGGGCGCGGCCACCAGGGCGATTGGACGCTCGGCGAGGAAGACGCGAGACCGATCTTCAAGGCGGCGCTCGAGCAGGGGCTCTTCTACTTCGACTGCGCGGATTTCTACGGGCTCGGCGCGTGCGAGGAGCTGGTCGGGAAGCTCCTGCGCGAGCTGGCCGCGCGCGACGAGTACGTGCTGGCCACCAAGATCGCCATGCCGATGGGCCGCGGCGCCAATCAAGGCGGGCTCTCGCGCAAGCACGTGATCGAGGGCGTCGATCGCTGCCTCGCGCGGCTCGGGCACGACTACATCGATCACCTCGTGATCCACCGACACCCGCACGGCGTGCCCGGTCAGGCGCAGGTCCCGATCGAGGAGACGCTCGAAGCGCTTCACGACGTGGTGAAGGCGGGCAAGGCTCTGTACCTGGGCGCGTCGTCGATGTTCGCCTGGCAGTTCGCGGAGCTGCAGCACTCCGCGCAGCTGAACGGCTGGACCCGCTTCATCTCGATGCAGAACCACTACAACCTGATCTACCGCGAGGAAGAGCGCGAGATGAATCCGTACTGCGCGAAAACGGGCGTCGCGCTCACGCCCTGGTCGCCGTTGGCGCGCGGAATTCTCGCGGGCTCGTACGGCGGCGGCTTCGATCGCGGCTCGACCAGTCGCTCGCAGGGCGGAGATCGCCTGCGCACCCAGAGTCTCTACCGAGGCGCGCGCGACTTCGAAATCGCCGATCGCGTCGTCGAGCTCGCCAGGAAGCACGGCAAGGCGCCCGCGCAGATCGCGATCGCGTGGCTGCTGTCGAAGCCCGAAGTGCACGCGCCGATCGTCGGCGTCTCGCGCGTCGCGCAGCTCACGCAGCTCGTCGAGGCGAGCGAGATCGCGCTCGACCCCGCGGACATCGCGTATCTCGAGGAGCGCTACCAGCCGGTCGAGAACCTGCTCTCGCTCGGGATGTCCTGACGGCGTTCAGTCGTTCGGGCCGGCGCGCCCCGCCACGTAGGTCCAGACCGTCCACAGCGCGCGCTGCTCCGCGCGCGCCTCGCGCTCGGCGGCGATGAAGCGCGACGCGAGCGGATCGAGGCCGTCGGCCGCGGCGTAGCTCGCCCAGCCGAGCGCGACCATGGCGATGTTCATGTTCTGCTCCGCGCGGTCGTACAGGAAGACCCGCAGTTGCCCGTCGCGATCGAGTGTCGGCTTGCCGGGAATCTCGAAGGCGATGAACAGCTCGCGCCCGCGCAGCAGCGCGTGTAGCGCGCGGCGGGCTTCGTCGTGGCCGGTCTCGCCGCGCGCGGGCGCCGCGACGTTCACCAGCCGCACGCGCACGAGCTCGGCGCCGCAGCGCAGATCGGCGCTCCCGCCATCGATCGCGCGCTCCGCGCGACACGGTCCGTAGCGGGGCTCGGCGGCCGGCGCCGTTCCCGGAAAGACGGCCGCGGCGAGCAGCAAGGCGTTCAGGAGCATGCGCATCTCGTCCTCCGTTCGCCGGGGAGAGGAGCAAACGCGGTGCCAGCGCGCGGCGCCCGCAGCTGGGGTGGCGGCCGCTCGGAGCGCAGCACACTTGCGGCACTGCAAGGTAGGATTCGACCATGGCCAGGCTCTCCAAGCTCTCGCGTTCGATCGCCGGCCGCGGCGCACTCGTCACCGGCGCCGCCAGCGGCATGGGCCGCGCCACCGCTCACCTGTTCGCGGACGAAGGCGCGCAAGTCGCGGTGACGGACGTGGGCAAGGAGGGCGTCGAGCGCGTGGTCGACGAGATCCGCAGCGC
>JANNLG010000001.1:0-1668 GCA_031396695.1 Deltaproteobacteria bacterium
TTCTCGATCAGGATGTGCAGGTTGTCGTTCTCATCGACGCGGAAGACCTCGGGGGCCTGGTCCACGCACACGGCATTGGCTTCGCAGAGGTCGTAGTCGACGACGACTTTCATGGCTCTCTCCTGCAGGGTTGCGCGGGCCAAGCCTACCACGGCGTGCGCTCGAGTTGGCGGTGGTTCGAGGCGGCGAAAACGGTTATGCATGACCCGCGTGGACGAGCGAGAGGCGAGAATCATCGCGACGGCGGTTGCGCTGGCCGAGCAGGGCGGGTTCGAGGCCGTCCGGCTGCGCGACGTCGCGTTACACGCCGGGGTCGCTCTCGGTACGCTGTACCGGCACTTCCGCAGCAAGGACGACCTGCTTGTGGCGGCGCTCGCGAGCGAGGCGGCGGGCCTGGCCGCACGCATGGCCAAGCACCCACCCGACGGCCCGACCGCGCTCGAGCGCGTGACGTCGTACTTCGCGGCCGCCACCCGCACGCTCTGCCGCAAGCCCAAGCTCGCGCGCGCGGTGCTGCGCGCTGCGAGCTCGGACGAACCGGAGCTCGCGGGCAAGATTCGCGCCTTCCACAGCGTCGCGGGTGAGCTGCTCGTGCGCGCCATGCGCGGCGACCCGAAGGCGACGCTCGAGTCCGCGAGCGAGCACGAGATCCGCGTCTGCACCGTGCTGCAGCACGTCTGGTTCGCCGCGCTGATCGGCTGGATGAGCGGCCTGCACAAGCAGTCCGAAGTCGTCGCGCAGGTACGGGTCGCCGCGGAATTGCTGCTCGACTGAGAGCGAACTAACTCCGGCGGAGTGACTGTTCGAGTCGCTCCAGGATCTGCGTCAGGATCGCGCGCGAGGTGGCGAAGTTGAGCCGCACGAAGCCGTCGCCGCCCGGTCCGTTCCTGCGCCCGTCCGAGAGCGCGACGCGCGCGCGCTCGAGGAAAAAGTTGAACGGGTCGGGCGCGAGCGCGAGCTTGCGGCAGTCGAGCCAGGCCAGATAGGTCGCTTCCGGCGAGACGTGCGAGATGCCCGGCAGGCGCTCCTTCAAGAACTTCGCCAGGAAGGCGCGGTTGCCGTCGAGGTAGGCGAGCGCCTCGTCGAGCCACGGCTGGCAGCTCGTCCAGGCGATCTCGCTCGCGTGGAGGCCGAAGCTGCCGAGCCCGCCGCGCAGGTGCGACGGCAGGACCTGGAAGCGTTTCTTCAGCGACTCGCTCCCGAACACCGCGACGCCGCAGCGCAGCCCCGCCATGTTGAAGGCCTTGGTGGCCGAGGTGAGCGTGATCGTGCGCGCCTCGATCTCGGGTCCGAGCGACGCGATCGGAATGTGGCGGTGACCGGGAAACACGAGATCGCCGTGCACCTCGTCCGAGATCACGATCAGATCGCGCTCGACCGCGATCTGCGCGAGCTGCTCGAGTTCCGCGCGCGTGAACACGCGGCCGGTCGGGTTCTGCGGGCTGCACAACAGCAGGATGCGTGAGCGCGCGTCGATCTTCGCGCGCAGGTCGTCGAAGTCGATCTCGTAGCCGCGCGGCCCCGCGACCAGCTCGTTCACGATCCGGCGCCGCCCGATCTCGTCGGTGGCCCGGAGGAACCAGGGGTACACCGGAGTTTGTACGACGACGCCGTCACCGGGCTCCGAGAGCGTGTGGAGCCCCAGGTAGATGCCCTGTACGACGTCCG
>JANNLG010000033.1:0-2726 GCA_031396695.1 Deltaproteobacteria bacterium
CGCTTCGGCGAGGGCGGCGGTGGCTCCCACGGTGGAGGCTTCGGTGGTGGCCCTGGCGGATTTCACGGCGGCGGGCGCCGCTGAGATGCGCCGCTCGCGTGTAGGAGAACTTCGGTCATGACGAACTCGATCAAACTCACGCTGGCTGCAGGCGTCCTCGCGCTCGGCGCGGGCTGTCAGACGTCGCAGCAGATGCTCGACGCTGGCCAACCCAACGCCATGGAGACGGCGCTGCGCCGTGGCCGTTTCGAACTGGGCTGCCCGAACGCGACGGCGGTGCTGCTCTCCGACGACTTCATCCAACCCGCTGTGCAGGGCCCGTGGGTGATGGGTATGTCGCGCATGGAGTACACCGTCGGCATCGAGGGCTGCGGCCAGCGCACGACGCTGGTGGTGATGTGTCAGGAAGGAGCCGAGACCTGCTTCGCGGCCAATCCGCGCGGCGAGAATCCGGGACAGCCGTGATTCACGTCGCGCCCGCGGCGGGTCGTTCCGCGCACCGCTGCTCCTGATGTCGGACGGGGCGCTTCGCGCCCGCGTCCGCTAGAAACGATCTCGACGTGATTCCGGTGCGCGACAGCCTGGCTTTGGTGCTCGCCGGCGGCGAAGGCCGCCGGCTCGCGCCGCTGACCAGCGAGCGCAGCAAGCCGGCCGTCTATTTCGGCGGACGCTACCGGCTGGTCGACTTCGTGCTCTCGAACCTGGTCAACAGCGGCTTCGCGCACATCAAGGTGCTCACGCAGTACCGCGCCACGTCGCTGATCCGTCACCTGTCGCGCGCGTGGTCGCTGGGCGGCGTGCTCGACGCCTCGATCGACCCGGTTCCCGCGGGCCAGAACATCGGCCCGTTCTGGTTTCGCGGCACCGCCGACGCGATCTGGCAGAACCTCGACCTGTTGCGCGAGCTGCGGCCGAAGGACGTGGTGATCTTCGGCTCCGA
Organism: Deltaproteobacteria bacterium; assembly: GCA_031396695.1. Lineage (GTDB taxonomy): Bacteria > Myxococcota_A > UBA9160 > SZUA-336 > SZUA-336 > VGRW01. Next base: position 941 of record JANNLG010000033.1, read on the forward strand.
CCACGTCTACAAGATGGACATCTCGCTCATGCTCGACGCGCACCGCACGCGCGGCGCCGACATGACGCTCGCGACGCTGCCCGTTCCGCGCAGCGAGGCGCGCTCGTTCGGCTGCGTGAAGGTCGACGCGGCGGGCTGGGTCACGGACTTCATGGAAAAACCCGACGACCCGCCCGGCATGCCGGGCAACCCGGGCATGACGCTGGTGTCGATGGGCAACTACGCGTTCCGCACGCCGGCGCTGCTCGACGAGCTGCGCCGCAACGCGGGCGCGGAGGCAACCACGCACGATTTCGGCCGCGACGTGCTCACCAGCGCCCACAAGCGCATGCGCATGCTCGCCTACGATTTCGCGTCGCAGCTCTGCCCCGGCGAGAGCGACGGCTCGCGCGGCTACTGGCGCGACGTCGGCACGATCGACGCCTTCTACGAGGCGAACCTCGACCTGGTTTCGGTGGAGCCGCGGCTGAATCTGTACAACGACCTGTGGCCCCTGCGCGGCAATCAGCCGCCCTCGGGTCCGGCGAAGTTCGTGTTCGCGGACAAGGCCGAGGGACGCGTCGGCCACGCGGTCGACTCGATCGTCGGCGCCGGCACGATCGTCTCGGGCGGATTGATGGAGCGCACCGTCTGCTTCTACCGCGTGCGCTTGAACAGCTACAGCCAGGTCTCCGACAGCATCCTGTTTCCGCTGGTCGACGTCGGGCGCGGCGCCAAGCTGCGCCGCTGCATCGTCGACAAGGGTGTGAAGATTCCGCCAGGCGAAGTGATCGGCTACGACCTAGAAGCCGACCGCAAGCGCTTCACGGTTTCGGAAGGCGGCGTGGTCGTGGTCTCGCGCGCGGACTTCGGTCAGCGCGACGAGTACGACGTCTGAGTCCGTAGCGTGCGCATCTTCTTCGCCACGGCCGAGCTCGCGCCGCTCGCGCAGAGCGGCGGCCTGGGCGACGCGGTCGCGGGACTCGCGCGCGCGCTCGCCGCACGCGGGCACGAAGTCACGGTGCTCTTTCCCGCGTACCGCAGCACGCTCGCGGAGCGCGCGCTGCCGACCCTGCACGAAACCGGCGCCGTGCGCCTGGCCGGCCCGTTCGGCGAGCTGCGCGGACGCTGGCTCGCGGGGGTGCTCGCGCCCAAGCTCGAGCTGCGGCTGCTCGACCTGCCGGCGTTCTTCGATCGCCCGAGCCTGTACGGCTTCGCCGACGACGTGCCGCGCTTCATCTCGTTCGCGCGCGCGTCGGCGCTGCGGACCCACGAAGAGCGCCCCGACGTGCTGGTGGCGCACGACTGGCACGCGTCGCTCTCGATCTGCGCGCTGCGCACGCTCTTCGACCGCGGCCCCACGCGCGGCGTGGGCGCGGTGCAGGTCGTACACAACAATGCGTACCAGGGCCGAGCGCCGGCGAACGCGATGAGCTGGACGGGCCTGCCGCAGGAGCTGTTCGCTCCCGATGGGCTGGAGTTCTACGGCGAACTCTCGCTCCTGAAGGCAGGGCTGATCTCGGCGGACCGCATCGTCGCGGTCTCACCCGGCTACGCGCGCGAGATCCAGACGCCGGCGTTCGGCGACGGACTCGAGGGCGTGTACCAGCTGCGCCGCGCGCGGCTCACGGGCATCGCGAACGGGCTCGACGTGGATCGCTTCGATCCCGGCACGGACGCAGCGCTGCCCGAGCGCTTCCACTCCGGCTCGCCCGCGGGCAAGCGCGTCTGCCGCGAGGCGATGCTCGCCGAGCTCGGACTCGAGCCGCCCGAGCCCGGCCGCTTCCTGGCCGCGATCGGGCGGCTC
>JANNLG010000077.1:0-4181 GCA_031396695.1 Deltaproteobacteria bacterium
GACCACGCCCGCGCTCGACTCGCGCGGGCCGGGGCAGGGCGCGAGCTCGAGGAAGCGCTCCAGGAACGGCAGCACGCCGAAGTTGGTGAGCGCGCTGCCGAAGAACATCGGCGTCTGGGCTTGAGCGCGCACCGCCTCGGCACTGAACACCGCGCCGGCGCCGTCGAGCAGCGCGAGCGCGTCGCGCACGCTCGTTTCCTCGGGCGGGCCTGCGACTTCGCGCTGCTCGACCTTCTGCGTGCCGTGCTTGCCACCCGCAAAGTAGAGCGAGCGCTCGCCGATCCGGTCGTAGATGCCGCGAAACTCCGTGCCCGAGCCGAGCGGCCAGTTGACCGGCACGGCGTCGATCTTCAGCACGTCCTCGATCTCGCTCATCAAGTCGAGGGGTTCGCGGCCGAACCGGTCCATCTTGTTCACGAATGTGAAGATCGGGATGTGGCGCAGGCGGCAGACCTCGAACAGCTTGCGCGTCTGTCCCTCCACGCCCTTGGCGGCGTCGATCAGCATCACCGCCGCGTCGGCCGCCATCACGGTGCGGTAGGTGTCCTCGCTGAAGTCCTTGTGGCCGGGTGTGTCGAGAATGTTCACGCGGAAGCCCGACCAGTCGAAGTGCATGACCGAGCTCGACACCGAGATGCCGCGCTGCTTTTCCATCTCGAGCCAGTCGCTGGTGGCGTGACGTGCCGCGCGTTGGGCGCGCACGGCGCCGGCTTCGCGCAGGGCGCCGCCGAACAGCAGCAGCTTCTCGGTCAGCGTCGTCTTGCCGGCGTCGGGGTGCGAGATGATCGCGAACGTGCGGCGCCGCTCGACCTCACTCCGTATGCGGCGCTCGCTGCCTTCCATGTGCGGCGTTTGGATAACGGAAACGCTCGGATCATCAAGGTCTTTCCAGCCCGCACCGATCCCGACGGAGCGGCAGAAGGGTCGCGGGGGACGGCACATGGCGGGCGTTTCGCGCCGGGTGAGCGGCTGGCTCGCGGTCGTCGACCGGCTCGTGCCCGCAGCCGTTCACCAGGGTGATCCGACCGAACGCCGTCGCGCGCGTCTGATCGTGTTCAACACCTCCGTCTTCATCGTCTACGGGATCTTCCAGGGCGTGATGGAGATGGCGGTCGAGTCGTGGGACCGCGCAGCGCTCGCGATCGCGATCCTGGTAGTGGGCACCGTGGTCGGGCTCGGCTCGATCTCCTACCTGCGCCGGCGTGGAGACGGCGCGGCCTCGGCGATGAGCGCGCTGGTCGGGCTGTTCGCGGTGATCACGATCCTGACCTTCATGAAGGGCGGCATCGATGCGCCCGGGCTCTCCTGGTTCGTGGTGCTCCCGGTCGTCGCGCGCGCGCTTTGCGGCAGCCGCACGGCGGTGTTCGTCGCGGCCGCATCGATGCTCGTGGTGCTCAGCTTCGCGCTGTTCGAGACCTATGGGATTCCGGTGCCTCCGGCTCCGACCGGCGCCGCGCTCGTGGTCAAGCGCGTGGTCGCAGTCTGCGCCGGCTCGATCCTGTGCGCGGGGCTCGTGTACATGAACGGCGTGTTCGAGGAAGAGGCGCAGCAGGCGCTGGTCGCGATGCGCGACTCCGCGAACCAGGCGAGCCGCGCCAAGAGCCTGTTCGTCGCCAACGTTTCGCACGAGATCCGCACGCCAATGACGGCGATCCTCGGCTACACCGACGTGCTGGCCGAGCCCGGGCTCGACGAGAGCGAGCGGCGCGACGCGATCGAGACGCTGCGCCGCAACGGTCGCCAGCTGCTCGCGCTGGTCAACGACATGCTCGATCTGTCGCGCATCGAGGCAGGCGGGCTGACCATGCGCTGGCGCGAGGTGGTGCCGATCTCGGTTGCACAGCAGGTCGTGGCGCTGCTGCGCGACCGCGCGCGCGCGAAGGGCCTGCTGCTCGACCTGGAGCTCGCCGGCGACCTGCCGCCACGGCTGTGGACCGACGCGGTGCGCTTGCAGCAGGTGCTCGTGAACCTGGTGGGCAACGCGATCAAGTTCACCGAGCAGGGCAGCGTACGCGTTTCGGTGTCGCTCGAGCCGGGCTCGCCGGACGCTCGCCTGCGCTTCGACGTGATCGACTCCGGCATCGGCATCGCGCCGGTCGACCAGCAACGCATCTTCGAGCCGTTCTCGCAGGTCGACGCGAGCGAGTCGCGCCGCTACGGCGGAACCGGGCTAGGGCTCGCGATTTCCAGCCGGCTCGCGAACGACCTGGGCGGCGAGCTGTCGCTGTCGAGCTCGCTGGGGCAGGGGTCGGTGTTCAGCCTGTGCCTGCCGCTGCGCGAGCCGACGCCGGCTGAGCGCGCATCGAGCGCCGCGGCGGAGACGCCGGCGGATCCGAAGACGCGCGAGACCAAGATCGCTGCAAAGCCGCCGGTCCTGCGCGGCCGCGTGTTGGTCGCCGAGGACGGCGCCGACAACCAGCGCCTGATCGCGCGCCTGCTCGGGCGCGCGGGGCTAGAGGTCGAGATCGCGTCGGACGGCCGTCGCGCGGTCGAGCGCACGCTCGAGGCCGAACGCGGAGCGCAGCCCTTCGACGCCGTGCTGATGGACATGCAGATGCCCGAGCTCGACGGCTACGCCGCCACGCAGGCACTGCGCGACGGCGGCTACACGCGCCCGATCATCGCGCTCTCCGCGCACGCCATGCACGAGGACCGCGAGCGCTGCTTCACCGCGGGTTGCAACGCCTTCGCGCCCAAGCCGATCGATCGCCAACAGCTGCTCGAGTTGCTCGCGCAGTACCTCGCAAAACCTCTACCCTCCGACACCTGAATCCAGACGCGTAGGGGGGAAGGCATGCGACTCGCGGGCAAGGTTTGTTTGATCACGGGTGCGGGCAGCGGGATCGGGCGCGAGACGGCGCTCCTGTTCGCGCGCGAGGGTGCGAAGGTCGTGATCGCGGATCTCGACGCCGCCGCGGGCGAGCGCGTGGCGAGCGAAGTCGGCAAAGCCGGGGGCCAGGCGCGCTTCGTGCGCGCCGACGTCTCGAAGGCCGACGACGCGAGCGCGATGATCGCGCTGGCCGAGCGCGAGTTCGGCGCGCTGCACGTGCTGATGAACAACGCCGGCATCTCGCACATCGACGACAACGGCGCGGTCGACACCGAAGAATCCGTCTGGGACCTGACCATGCGCATCAACCTGAAGGGCGTGTTCCTGGGCTGCAAGTTCGGGATCCCTGCGCTCCAGCGCAGCGGCGGCGGCTCGATCATCAACGTCGCGTCGTTCGTCGCGGTGCTCGGCGCCGCCACGCCGCAGCTCGCCTACACGGCGAGCAAGGGCGGCGTGCTCGCGATGTCGCGCGAGCTCGCCGTGATCCACGCGCGCGAGAAGATCCGCGTGAACGCGCTCTGTCCGGGTCCACTGCGCACCGAGCTGTTGATGAAGTACCTGGACACGGAGCCCAAGCGCCAGCGCCGGCTCGTGCACATCCCGATGGGGCGCTTCGGCGAGGCGGAAGAGATCGCGCGCGCGGCGCTCTTCCTGGCCTCCGACGAGTCGTCGTTCACGACCGGCGCGACGTTCCTGGTCGACGGCGGGATCACCGCCGCGTACGTGACGCCGGTGTGAGTTTGCGCGTGCCTGCAAGTGCGCCGAAGGCGCGCGCGCAGCGAGGCGAAGCCGAGCGTAGTGGGGTGGCGCGCGGCCGCACGCGCGCCGGGACCCCTCAGTAGCGCGTGGTGTTCGGGCGCGTCGCGTAACCGAGGTAGGCGATGCGGCGGAAGCCGAGCTCCATGTCGTCGGCCAGCGTGCGCACGGTGCGCTCGTCCGCGATCTCGAACTCGGGCAGGTGCGAGAGGTTCTCGCGCAGCGCGTCCTCGATCGGGGAGCGCAGCTCGACTTCGATCTCGTGCGGCGCGGGCTGGTCGCGGTAGACGGGCAGCTCGCCGCTGCGCGCGCGCTCGAGCGCGCGGCGCGCGCCGGCGCGGATCAGGTCGCGCGCGCGGGCGGGCGGAATCACGTCGCCGGCCACGTTCGAGAGCGCGCGCTTCACCTCGACGCGCTCGACCCAGGGCGCGCGCTTGCCGAGCTCGGCGATCAGCACCTGATCGCCCGTCACCAGGCCGACCGGCACGCCGAGCTCGCCCGCGCGGATCGTCATGATCTCCGACTCGCCGACCGGCGCACCCGCGATGCGCACGCTCTTGAAGCGCTCGTACGAAACCGTGTGCGCCATGATGCC